>NZ_RZTE01000026.1:47057-84269 GCF_003997415.1 Mesorhizobium sp. M7A.F.Ca.MR.245.00.0.0 | reverse complement strand
AGTATCAGGGCGGCACCACGGCGGTGTCCAACCTCGGCATGTTCGGCATCAAGGATTTTGCTGCCGTCATCAACCCGCCGCATGCGACCATCCTAGCGGTCGGCGCCGGGGAGGAGCGGGCGGTGGTCAAGAACGGCGAGATCAAGATCGCCACGGTGATGTCGGTGACGCTGTCGACCGATCATCGCGCCGTCGACGGCGCCCTGGGGGCTGAACTGCTGGTCGCCTTCAAGCGCCTCCTTGAAAATCCGATGGGCCTGCTGGTCTGATCCATCAAGCAGAAGCCGGCGCCGAATGATGCGCCGGCTTACGACAGAAACGACTTGTCAGGCGCCGACCCTTGACCCATGTTCTATCTGGATTGCGATCCAGGGAGGCCAAAATATGCCTGCATTCGACCCGTCTGACGTCAAAACCCTGTTCGGCAAGGTCATGGGCGCGTCGCCATCCGACATCAAGCTGGTGGCGCAGCGCCTGCACGACCACGCCTTCGAGCCGCGCATGTCGGCGGACGAGACCAGGCAGCTCGTCGCCAGCCTCGGCTATGACAGCCTGGAGGCGTTCTGCGCCGACATCGGCTTGCCCACGCACATCGCCGAGCGGTGGAGCCGTTTTGGCGTTTCCGGCGAGATGAAGCAGGTGTTCACGCTGTTGGCGGCGCAGCGCAAGCGGGTGGCCGAGGCGGTCGCCGAATTCGAATCCATGACCCATGTTGGTGTCGAGGATTTTTTGCGCGAGCGCGGGCTCATTTAGCGGGAAACACCGGAGCCAGTCGAACCGGCTCAGCCGCCCTTGGCAAGCAGCGCCGTGGCGGTATCGCTGTCGGTGATCAGCACGTTGGTGTCGACGGCTTTCAGCGCGGCGAGGATCGCCGCGACCTTGCGCTTGCCGCCCGCGGCAAGAACGACATTAGGCACGTTGCTGACCACATCGAGATCGATGGCCATGACGCGGCTGTTGACCTCGTGGTCGACCAGTCCGCCGGCGGCATCGACGAAATAGCACAGCATGTTGGCGACCGCGCCCTTCGCTTTCAGCGGAGCGATCAGCGATGACGGCACGATGCCGTGCCGGAAGATGGTGGCGTCCGGCGACATGTCGCCGACGGTGAGCAGCGCGATGTCGGCGGTCGCCGCGCGTTGGCGCACATCCTGCAGGGCCGGCTGTGCCCAGAGGAGATCACGCAGCGAGGAATTGTCGACCGTCACCGGCGCGGTGATCTGGTAGCTGTCGACCTCGAAGACGTCTGCGACCTTGGCTGCGACGATCGATGGATTGATCCATTGCGAATGCGGCAGGCTGCCGACGAGCGCCACCACGCAGGCACGCTTCAACTGCCGGCGGGCAAGGAAGCCGAGGCTGGCATGCAGGGTCGCGCCGCCACCGATCGCCAACGTCATGCCGTCCTGCATCTGCTCGCCGAGATAGGCCGCGACGGCGTGGCCGATGGCCTTCTCCAGATGGTCATGCGCCGAAGGCGTCGGGATGACGACGGCGGCATTCAGACCCCAGCGCTTTTCCAGCTCCCGCTCGAGCGCCACCTGTCCGGCGGTCGGCGCGTTGATCATGGTGACGACGATGCCTTCGGCGGTGCACGAGGCCAGGGTACGCATGACCTTCACCCTGGAGACATCGAGCTTTTCGGCGATCTGTTCCTGGGTGAAACCTTCGACATAGTAGAGCCATGCCGTCTTGACGGTAAGGTCCGACGAGACCATCGGCAGGCGAGCCTGTCTGGGTTTTTCTGTGGTCATCGGTTCCTGTCCCTCATGAGCCGTGGCCTGCCCGGTGCTCATCAAGGAAACACCGGCCGGATGTCAACTGATGCCGGATCTTCGGCGTGTCGATTGTTGCACATTTCTGTTCATTTGTAATTGACATCGTACATATGAACATATTTTGTGGGTTTCACGCGCAGTGTCATCCACCAGTCATATGCGCCGTGCAGGGAGGAAGAGACGGGGAGCCGGCCAGAGCCGGACCGGTCATGCACAGACAAGACAGGAGGTCTCATTGAAGACGCACTTCATCAAGCTGCTGGCCAGCCAGCTGGCACTCGCGGCAACTTTGTTTGCCGGGGTGGCAAACGCCGAAACACTGACGCTCTACACGTCCCAACCAGAAGCCGACGCGGCCAAGACCGTGGATGCCTTCAAGAAGGCACAGCCGGGTATCGATGTGAATATCTATCGCTCGGGAACGAGCGATATCCTGACTAAGATGGCGGCCGAGTTTGCCGCCGGCAGCCCGCAGCCCGACGTGCTTCTGATCGCCGATGCGGTCTCGATGGAGCTGTTGAAGAAGGACGACCGGCTGCTGCCCTATCCCGAGGCAAAGCTCGAAGGCATCGAAGCGGATGCCTATGATGCCGACAAGACCTATTTCGGCAGCAAGCTGATCACCACCGGCATCGTCTACAACACCGCTGCGGCCGAGAAGCCGCAGCATTGGGCAGATCTCGCCAAGCCGGCCTATGCAGATGGCCTGGTCATGCCGAGCCCGCTCTATTCGGGTGCCGCCGCCTACCTGCTTTCAGGCTTCGTCGGCGACGCCGATTATGGCTGGGATTTCTTCCAGAAGCTGAAGACCAACAACACCGTCAGCGTGCGCGGCAATGGTGCGGTGCTGAAGTCGGTGGCCTCGGGCGAGAAGCCCTATGGCATCCTCGTCGACTTCATGGCGATGAACGCCAAGAAGAAGGGTTCCCCGGTCGAGTTCGTGTTCCCCTCGGAAGGTGTGCCGGCAGTGACCGAACCGGTCGCCATCATGAAGACCGCCAGGAATGTCGATGGCGCCAAGAAGTTCGTCGACTTCATTCTTTCCGATGACGGCCAGAAGCTTGCGCTTTCGATGGGCTATCTGCCGGCGCGCGCCTCGGTCGGCCGCCCCGAATGGCTGCCGGAAGGCGTCAAGGTCAAGGTGATGTCGTTCGACACCAAGGCAATCGTCGCCAAGACCGACGCCGACAAGGCGAAGTTCTCGGAACTGTTCGGCGGCTGAGCCGGCAATCCAGTCGGCATGCCCCCCTAGCGGCATGCCGACTGCGAAACCCGAGCGCATCGGCTGATCGATCCCAGGAAAGCAATCATGTCAACACGGATCAGGGAAAGCCGGGGCCAGGAAATGGTCCTGACGGCGGCGGTGGCCATCGTCATCGTCCTGCTTTCGCTGCTGCCGATGCTGCGCCTGATCAAGGAGATCGTGGCACCCGGCGGCACGCTGTCGGCCGTCGCGATAAAGGCGGGGCTCGCCAGTCCGGCGACCTGGGTCGCCACCTGGCACACACTGGTCGTCGGTATCGGCGGCACCCTGCTTGCGGTGTTGTCGGGTACGCTGGTGGCCGTCCTCGTCACTCTGACCGATATCCGCGCTCGCAGCGCCATGGTGCTCTGTTACGTCATGCCCTTGATGATCGCGCCGCAGGTGACGGCGCTGGCCTGGCTGCAATTGTTCGGCCCGGCAAGCCCGTTCCTCAAGCTGTTCGGGGCGGCACCGCCGCTCGGTACCAGGAATCCGCTCTATTCGACATCGGGCATCATCCTGCTGCTCGGCGTGCAGTATGGCCCGCTGGTTTTCCTGCTGGTGCGCGCCGGCCTGCGCAAGCTGCCGCGCGAGCTGGTCGAAGCGGCGCGGGCGGGCGGCGCCGGCTGGTTCACCGTGCTGGTCACCATCGTGCTGCCCTTGATGACGCCGTCGATCATGGCGGCCGCCGCACTCGCCTTCGTCTCCTGCGTCGGCAATTTCGGCATTCCGGCCTTTCTGGGCATTCCCGCCAACTATCTCGTGCTGCCGACGCTGATCTATCAGAAGCTGGCCGGCGGCGGCCCCGCCGTCCTCGGCGAAACCGCGTTCCTGTCGGTGCTGATCGGCATCATCGCCATGGCCGGTATCCTTGCCCAGGAGATCATGAGCCGCCGCCGCGACTATCGCATCAGCTCCACATCGCTTTCGGCCGAGCCATACGAACTCGGCCGCTGGCGGCCCGCCGTGCAGGCCGGCATGTGGCTGCTGATCATCGTAGTGCTGTTCCTGCCGCTGTTCGGGCTGGTTCTGACATCGCTGGTGCCGGGCTACGGCATCGCGCTCACCGCCAAGACGGCGACGCTCGACAATTATCGCTTCGTGCTGTTCGAGCATGACGCGGCCGGCCGCGCCTTCTTCAACAGCTTCTGGCTGTCGATCGCGGCGGCCTTCTTCGCGGTCCTGGTTGCCGTGCCGATCGGCTATCTGATCGCCTGGGGCAAGCAGCGCTGGGTGCGGCTGCTCAATCTGTCGGTGGAACTGCCCTATGCACTGCCCGGTGTGGTGCTGGCCATCGCCTCGCTGCTCATGTTCCTGCGGCCGATCCCGCTGACCGGCATCCAGCTCTACAACACCGTCTGGATCATCCTCTACGCCTATCTCGCCCGCTTCCTGGTGCTGGCGCTGCGGCCAACCATCAGCGGCTATCACCAGATCGACCGGGCGCTGGAGGAGGCTGCGCAAGTGGCCGGCGCCGGGCTGTTCACGCGCATGCGCACGATCATCTTTCCCTTGGTGGCACCGGCGGCGATCGCCGGCGGCCTGCTGATCTTCATGACGGCACTGAGCGAACTCACCGTTTCGGCGCTGCTGTGGTCGTCGGGCTCGGAAACCATCGGCGTGGTGATGTTCTCCTTCGAGCAGGGCGGCGATTCCAACTATGCGGCGGCGATGTCCGTCATCACCGTGGCGGTCACCTTCGTGCTGATGCTGGTCACCAATCTGCTTGCCCCCTACCTTCCGACCGGAGTGCTGCCATGGCGCGATTGAGCCTGGACAATGTGACCAAGAGCTTCGCCAATTTCGACGCCGTCAAGGACGTGTCGATCGACGTCGCCGACGGCGAGTTCCTGGCGGTGCTCGGCCCTTCCGGCTGCGGCAAGACGACGTTGCTGAGGCTGGTGGCCGGATTCGAGAAAGTGACTTCGGGCGAAATCCGCATCGGCAGCGAGGTCGTGTCGGGCAAGGGCGGCAGCGTCGCGCCGGAAAAGCGGCGCGTCGGCATCGTCTTCCAGAACTATGCGCTGTGGCCGCATATGACGGTGGCCGAGAACATCGGCTATTCGTTGAAGGTGGCGAAGCTCGATAAGGCCGTCGCCCGCCGGAAGGTTGAAGACGCACTGGCCCTGGTCAATCTGCAAGGGCTGGGCGATCGCCGGCCGGCCAATCTTTCCGGCGGCCAGCGCCAGCGCGTGGCGCTGGCGCGCTGCCTTGTCGCCGCGCCCTCGCTGGTGCTGTTCGACGAGCCGCTGGCCAATCTCGACGTGCATCTGAGGGCATCGATGGAGGACGAGTTCGCATCCTTCCACAAGCGCACCGGCACCACCATCGTCTACATCACCCATGATCAGGCCGAGGCGATGGCATTGGCCGACCGCATCGCGGTGATGGATGGCGGGCGCCTTGCCCAGCTGGCGACGCCGCGCGAGCTCTATCATGAGCCGGCAAATGAAATGGTCGCATCCTTCATTTCGCAAGGCATTTTGCTGCCCGCGGATGTGTTGAGCGCGGAAGAAAGAGGCCACTGCAAGGTCCGGGTTCTCGGCGCTGAACTGGTTGTCCGCTGCCGGCCAGGCCAGCGGCCGCGCGCTGGCGCCAAGATCTGCTGCCGGTCGGCCGATCTCGACGTGTCGCCGGACGGTCCCGGCTTCGATGGCCTGGTCAAGCGGGTGATCTACCAGGGTGGCTCGGCGCGCATCGAATTCACGCCTTCGACCAGTCCCGATCTCACCTTGCATTTCGAACAGCCCGACCCGGTTGTGCTGGAGAGCGGAGCCCAGGCGCGTCTGCGGATACGGTCCGGCTGGCTGATCCCGGCGGCGGGGGCGGCATCGTGATGATGCTCGACCTGCTCGGCGGCTTTGGCGAAAAGGGCCGCACCAGCCTTGCTGTCAGCAGCGGCAAGGATCGCATCCTGCTCGACGTCGGCATCAAGGTTGGCGCTTCGGGCGCGGACTACTATCCGGCGCTGAACGGGTCGGTCGCCGATATCGACGCGCTGTTCGTCTCGCATGCGCATGAGGATCATGTCGGCGCGCTGAGCTGGCTGCTGTCGCGCGGCTATGCCGGCCGGATTTTCATGACGGCCGAGACCCGCAATGAGGCGCCTGCCACGCTCGCGGGCTATGCTGAGCCCGAGGATTTCAGGCGGTTCCCTTTTCCCGAAGACCGCATCGAATTGTTCGAACCCGGCGATACGCTGAAGAGCGGAAATCTCACGATCCGGACGGGACGCTCGGGGCATGTCGTGGGCGGCGTCTGGTTTGCCGTGGACGATGGCGAGAGCCTCGTCGCCTATTCGGCCGATGTGGTGCCGGACAGCAATGTCTTCGTCATGGATACGATCCCGCACTGCGACCTGCTTGTCCTCGATGCTTCCTATGGCGCCGATCCGGTGCCGGGGGCGGCGCGTGCGCGTGAAATCTCGCAATGGGTGGCGAGGCATTCGGACGGGTGTCTTTTGCCGACGCCGCTCTCGGGTCGGTCGCTGGAGCTGATCGCGGCCTTGCCTGGGCCGTTCGCGATCCATGCCGGCATGCGTTCGTCCCTGGAAGCGCAGATCGGCGCCACGGCAGCCTTGTTGCCGGGTGTTTGCGCGTTGCTGCGCCGCCGCTTGCAGGAAGCAGCCGACTGGGCCGATGCTGATCCCCTGCCGTCCACGCCGTTGCTGGCGGATGACGGCATGGGTGAAGCCGGCCCGTCGTCGCGCCTCTTGCCGCGTGCCGACCATTCCGGTTTTCCGGTGCTGCTTACCGGCCATCTGCCGTCAGGCTCGCCGGGCGATCTGTTGCACAAGGCCGGCCGGGCGGACTGGGTGCGCATGCCGACCCATCCGACGCTGTCGGGCAATGTCGACATCTGGGAGAAGGCCGGCCGTCCCGCCGCACTCGGTCATTCCTGCACGCCGGACCTTCTCGGCGATCTGCAAACCCACATCCCGTCGCTGCGCACGCAATGCCGCACCGGCCAGCGCATAGTGGTGTCGGAGGCAAGAAAACGATGAGAATTCTGATCTGCAACGACGACGGCATCGAAGCGCCGGGGCTTGCCCGTCTGGTCAATGCGGCCGGCGCGTTGAGCGACGATGTCTGGGTGGTCGCGCCCGACGGCAAGCGCATCGCTGCCGGCTCGTCATTGACGATTGCCAGGCCATTGACCATGCGGCGCGTCAAACCGAACTGGTACTCCTGTTCCGGCACCCCGGCCGATTGCGTGGTAAGCGCCATGACCTGGCTGTTCGCCGATTCCGGGAAGCCGGGCCTTGTGCTGTCGGGCGTCAACGATGGCCGCAACGTTGCCGAGGACCTTGCCTATTCCGGTACGCTCGGCATTGCGCGGGAGGCGACGTTCTGGGGCGTTCCAGCCATCGGCTTCTCACGCGTGAAAAATCCTGATTTCACCGATGGCGACGACCAATGGCTTGGCGCGCTAATCGCCTCGTTGTGGCAATCGCGCGCAGAATGGGCGACGGAGGGTCATTGGCTGAGCGTCAACCTGCCAACGGCGCTGCCGGCCGAAATCCGGCAGCCGCGCATCGGTCGCGACAAGATCGCCCGCAAGGCCGAGATCGTGGAAAGCGATGGCGATCGCACTATCATCACGGTGCCGCGCGGTCGGGCCCATGACAGCCAGCCGGGTGACGAAAACGAGGCGATCGATGCCGGCTTCATCAGCATCAACCGGCTGAACTGGTTTGGCGAGACACGGCTGGACGAACGGTTTCTGGACGGGATCCCGCGCCAGCGGCAAACTGGCTGACCTGGGGTCTGCGCGTCGTCATCCGATCACCAACCTGTCAGCGGTTAAATCAAGCCAATCCACCACCTATGCTTGAAGCCGCCGCTATTTCATTCCACATCGGTGAGGATGAAGGGCGAGACAGGAGAACGGCGGCGGCATCTGCTGTGGGCTTTGCCCGCATCGCTGATCCTGCATGCGCTCATCGCGGCGTTTCTGGTCTATGGCCTGCCGAGACCCGAGCAGCAGCCGGTTCAGCAGGAACAGCCCGTCAATGTCGCGATCGTGCCGCCACCCGAGAAGCCCAAGCCGAAACCTGCTCCAAAGCCACCTGAGCCGACACCTGAAAAGAAGGCTGAAAAGCCGCCTGAACAAAAGCCGGCTCCGGAACCGCCGAAGCCGCCAGACGACCAGGTTCTGAAGCGCGTTTTCCAGTACGGCCAGAAAGATACCGGGCCGGAGAAATCGCTCGACGGAAGCAGCGCTAAGCCCAGCACGCCGTCGCCGGCCAAGGATGAGGCGGCGAAGCCGCCTGTAGCACCGACACCCGCGCCAACCCAGCCCGCCCCGCCTGCAACGCCACAGCAGAAGGCAGAGCCCAGCAAGTCTGACGAGAAGCCAGCCACCGCTGCGCCGGACGAAAAGCCCGCGCAAAGCGAGGAGAAGCAGGCGACCGAGGAAACCGACAAACAGCAGCCGGACAAACAGGAACCCGCACCGCAACCCGCCGAAAAGCAAGCCGTCGTGACGCCAAAGCCATTGGCGGCTGAGATCGGCGACAAGCCGGCGCCTCCAGCCTCGACTGGAAAGGCAAAGCCCAAAGCCAAACCTGCCAAGACAATGACGTTCAAGCCCGCAAGAGCTTTCAAAGCGCCGATCGGGAATGCTGGAAGGTCAAATCCCACCAACGACGACGTTGCAGGATCACCGATCTATTCCGGCCTTCCGGGCGTCAGAAAGCTTTACTCGCAAGGGGCAACCGGCAATGCGTTCGCTACAAGCTCCATGGAGAATGTGCCGCGCGGTCAACGCGTGGCCACCCTTTGCGGCAATGTCCTCAGCCGGGAACTGCAAAGTGCCGACTATACGGTCAAATGGGTGCCAACCATTACGCTGGACAAAGGCAATGTTCTCAATCCTCCGCAGGCCGCCTTCAGCACCAGAAACGCCTGGTACAATCTGAACTTCCGGTGTGAAGTCGACCCCGATGCGACGAGGGTCCTGTCCTTCAATTTCCGTGTGGGGTCATTGGTCCCGCCTGGCGAATGGGCCAGTCGTGGATTCGCCAAGTATCCGCTGAATTAGGCCGGCACGCCAAGCCCGGACAATTGCCGGCTAACTTCTTGCCAGTCGGCGCAGACGAAATCGGCACCGGCAGCCGTCAGGCGCGCAGCGTGCTCGGCATAGGTATGGCCGCCACCGGTGTAGCCGATCGCGGTCATGCCGGCGGCGACCGCGCCCTGAATGCCGAAGGGCGAGTCCTCGATGACGATGCAGTCGGCCGCATTGGCGTCCATCCTGGTGGCGGCGAACTGGCTGATCCCAGGTCATGATGGGCCGGATCGTGGGCCGCCGCTTGTTGCGTCGCCCAGCACCTTGGTCGGGCTACCGCAGGGTATAATGATCCAAATCGACAAGCTGTCAGAGGCTAGATTGCGCAAATCCAATGCCTATGCTTGAAGCCGCCGCTATTTCATTCCACATCGGTCAGGATGAAGAGCGAGACAGGAGAACGGCGGCATCTGTTGTGGGCTTTGCCCGCATCGCTGATCCTGCATGCGCTCATCGCTGCGTTCCTGGTCTACAAATTCCCGGCGCCTCCCCAACAGCCGCAGCAGGAACAGGCGGTAAACGTCGCGCTCGTGCCTGCGCCCGATCAGCCAAAGCCGAGACCCCCGCCGGCGCCGCCCCCAAAGGAGCCCAAGGCCGAAAAGCCGCAGGAAACGAAGGTTGAAAAACCGCCCGAGCAGAAAGTCGAAAAACCACCTCCGCCGGAAAAGCGACCTCAGAAGCCCTCGCCAGTTGAGGTTTTGAAGCCTGTTTTTCAGTTCGGCGACAAGGATACCGGCCCCAGGAAATCCCTGGATGGGGGCAGCGCTCTAGACAACTCGCCGTCACCGGCCAAGGATGCTTCGAAGCCGCCTGTCGTGCCGAAGCAGGCGGAGAACCAATCCGCCACTCCGGTAGACTCCGAGGGCCGGCCAGATTCAACCAAGGCCGACGAGAAGCCGGCAACCGCGGCGAAGGACGCCGAGCCCACACAGGAGACGCAGGCAGCTTCAACCGAGGAGATATATAAATCACAAGCAGCCAAACAGCAGGCGGAGAATCAGGCGGCGCTCGATGCCGCCAAGCAACGGGGCGCGGCACCAGCGCCTTTGGCTGCCGATGGCGGCGGCAGCGAGATCGACCTTCCCACATCAGCCGATGCGCCGAAGCCCAAACCCACAAATGCGCCGAAGCCCAGCCCCTCAAAGCCCGAGAAGTCTGCATCTCGGAACGCTTCGGGCCTCCCGGGCGTCCGCAAGCTCTATTCACAGGGCGCTACCGGCGATGCGCTGGCCACGACCTCGAAGGGCGGCGTGCCTCGCGGCCAGCGTGCCGCCAAACTTTGCGCCAGCGCGTTGCAGCAGCAACTGCTGGACGCCTCGTATTTCCCCGAGTTGATCCCAAGTGTTCCGCTGAAGGTCGGTAATATCCTCGACGCCCCGGATGTCGCCTTCCGCACGACAACCACATGGTACCATCTGGGCTTCCGGTGCGAGGTCGACACCGGTGCGACGAGGGTCTTGTCCTTCAATTTCCGTGTCGGGCCAGTGATCCCGGCCGACGAATCGGTGCGCCTTGGACTGCCTGTTCGCTGACAGATTAGGCCGGCACACCGAGCCCGGCCAATTGCCGGCTAACTTCTTGCCAGTCGGCGCAGACGAAATCGGCACCGGCAGCTGTCAGCCGCGCGGCGTGCTCGGCATAGGTATGGCCGCCACCGGTGTAGCCGATCGCCGTCATGCCTGCGGCGACCGCGCCCTGGATGCCGAAGGGCGAGTCTTCGATGACGATGCAGTCAACGGGATTGGCGCCGATCTTGTCCGCCGCGAAGAGGAAGATGTCCGGCGCGGGCTTGCCGTTCTTGACCATCGAGGAGCTGTAGATCGCGTCGCCGAAGAAACGCACCAACCCGGTCACGGCAAGGCTGTGGTTTATGCGCTCAACGGAGGAGGACGAGGCGACACAGCGGTCGCCCGCAAGCGTCTCCAGAAACGCAGTGATTCCCGGTGTCGGCTTCAATTCCTGCGAGAACAGCACCTTGGTCTCGGCCCAGATGTCGCCGTCCGCCGTCGCCGGAAACTGGTGGCCGGTCAATTCCTTGATCCTGGCGATGATGTCGGACTGCTTCATGCCGATGCATTGGGCGATGATGCTGGTGTTGACGCCGGGCATGCCGTGCTTTTCGTAGACGCGCTCATAGGCGCGGGCGGCCAGAGGCTCGCTGTCGACAAGAACGCCGTCGCAATCGAAAATAATAGGCCTTGGTCGCGCCACGCGTTTCCCTCTCGAGTCAATTTTCGCACATCGCTATCGGCAAAAAGTCAAATGTTCAATAGCGCGTGCGTTTTTGGGGGGCGTGAAGAGCGGGCTCAAAGCTGGCGTAACGCATCGCTCGCACGGGAAGACCCGAGCGCCCGTTGCATGGCTTGCCGGGACTGCGCGCGATCCGGGGTGATCCAGTTCGGTTCGGCGCCGAGAAAGCGGTCGAGGAAAGCCACCGCATAGGCCGGCATCTCGGTCACATTCTCGCGATAGGACCACCATGTGCGCAAATCGTCGGCGCATTTGTCGATGCCGGGGGCGGTGCCGAATTCCTGCTCGTGGATCGCCGAAATCACCGAGACGCAGTAGTTGGTGTAGAGGAAACCCTCCGGCCAGAAGCGGACGATTTCCAGCGTGCCGGCGTTCGTTTCCGTCTCGATCAGCTGGGTGAGGCCGGAGATTTCTTTTGCCGGCGCCTGTTTTATCAACTCGCGCAGCACGAGGCCGGCGGCAAAGACGATGAAGTCAGCGCGGTCGATCGCGGCGAAGCGCTTCTGCGCCTCCATGATCTCGACCCAGTCGAGAAAGGCCCTGGTGAGCTTAGCCTCGTCGATCTCGAAGCGCACGCCGAACGTGTCCGAGACCACCTTCGCGCTGCCGCGAAAAGTGGCGCGGAACCAGCGCAGCTGCCGCAGCCGATGGCGAAGATCGGGCATCAAGGCCAGTTCGTCCCTGAAGGGCAGATCCATCTTCCTCGTATCCTGTTTCCCGGTCAGCCTAGCACAATGGCGCCACGGCCGAAATCGGTCAGCGTCCCTGTGGATGACCGCAGCCGAGGTCAATATCATACATATTGACATTCTCGGAAACAAATGTTCTCACTTTGCTGTTGTCACGCGCCGGTCCAAGGTGCGGTTCAACTGAGGCTTCGGGAGGAGAACCGAATGGCGATTTGGCAGTGGGGACTGCTTCTGCTGGTTATCGTGTGGGCGCTGCAGTCGCTCGGCGTCTGGCTGCAGATGCGGCACTATTCGGATGTCTTCAGGGGCGTCACCGACCAGTACAAGGACGGCTTCGTCGGAGCCGGCAATTTTCGCGGTCGGTTGGCCAAGGGCACCATCGCGCTCGTGGTGGTGACACCCGATCTGGTCGTGCGCCGCCTGATGGTGATGAGCGGCCGTTCCGTCTTCACCAAGTTCAAAAGACATGAAGAGTTCGAGGGTGTTCCCCTCGATAAACTCCGGTCCAACCCTGCAATCATGGGGGAGGGGGAACCCGGTGTGGCCGAGGCCGTGAAACGAGCGATCGAGCAGATCGACAAGACACGGTCGGAGCCGGGGAAGAAGCCGGGCCTGTCCGGCTTGAACATAGCAAGGGCTTAGAGCCGGAGGATTTCGGGCTCTAAATCAAAGGGATAGAGGACGCCGCGCACCGACTGGGATCAACTGGCGGGTGGCATAAGGAGGAGAAATGTCTGTATTTTCGTTGTTGGCGCAGCATGCCGACATGGCCGTGCACAATCTGCATGTCGCAGGTGCCATGGTCTCGGATGCCGCATTGCATGGCAAGCTCGCTGTCGAGCATGCCTCCGACCATCTCGTTGTCCTCGCACAAGCGGACAGCGGACCGATCACTGTCGATCAGTTCAAGGAAAAGCTGAAGGACGTCCAGCAGGAAGAGCAGCTCGGCTGGCTGACCGCCATCGGCAAGTACTTTATCGGCATCTTCCAGAAGGGCGGCGAGGTCTTCGCCGGCTTCGTCACCGGCATCATTCCGACGCTGGTGGTGCTGATGACGGCCTTCTACGCGGTCACCGAACTGGTCGGTGAAGAGCGTGTGCATGGTCTGGCGCGCGGCGCCGGCCGGATCGCGCTGACGCGCTACACGCTGTTGCCGCTGCTGGCGGTGTTCTTCCTCACCAATCCGATGGCCTATACGTTCGGATCGTTCCTGGAAGAAAAGCACAAGCCGGCCTTCTATGACGCGGCCGTGTCCTATGTGCACCCGCCGCTCGGCCTGTTCCCGCACATCAATCCCGGCGAGTATTTCGTCTGGGGCGGCATTCTCGTCGCGCTGCTGGAGCTGGAAAAGAAGGGCGTCGTCGTTGCCGGTTACCACGTCAAGGTGGCGATCTGGTACGCCATCGTCGGCCTCGTCGTCATCCTGCTCAAGGGCATGCTGACCGAACGCATCACCGCCATCATGGCACGCCGCCAGGGCGTCGAGCTGTAAGGGCGGGGAGGACATCATGGCCAAGACATACAAAGCCGTAAGGATCACCCAGGGCAAAACCGGCTGGGGCGGCCCGCTCGTCATCGAGCCGACCGAACAGCGCAGCAAGGTTGTTTCCGTCACCGGTGGTGGCATTCACCCGGTGGCGCAGCTTATTGCCGACATGACCGGTGGCGAGGCCGTCGACGGCTTCAGGGCGCCACCGATCGAAAGCGAGATGGCGGTTGTCGTCGTCGACTGCGGCGGCACCGCACGATGCGGCGTCTATCCGCGCAAGCGCATCCCGACCGTCAATCTGACGCCGGTCGGTCAGTCCGGGCCGCTGGCCCAGTTCATCACCGAGGACATCTACGTTTCGGGCGTGAAGCCGGCCAACATCACAATGGCGGACGGATCCGAAACGATCACGACTGCAGGGGGAGCAGCAGCGATGAGTTCAAGCAACAATGCGGCCGCGGCACCACAGCCGCTGCCGAGCGAAGGTGGGCTGATCGGGCTCATCAGCACGATCGGCCGTGTCATGGGACGTATCGTCGGCATCTTCTTCAATGCCGGCCGTCGCACCATCGATCAGGTCATCCGCAACGTGCTGCCGTTCATGGCCTTCGTGACCATGCTCATCGGTCTGATCCTGTATACCGGCATCGGTGATGTGCTGGCGCAGCCGATGGGTCCGCTGGCCAACAACATCGTCGGCCTGCTGATCATCTCGGCGATCTGCGGCCTGCCGTTCCTGTCGCCCATCCTCGGGCCAGGCGCTGTCATCGCGCAGGTCATCGGCGTCGCCATTATCGGCCCGCAGATCGCCAACGGCACGATTTCGCCGGCAATGGCACTGCCGGCGCTGTTTGCCTACAATACCCAGGTGGGCTGCGACTTCGTCCCCGTCGGCCTGGCGCTCGGTGAGGCCAAGCCGAAGACGATCGAAATCGGCGTTCCGGCGGTGCTCATCAGCCGCCAGATCATGGGGCCGGTCTCGGTGCTGATCGCCTGGGTCGTCAGTCTGATCGTGTTCTAAGGCAACTCCGGGAAAAGCTCACAATGCTTTCCCTTGGAAATTGCGTCAAAACAAAGAGATAGAGCGGTTCACCGCTCTAGGGAAAGTTGAGAAAAATGAGGTTCGCCATATGACGGTTCTGCTGAGAACACGGGTCACTGCCATCGGCCCCGAAGTGGCGGACCTTGCCGAAGGGGGCGTGGTCATCCTGTTTGCGGATGGCTCGCCGCCGGAGCTTGCCGAGGTTTCGGTGCTCCACAAGGCGGAGCAGGGACCAAGTGACGGAGCGCCCGCCAAGGGCGCTTCGATCACCCTCGGCCCGGTTGCCGCTGTTATCACAGCGGTCGGCTCCAGCGCGTGGAGCAAGGTGCTGGAAATGGGTCATGTGGTCATTTCGTTCAACGGCGCTACCGAGGCCGAGAGGCCGGGCGAGATCTGTGCGTCGCAAGTCGACGCACAAGCGCTCGTGGCCGCCCTGAAGACCGGCGCGATCATCACCATCGCCGCCTGACAGCATTCGCGCCGCGGCCTATGTTGGGAGCGGCGCCCAAAACCAGAGTATTTGCCATGGAACGCTCGACCATCGTCCGAGTGCATGAAGGTTTGCACGCCCGTCCGGCGACGCGGTTCGTGAAGCTCGCCAAGGGCTTCGAATCCGACGTCGAACTGGTCAAGGACGGCAAGGCGGTCAGCGCCAAGAGTTCTGTCAAGCTGATGCTGCTGGCGGTCAAGGAGAACCAGGAAGTCACGGTGCGGGCGAATGGCGCCGATGCCATCGAGGCGCTCGAGGCGCTGATCGGCTACCTCGAGAATCCGAGGGCTGGCCTGGATGATGAAGCGGAAGCGCAGAGCGCGGCGAATGATGCCGGGCAGGAAGCGGCACCCGCGTCCGGATCCGTGCCGACGGCACCTGACGGGGCAAACCGCCTGCGTGGCGTGGCCGCCAGCGAAGGTTTCGCCATCGGCCCGGCCTTTGCACATTTCCCACCCGATATCGCCGGACGGGGCCGCGTGTTGCGGGCCGAGGAGATCGAAGGCGAGATCGACAGGTTCCGCACAGCCGTCGGCGCGGTCCAGGCCCGCATGGATCTTGCGTTGGCGCAGGACAGCCTGTCGGCTGGAGACCGCGGCATCGTCGCGGCGCTGCGCGATATCGCCGCCGACGACAGCCTGACTGGTGAGGCCGAGGGCCTGATCAAGGGCGGCAATGACGCGGTCTCCGCCGTCATCACCGCCGCCTCCACCATTGCCGCCGAATTCAGCGCGGTCGACGATCACTATCTCAACGCCCGGGCGGACGACGTTCATGCGGTCGGGCGGCAGATCTGCCTCGTGTTGCTGGGGCAGGACGATATCAGCCTCGAAAACATCCCCGAAGGCGCTATCCTGATCGCCGACGACATCGGTGCCTGGGATCTGGCACGCGCGCCGCTGAAGCGTATCGGCGGCGTGGTGTGCGGCCATGGCGGCGCCACTTCGCACATCGCCATCATCGCGCGCTCGCACGGCATTCCGGCAGTGCTCGGCCTCGGCGGCCAGGTCAATGCCTTGCGCACCGCGCGAGAAGTCGCACTCGATGGCAATGCCGGCCATGTGATCATCGACCCCGACGCGGCGACCCGCGCCGATTTCGCCGGCCGCGTCGAAGCGGCGGCAAAGGAGCGCGCCGGACTGACCATCTTCAAGACGGTGACGCCGACGCTCGCCGACGGCAGGATCATTGAAGTCGCGGCCAATATCGGCTCACTTGAGGAAATCGAAGCGGCGCAAGAGGCTGGTGCCATGGGCATCGGCCTGTTCCGCACCGAGCTTTTGTTCATGCGCCATATGCATCTGCCCTCGGAAGACATGCAGGCCGAGACCTATGCGGCGCTGGCCAAGGCTTTTGCGCCTTATCCGGTCATTGTGCGCACGCTCGACATCGGCGGTGACAAGCCGATTGCCGGCATCGAATTTCCCGACGAGGAAAACCCCTTCCTCGGCTGGCGCGGCATCCGCATGTGTCTCGACCGGCCCGACATCTTCAAGCGCCAACTGCGGGCGCTGCTGCGCGCCGCCGTGCACGGCAACATCAAGGTGATGCTGCCGATGGTGTCCGACATCTCAGAGGTCAGGCAGACGCTCGTGCTGGTTGACGAATGCACGGCCGAGCTGAAAGCCGAAGGCGTGCCGTACGCATCATTCGATCTCGGCGTCATGATCGAAACCCCGGCCGCCGTGCTGATCGCCCCGGCGCTCGCCAAGGAGGTCGCTTTCTTCTCGATCGGAACCAACGATCTGACCCAGTACATCATGGCCGCCGACCGGCTCAATCCGACCGTCGCCAAGCTCAACGATGTCACCAATCCAGCCGTCATGTCGGCGATCGAAATAACGGCAAAAGCCGGCGTCGCCGCCGGTATCATGGTCGGCATGTGCGGTGAGGCGGCCGGCCGTCCCGATCTCATTGCGACCTTCGTGAAGATGGGACTGACCGAACTCTCGATGAGCCCGGCTTCCATCCAGCGCGCCAAGAAAGCGATCATGGCCATGGCCGCTGAAGGCTAGCCAAGACCGGCTAATTACGGCAGATGGGCAAGCAAGGTGGCGAACACCGGTGTCAGTTCAGCGATCGGGTTTGCCTTGGCGCAGGCCTGAACGATGCGGTCGTGGCGAATATCCGCCGCCAGGATCGCGATCTCCAGCATATCCGGCTCCGGCGCACCGTCGCTGCCGGTGGTCGCCAGGCCGCAGGCCAAAGCGAGCGGCGCCAGGCAGCTTATGTCGAGCGCCCGGCCGGCAATCGCGGCCGGCGTTTCCGGCACGGTCTCGGCAAAGCGAACCGGACGCTGGCTGAGGCACTCGACCAGCAGCGCCGAACAGATCGCCGCGATTGCCTGCAGTCCGGCGCCTGGCGTGGCCAAGGCGGCCAGGAGGTCGCCATGCCGCTTGCGCATCGTGGCATGGACGGCCGCGAAATCGGCTTCGTGGATGCGGGCATTGTCGATGTTCAGGCCGGCAAGCACCGCCTTGGTCAGATAATACATATCGCGCCGGAACAGGCGCTCCGCGCTCAGCTGGCGGTCCTCGTTGCCGATCGGGAAATAGGTGCCGAGGCCCTTTACCGTCGTGCCGTCCACCTTGATCGGGCGCTCATGCGGGACGAAAGCTTCAGCGATCGACAACGCCTCGTCGACGGCACTGGCGGCATGGCTGAGCAGGCCTTCGATGCCCTTGCCCGGAAACGGCGGCAGATGGCTGGTTGCTTCGCGCAGGATGCTGGCATCGCCGCTGCCGTCATGGCGGCTCTGGCGGATGATTTCGCGGACTTCCCGCAGCCGATCCTTCAGATTGACGCGGACATCTTCGGAGATTTGTCGGAGCATCGCGGATCGCCTTGAAATTTGCTGCGGATAGCCGCCAAGCGGGGCAGCCGCCACTCTCTACATTGTTCCTATCGATTGGTAGATCAATAGGCGATACTAGACCAGCATGCAGAATCGGCGGCAGCGCGCTCGTCCGTCGCCGCAGGGGGAGAGACAGACTTGGGCAGACGACGACAGGGCGAAAGCGAAGACGGTCGAGGCGAGGCAACCGAGCAGGTCGCCAGCGAAAGCCGGACGGATCGCCTCAGGATTCGCGCCGCCTGGATGTATTTCGTCGAACAGATGACGCAGAACGAGATCGCCGACGTGCTCGGCGTCGGTCGCGTCACCATCGTGCGCATGCTGGCGGATGCCCGGGCGCGCAACGAAGTGAAGATCACCATCGAGAGCGAATTGTCAGAAATTGTGCGGCTTGAGCGCGCGCTGGAGAAGACGTTCGGGCTGCAGCAGGCGCTGGTGGCGCCGCTTTCGGCACCCAATGCCGATCCGATACCAGCGATCAGCGCCAAGACCGGCAGTTTCCTGTCGGACACGATGAAGTCCGGCATGCGGGTCGGCGTCGGCTGGGGGCAGACGCTGTTCTCGAGCCTGCCCTTCATCAGCGCCAAGTCGCTCACCGATTTCAAGGTGATTTCGCTGCTTGGCGGTGTCGGCGTCGTGCGCCGGGTAAACCCAGCCGAGTTCGCCTGGCGCTTCGCTCAGATATTCCAGGGCGACGGCTATCTGATGCCGACACCAGCCGTCGTCGACAGCGTCGAGACCAAGATCGCACTGATCGAGCGCTGCGGCCTGCAGGAGATTTTCGAAATGGCCGACGTGCTTGATGCCGTTCTGCTGAGCGTCGGCGGGATTGCCTCGGCCACCACCTTCTCTCGGGGCGGCTTTCTCAAGGAGGCGGATCGGGAGGCCCTGCTTGCGCGAGGCGCCGTGGGTGACCTCCTGTTCCATTTCTTCGACCGCAACGGCGATCTGGTCGATCATCCCGTCAACAGCCACGTGATGTCGGTGGATGTCGACCGTCTGCGCAAGGCGCCGATCCGTATCCTCACCTCCGGTGGCGAGGAGAAAACCGAAGCGCTGCTCGGCGCCATGACCCTCATCGCCCCAACCATCCTGATCACCGACGAGGAGAGCGCGCGGCGCATGCTGGAGGCGGTCAGCGGAAGCTGAAACTGTCCGTGATGTAGTCCGGCCAGGCCTGCTGTTCGTCGAAAACAGCGGCGAGATCCGGTGTGTCCGCAAGTATTCCGCTCAGCACCAGCGCGGTGGCGATGCCGGCGCTGTTTCCCCCCGATATATCGTGTTCGACGCTGTCGCCGACACAGACCACGGTGCCAGGGTCCGGCTCGCCGGCCAGCGCCAGCGCGGCGTCGAAAATCGCCTTGTCGGGCTTGCCGATGCGGGTAACGCTGCCGCCCAGGCTTTCATAGAGATCGGCCAGACGGCCGGCGCCGAAGCGAGGGCCAACGGCCGTCAGCATGATGATGTCGGGATTGGTGCAGAAACACGGCACCCGCCGCTCTGCAGCCGGCGCGAACAGCCTGCGATAATGGTCGAGGTCAAAGCGGTCACCCTCGCTGGCCGCGATCAGCACCAGTTCGGCCTCATCGCCGGACCCGGTCAGCACAAAAGGCAGGCCCTCAATCGCGGAGCGGTCAGCTTCACGGCTGATCAGCAGACATTTTGTCCCTGGGCGCAGCTTCCCCGAAATCGCCATCTGCCTGAAGGATCGCCACGCCACCTCGCCGGAAGAAACGAAATGATCCCAGCTTCCCGCTTCGAAGCCGAGTTTCATGAGCCGGCTTTCATTGGGTTGCGCCCGCCTGCCGGAGTTCGAAACCAGCACCACGGTCTTGCCGGCACGCTTCAGCGCCGACAGCGCTGCCACCGCGCCCGGATAGGGCCGTGTGCCGTCATGCAGCACGCCGAACTGGTCGAGCAGGAACACGTCGTAGCGCTCCGCCAGCGGCCCGATGCCGTCGAGACGTTCGATCGTTTTGGTGCTCATAGGAGTCCTGCCCGGCTTGCACCCATCAGCGCCAGCCGCGCCGTGCCGGCGGCGGCCTCGTCGGAAAGCGCGGGCAGGAAATCGACGCCGAGCCTGCGTCGCCGGATTGCCGTCCAGGCCGGGTTCGCCGCCCCGCCTCCGACGCTCCTGACCGATATCAGCGCGGGCGCGCCGAGTTCGGCAAGCCTGCCATAGCCGAGCGCCTCGATCGCGGCGATGCCTTCGAACATCGCTTTCAGATAATCGGCGTCGTCCGCCGGCCGGGGCGCAAGGCGAGGCGGCAGCGCCGGATCGGCGATCGGAAATCGTTCGCCCGTGGCGGGAAGCGGATAGTAATCGAGGCCGGTGTCGGTCTCCGGGTCGATTGTCGCGCTGAGTTCGATGATACGGGCGAGCGGAAAATGCTGAGCCAGCACCTTGCCGCCGGAATTCGACGCACCGCCTGCCAGCCAGGCGTTGCCAAGCCGGTGGCTGTAGATGCCGAAGCGCGGCGCCGAAATCGGCCGGTCGGACAGGATCTTGATGGTCAGCGAGGATCCCAGCGCGGTCACGCCGTCGCCGATCGCGGCGGCACCGGTCGCCAGGAACGAGGCGCAGCCATCCGTGGTGCCGGCGACGACGGCCACATCGCGCGGCAAGCCGAACAGTTCCCCGGCTTCCGCGGTGAGGGCGCCGGTGACTTCGCCCGGCTCGACCACGCGCGGCAGCAGCTCCACGCGCATTCCGGTCGCCGCGATCCATTCCGGCCAGCAGCGGGCCTCGACATCATAGCCTGTCTTCAGGGCATTGTTCTCGTCGCTGACGTCGAAGCGGCCGGAGAAGTTTCCGGCAATCCAGTCGGCCTGATGCAGCACCGCCGCAATGCCCGGCGGATGCTGGAAGCGCAGGGCCTTGGCGAGGCCTGATGTCGCTCCGTGCGCTGCGCTTGCAGCCGGCGCGGTGCGGGCGACCGCGGCCAGGATGTCGTCGTCATCGACCTTGTCGTTGTACATCAGCGGTTCGGCCAGCGGCCGCCCGGCGGCGTCGACCGGCAGCAGTGTGCCGGAGGTGCCGTCGATGGCGATGGCGCGGACCGCCGTGCGGTCGATGCCGGAAAGCAGCTCCGTCAGCACCGTCTTGACCGCTTGCCACCACGCCGTGGGAGCTCGCCCATCGCTGCCAAACCTGTCGAGTGGGACGGCCGCGTGCCCGGCTATGGAAAAATCCGGGCGCATGGCGACGGCGCGCGCACCCGATGTGCCGATGTCGATGCCGATGACAAGTGGCATCATGCCCATGCTAGCCGCCAGCCGCGTTGAGCTTCTGGCGATATTGCTCGGCGTCCCAGTTGACCAGCTCGTCATTCTCGGAAGCGGTGAGATAGTTCAGCCGCGCGGCGATGTCGATGCGCGCCGTCACGTCGGCGAGGCAGCGTTGCATGGCATCGGCGCCGGCACTCGCATCGCCGCGCATCAGCACGCCTGCGCCGGGAAACAGGATCGCCGCAGGCGACGTGTCCAGTCGTGCAATGACATCGGCCACCGCCTCGCCTGGTTTCGCCACGACGGAGCCCTGGCCGAGGAAGATGACGTGGTCCGGATAGAGGCTGCCGGCCTGCGCCATGCGGCGGCTCTCAGGGTCGAGCGCAACCGCATGCGCTTCGACATCGGCCGGCAATCTGTAGCCGCTGGCGCCGGCAAGCGCCGCCAAGGCGGCAAGGTCGGGTGCGGCGGTCGCGCGCGTCGGCCGGGCCAGCAATGACCTGATACGGCGCAGCAGAAGCTCCGCCCCGGCGACGGTTTCGGCGGCGACGACCAGCCCGTGATTGCCAAGGATCAGCACGTCGACACCAGGCCGCAGTTTCTCGGCGATGCCGCGTGCAAGCGGCAGGCCGGGCCGGAAATAGGGCACATAGGCCCATTCGATGCCATCGAGCCGCCTGGCGACCTCGGCCTCGCCATCGGCCTGCACGGCAAGCGAGATGGTGTCGACGCAATGGACATGCAGAACAACGCGCTGCGGCATCAGGGCGTGCACCGTGGTCTCGATCGACGGCCGCAGGCCGCGCGGGTTGAGCGCTGCAATGGTGAAACCCTGCGGCAGGTCGGCGGCGTGATCGCGCTGCTCGACGGCTTTCAGCAGCGGCGCCATCGCCACCGGCACCATGATGTCATCGACAAGCGCGTCCTTCAGCCAGGTGCCGGACGCCTTGATCCACAGTGTGTCGCCGGCTTTCAGCGAGGTGTTGCCGCCCGCCGCCTGGGTCAGATGCGGGCTCCGCCCGATGCTGGCCGAAAGCGCCCGCAAGGCCGCCAGTTCCTGCGCATCAGCTTGGGTCGCCATGGCGCTTTTCCTCCAACGGCTCGGCCGTGTCCTGCGCGAAATCCCGTTGCCGGGGTCGAATTGGCGCTGATATCGCAGATACGAGTGATCTACGTCAATAGTGATATACTATCATCAAAACGCGCTTGCAATCTGGCTAATGTTGAGTAAGTTGCACCAATTGCCATGGAAAATGGCATCCGGGAGGAAAGAATTGAGCGACTCCGGCCGCCAGCGTCAGATCGTCGAACTGCTGCGGGATCGTCCGTTCGCTTCGGTGCGTGAGCTGCAGGAACGGCTTGGCGTTTCGGCCGCGACGGTCAGGCGCGACATCGACCGGATCGACGAGGCCGGCGAAGCACGGAAGGTCTATGGCGGCATCTCGGCACTCGACGGCGCTTCCCAGGCCGGTGTCGCCTACGCCCGGCCCTATGACGAGAACCGCGACCTTGCGGTCGAGGCCAAGCGGCAGATCGCCGCTCTGGCGGCGACCATGGTGCGCGACGGCGATGCGGTCATCGTGCATGGCGGCTCGACCTGCTTCCATCTGGGCGTCAAGCTCGCCGAGCGCAACATCCGCCTCTACACCAACTCGATGCCGCTGGCGGCCTATCTCAGCGACCACGGCCATTGCAGCCTGACGGTTGCCGGCGGTGATCTGCATCGCGAACCCGGCATCATCCATTCGCTCACCCAGGCCGTGCCCTTCTACGCCTCCAAATTCTTTCTCGGCGCGCAAGGCCTTGGCCAGGAAGGCGTGATGGAATCGCACCCGCTGCTGGTACGCTCGATCGTCGATCTCAGCCTCTGCGCCGACCAGATCGTGGTGCTGGCCGACAGCCGCAAACTGTCGATCCACGCGCGCAATGTCGCGCTGCCGCTTTCGCGCATCGGCACGCTGGTCACCGACGACGGTCTCTCCGACGCCGATGCGCGCATGCTGGAGGACGCCGGCGTCATGGTGCGGATAGCTTCGGGAGCCATCCAGTGAAGGTGGCGGTCCTCGATTTCGGCAAGACCAATTCGAAGCTGTTCGTCTTCGGCCAGGACGGGCGGATCATCGACGAGCGCCGGACCCAGCCGAAATGGGTGCGCCAAGGCGGCTTCAGCGTGCTCGACGAGGCGGCGCTCCACCATTGGGCGCTCAGCGCCGTTGCCGATGCGGTGGACGGTCATGGAGTGGAAGGGGTCATGGTCTCGGGTCATGGCTGCACCTTTGCCTTGGTCGACGAGGCGGCGCTGACGCATCCGATCCTCGATTACGAGCAAGAGCCGCCGGCCGAGATTGCCGCGCGGATTGATCGCCGCATTCCTGACTTTTCCGAGACTTTCTCGCCGCGGCTGCCGCTCGGCTTCAACTACGGCCGCCACATGCTGTGGCTGCAGGAGGTCGATCCGGACGCGTTCGCTGCGTCGAAATCAATCCTCGGCTATCCGCAATACTGGAGCTGGCGCCTTGGCGGGCGGGCGGTCTCGGAAGTGTCCTATCTCGGCTGCCATTCGCATCTGTGGGCGCCGCGCAGCCAAGACTTTTCCTCGCTGGTCGACGCGCAGGGCTGGCGTGACCGGATGCCTGCCTTCGAGCGCGCCGGCACCGTTATCGGCGAGCAGCGCCTCGGCGCTGCGGTGATCGCCATCCACAACGGCGTCCATGACTCGAATGCGGCGCTGCATGCCTATCGCCGGCAGGAGCTTGGCCCGGTCACCGTCGTTTCGACCGGCACCTGGGTCATCGTGCTCAATCCGGACTGCCCGCTCGACGCACTCGACCGGGATCGCGACATGCTGGTCAACGTCGATGTCGGCGGCGGCCCAGTGCCGACCATCCGCTTCATGGGCGGGCGCGAATTCGCAACAATCAGCGCCGGCTGGCAAGGCGAGATCGCCGGCCCAGTGGTGCAGCGGGTGATCGATGCCGGCATCATGGCGCTGCCGAGCTTCGCGCCGGGCGGGCCGATGGCGGGGCATTCCGGCCGACTGGTCGGGCGCACGCCCGATGCCGAGGAACGCGCGGCCGCGGCGCTGCTCTATGTCGCGCTGATGGTCGATCTCTGCCTCGACCTCATCCATTCGAACAACACCGTGATCGTCGATGGCGGGCTGAACACAGGCGGTGTGCTCGCCGGGCTGCTGGCGCAGTTGCGTCCCGGCCAGGCCTTCCTGCAGGGCGCCACGCTTGAAGGCAGCGCCACGGGTGCCGCGGCGCTCGCCTTCGAGAGCGTCGGGCGCGAATTCGCCGCCGAAGTTCCGGAGCCGGTGCGCGCATCGCGTTTCACCGGGTTGGCAGGCTATCGCAGCAATTGGCGCGACGCCACCATGGACCGCGGCGTCGCTGATGCGGCAGCGGGAGGCGCGCGATGAGTGCGATTGCCAGGGCCGAGACCGCGCGCCAGCCGGTGCTGGAGATGCGGCACATCTCCAAGACGTTCGGCACCATCCGTGCCTTGCACGATGTCTCGCTCAGCGTCCACGCCGGCGAGCTGCACGCCTTGATGGGCGAAAACGGCGCCGGCAAGTCGACATTGATGAAAGTGCTTTCAGGCGCCTATCGGCCGGATGCCGGCGGCGAGATCCTGATCGACGGCATGCCGGCCGCGACCGGCGATCCGATCAAGGCGCGCGCCAGCGGCGTCGCGGTGATCTATCAGGAGCTGTCGCTGGCGCCCAATCTGACGGTGGCGCAAAACATCTTCCTCGGCAACGAGCCGCGACGCTTCGGCATCGTCGACCGCGACCAGTGCACCCGGCGCGCCAGGGAGATCATCGCGCGTCTGGGCGTCTCCTTTTCGGCCCGCGACATGGTCTCCAGCCTGTCGCTCGGCGAGCGCCAATTGGTCGAGATCGCCCGCGCGCTGTCGACCAATGCGCGCATCATCGTCATGGACGAGCCGACCACGTCGCTGACCTCGCGCGAGACCGACCGGCTGTTCGAGGTCATCGCGACGCTGAAATCGCAAGGCATCGCCATCATCTACATCAGTCACCGCATGGAAGAGGTCTACCAGCTTGCCGATCGCGTCAGCGTGCTGCGCGACAGCGGCTATGTCGGTACGCTCGAGCGTGCCGACCTCAGCGCCTCGCGCCTGGTGTCGATGATGGTCGGCCGCGATCTGTCGGCTTTCTACAAGAAGGATCATCGGCCGCCGGACGAAGAGCGCGCGGTGGCGCTCTCGGTGCGTGGCATGTCCGACGGCCGTCTCCTGAAAGACTGTTCGTTCGACCTGCACAAGGGCGAGGTGCTGGCGCTGGCGGGTCTGGTCGGCTCCGGCCGTACCGAGCTTGCGCGGCTGATCTTCGGCGCCGACAGGCGCGTGTCAGGCACGCTGGAACTCGACGGCAAAACGATCTCCATCGGCTCGCCGCGCGAGGCGCTCGATGCCGGCATCGCCTATCTGACCGAGGACCGCAAGGAACTTGGCCTGTTCCTCGACATGTCGATTTCCGACAACATCAGCATGGGCGTGCTGGCGCGGGATTCGCGCGCCGGCGGCTTGCGCGACTTCGCGGCCGCCGAAAGGCGCGCTTCCAAGGCCGTTGCCGATCTCTCCATCCGCACCAGTTCGGTGCAGGCCAATGCCGGCTCGCTGTCCGGCGGTAACCAGCAGAAGGTGCTGCTCGCCCGCCTGCTCGAGACCGAGCCGAAGGTCGTCATCCTCGACGAGCCGACCCGCGGCGTCGATGTCGGGGCGAAATCGGAAATCTACCGGCTGATCGACAATCTCGCCAAACAGGGCATCGCCATCCTGATGATCTCCAGCGAACTGCCCGAGGTGATCGGCGTCGCCGACCGCGTGCTGGTGATGCGCGACGGCACGATATCGGGCGAGGTGACGGCATCGCAAGGCGAACCGCTGAGCCAGGAGAAAATCATGGAACTTGCAACGGGAGCGGCTCAGCAATGACCGACAAGGCGACCGAGATCAGCGCAGGCGGCCAGGCCACCGGCACAAGCCGACGGTTGCGCACGGCTTTCGCTGCCCTCGGCATGCTGCCGGTGCTGATCCTGCTGGCGGCCGGCTTCCAGTTCCTGAACCCGCGCTTCCTGACCGAGACCAACCTCTTGATCGTCACCCAGCAGTCGTCGATCAACATCGTGTTGGCGGCCGGCATGACCTTCGTCATCCTGACCGGCGGTATCGACCTGTCCGTCGGCGCCATCCTCGCCGCCTCGGCGATGGTGGCGGTGATGGTGTCGCTGGTGCCGGACTGGGGTTTGCTCGGCGTGCCGGCGGCCATTCTGGTCGGCCTCGGCTTCGGCCTCATCAACGGGCTGCTCATCGCCTACATCAAGCTGCCGCCCTTTATCGTCACGCTGGGTTCGCTGACCGCGGTGCGCGGTGTCGCCCGCCTGCTCGGCCAGGACACCACGGTGTTCAATTCGGACCTGCCGTTCGATTTCATCGGCAACGGTTCGCTGTTCGGCATTCCGTGGCTGGTCATCATCGCGCTGTCGGTGGTTGTGCTGTCCTGGCTGGTGCTCAAGCGCACCGTGCTCGGCACCTGGATCTATGCCGTCGGCGGCAATGCCGAAGCGGCGCGGCTGACCGGTATCAAGGTGCCGCTGGTGCTGCTCTTCGTCTATGGCGTTTCCGGCCTGCTGGCCGGTCTTGGCGGCGCCATGTCGGCGGCCCGGCTCTACGCAGCCAACGGCTTGCAGCTCGGGCAATCCTACGAACTCGACGCCATTGCTGCGGTCATCCTCGGCGGCACCAGCTTCGTCGGCGGCGTCGGCTCGATCTGGGGTACGCTGATCGGCGGACTGATCATCGCGGTGCTCTCCAATGGGCTCATCTTGGCCGGTGTCTCCGACATCTGGCAGTACATCATCAAGGGATTGGTCATCATCGTGGCGGTCGCCCTCGACCGCTACAGGCTCCAGGCAGGAGCAAGAACGTGATTGACCTTAGTCGCCGGCGTCAACGACCGGTTTGTGTAACGCACCGTGAGAGGCGCGGGGCAATCGGAGGAAAGCAATGAAGACCATCGCCAAACTGCTCTGCGGCGTCGCACTCGCGTCGCTCGCCATCGCGCCTGCTACGGCCAAGGACCTCAACAAGGTCGGTATCTCGGTCGGCCTGCTCGGCAATCCCTTCTTCGTCGCCACCATCAAGGGCATCGAGGACGCGGCCAAGAAGATCAACCCGAAGGTCGAGGTGACCTCGGTATCGGCCGACTATGACCTCAACAAGCAGGTCTCGCAGGTCGATTCGTTCATCGCCGCCGGTGTCGACGTGATCATGCTAAATGCCGTCGACGCCAAGGCGATCGCGCCGGCGGTGAAGAAGGCACAGGCCGCTGGCATCGTCGTTGCCGCCTTCGACGTTTCGGCGCCGGGAGCCGACGTCACCGTGATGACCAACAACGTCAAGGCCGGCGAAGAGGCCTGCCAGTACCTGGTCGACCACACCGGCGGCAAGGGCGACTACGTCATCCTCAACGGACCGGCATCGTCCTCGATCCTGGAGCGGGTGAAGGGCTGCAAGAACGTGCTGGCGCAGCATCCCGACATCAAGATCCTCTCCGACGACCAGAATGCCGAAGGCTCACGCGACGGCGGCCTGAAAGTGTTCCAGTCGCTGCTCACCCGCTTCGACAAGATCGATGCGGTGTTTGCCATCAATGACCCGACGGCGATCGGCGCCCAGCTTGCGGCCAAGCAGCTCAACCGTTCGGAATTCATCTTCACCGCCGTCGACGGCGCGCCCGATATCGAGAAGGAACTCTCCTCCGGCACCTCGATGATCAAGGCCTCGGCCTCGCAGGATCCTTACGTGATGGCCGGCCAGTCACTGACGATGGCGGCCGAACTGCTGGCCGGCAAGAAGCCGGCGGAGCCGACCGTGCTGCTCGACCCGAAGCTGATCACGGCCGAGAACCTGAAGGACTACAAGGGCTGGACCGCGGCCCGCTAAGAGCCTGTTTGGAAATTCTACTCTGTCGGCCATCTGATGGCGTTTTCTGCGCTTCCGTTGCTCACGGACCAAAAGTCCGCTGCGCTACGGTTCTCGAAACCACCACCATATGACTCGCCAGAGCGAATTTCGAAACAGTCTCTAACTCCATCTACAGCGTGCGGCCGGGATGACCCGGCCGCACCTCTTGTCAGCTCCGGAGACGATGATGTCGCGTATTGGAATCCATTCTTTTGTCTGGTCGGCGGGCTCGGCTCAGGCCGATCTCGAGCTCACGCTGGCCAACACCAGGGAGGCCGGCTTCGACCTCATCGAATTCTCCTATCTCGATCCCGCCAATGTCGACATCGGCGGGCTTGCCAGGCGCATCGCCGATCTTGGCCTCGGCGTCGCGATCAGCATCGGATTGCCCGTTGATGGCGACATTTCGAGCGCCGACAAGGCGATTGCCGCGCGAGGCGTCGAAATCCTCAACGACACCATCGCGCTGACGCGCGACCTCGGCGGCCGCAAGGTCGCCGGCATTCTCTCGACCAGCCACGGATTGCAGGTCGAGGCGCCGACGCGCGATCAATGGCAGCGCAGTGCCGGCACGCTGGCCAAGGTTGCCGAGACAGCCAAGGCGGCCGGCGTCACGCTCAACCTCGAGATCGTCAACCGCTTCGAAAGCAATCTGCTCAACACCGCCGCGCAAGGGCTGGCCTTCATCGAGGACACAGGCTCGGACAACATCTTCCTGCATCTCGACACCTTCCACATGAACATCGAGGAGGCCGATGTCGGGCTGGCCATTCGTCATGCCGCCGATAAGATCGGTTATGTCCATATCGGCGAAAGCCACCGCGGCTTCCTCGGCACCGGCAATATCGATTTCGCCGCGATCTTCGATGCGCTGACCGCTATCGGCTACAGCGACGACCTCAGCTTCGAATCCTTCTCTTCGGAAATCGTCGATGAGAACCTGTCGAAGAAGACCGCGATCTGGCGCAATCTGTGGACGGACAACATGGCGCTGGCCAAGCACGCGCGCGCTTTCATCGGTCTGGGAATGGAGACGGCAAGGCGCAAGGCGGAACTCGTCTCGGCGCGGCACAAACCCTGACCCGCCCGTCGAGGGCCGAAGGACGCGGCGTGCGCCACAGGGCAGGGTTCCGAACTCAGATTAACAACAGGCCTCGAGGCAGCCGGTTTTGGCGGCTTTTGTGCCGCCATTTTTCACGATAGGAATTTTTTCTTGACACGGTGACCTCAGCTATGGTACATTTTTGCCTATGGTGCTGATTTGCGCCAGTGACCCGCCGCACAGGCGGGTTTTTCTTTTGATGCACCGTCAGCCAACGTGCCGGCGAAAGGCTCCGAAGGAACCTGTTAGCCCGAGTTCGTTGGCCTGCGCCGTATGGCGCCGGCATTGCTCGCGGCAGGTGCATCGGTTATCTGACAACGCCACGCAAACAACGCCACGCAATCCACCAACGGAGCCCAGCACATGACACGCGAGACAATCCTCAAATTCGGCACCGTCGAACACGCGGACGCCGGCGATCTGGCTGGCTGGATCGTCGTCGAGGGCAGGCCGACCATGCAAACCGCCGTCCAGCACACGACCGCGGACGGCAAGGTGCTGTCGGGCACCTGGCGCGCGACGCCCGGCACCTATCACGCCACCTATACCGACTACGAGTTCGTGCACATGATCGCCGGCCGCATCATCATCACGCCGGACGGCGGCACACCGGTCGAGGTCGGCCCCGGCGATGCCTTCGTGGTGGAAGCCGATTTCAAGGGAACCTGGAAGATCATCGAGCCGGTGACGAAGCATTTTGTCGTCAGGGTAGGCTGAGGCGGGGTGATCCGTCTGGCCCGCCATGGTTCGCCATGGCGGAGCTGATCTCTGCATTCGCCCGGGCCTCGGCCAGGCCACTCCCCGGACTCCGGTCATTGGGTCATGAAGGCGTCTGCGGCGTCATCCACGGTCGGCCTCGACGTGAATGATACGGCACTCGCCAGCCAAGCGATCTCTCATCGGCGCTTACCAGCCAAATATCCTTGATACACCGGATCGATCCCCTAGTTCTTTCGGGGGCGCGGCAATCGCTAGGTTGCCTCGGGGGCAGCGGCGGTTCGGGCCGTTCTGACTGCACGCCGCGGAAAGACGGTTGGACCGACGCATCCATGGAGGTCGTCGTGCGTCAATCGCGTGGATTCACCTGTGCGTATTTCGTCTTAGCTTGCTCGATCGCGGTAGTTTGCGCAGGAGCTGCAACCGGTGGCCAGCAAGGCGGAGGGCATGGCAACGGCGGCCATGGTTCTGGTGGCCATGGTGGCGGCGGAGGTCATGACGCCGGCGGCAACCACGGCGGCTCGCAGAAAGGGACTGGCGATGACCCCGGCGGCTCCAGTTCGTCGGCGGACGACGGCGAGACCAGCACAAGCGGCACTGCGGCAGCCCCGGGGACGGTAGGTCCGGCCACCGCTACTGCTGTTGCGTCCGCAAGGGGCGGACAGTCGCTCGACCTGCCGGCCGCTCTCCAGCCTCCCAGCGACAGCAACACTCAATCAACAGTCAGCCGAACCGAGGCGTTGCCGGGCGTCCCGGATAAAGTCGTTCGGGCCTGCCATGATGCCATCGAGTCGGCCGCCGCTCCGTTTGGCGCGACCAGCGTGCGCGTCAGCAGCGCGGGCTTCGTACATCAGTTGAGTCGGGCGACGATCTCGGCCCCTATCGAGGTCAGCATCGACTATGTGCGGCAAGGCAACGTGGAAACGCGGCAGGCGGCGATCCAATGCGAATTGGACGCGACAGGCAGCGTGATCGGCCTGACATAGCGAACCGCGCAGAACACCTCGCTGATGAAGCAGGGTGAATTCGAGGGGCCATTCATCTTTGGCCGAAATGGCAGCAGGCCTCGGGTGTGTTACCAAGGGTGCGGGGCATCAAAGATGGCCTTCCACGGAAGCGACCGCGCAGTCGGAATCACTGTGGTGTCACGTGTCTTGGCAAGAGCGAGTAAGGAAGTGTGATCGAACGCACCCGGGTCATCCGCGAAGGGTTGCGAACCTTGCCAGTCTTCTTGCTGACGGCCTTCACCTGGCTGGCTGCCGCGCGGCCAGAACGCGGCTTCAGGGGCGGTTCGATCTGCGCGCTGCGGCGCTCAGTCCTGAGCCTGTCGTTGTCCCCGCGCGCTGCGGCCAAGTCGCGGGCAAGAGAAACAGTGGCCTCGCGTTGTTCGCCCAGAGCCTCCTGAAGCTTAGCGACACGCACCAAAAGAGCTTGGGCGGCGGCTTCGCGCTCGATGCGGGCTCTGTCGAGATCCTCACGATTCATGACGGCTGTAGTACGTTCCCGTGCCAGAGCCTGTGCCGTCTCGGTTGCGGCCTGCTCGGCACGCTCTTTCGCTGAGACTGCTTTGGCTCGCTCCAGTTCAGCCGCCTGGCGCTCGACGCGAGCTTCTTTCAGCTCCTCAACGGCCGCTGCTGCTGCAGCGCGTTCTCGTGCGAGCGTTCGCTCCGTGTCAGCTGCGGTCCGCTCCACTTGTTGTCTCGCTGTGACCGCGTCGGTCCGTTCCTGCTCAGCCGCGGCCGTACGCTTCATGAGTGCGGCATTGGTCAGTTTCGCTTCGGCGAGATCGCCACGAAGCAGCTCCGCCTTCCGGCGTTCGTCGTCGAGCATGCCGCTCGCCTGCGCCAGTGAAGCCTTGGCCGTGGCGCGATCCTCGGCGGCCTCGGTCTCAAGCTGTTCAATTTGGACGCGCGCTTGCGATAAATCGCGCGCCTGCCTTTGGGCCTGCTCCTGCTCGAGATGAGCAGCGGGCATCTCCTCAAGGACATAGCTGGTGGCCTCGCTCAGCATCGTGCGGGCATCTCCCGCAATGCGCCGCAACGCGTCAAGAGTGCGGGCCGCCGCGAGTTCATTGCGCAACCGCTCCTCGCGCGCGTCATCGGCAGCTGCCATGCTTGCCCTCAGCGTGTGGATCTGCTTGCTCGCCTCGAGGAGCGCTCCCTGCAGAGCGGCGCTCCTGGCACGCTCGCCTTCCGCCGCCCGGTGTTCCTGGTCGGCCAATTGTCTCGCAGCGGCAGACTGAGCACGATCCGTCCCGTCTTGCGCCTGGTTAGCCGTGAGATCCGGGCCAAGCAATTCGGCACTCGCCTGAAGTCTCAACGGGCGCGAAAGGTCTCGATGGGCCTGGTCTTGGGTTTGCGAGATGGCTGAAGCGCTTTCGACCCAGATTTGTCTCGTCATCGCATAGCCAATCGGCGCGGCCAGACAAATGGCGGCGAGACCCAAACGCGATACAAGAACGATCGGCCTGCGAACGACAGGGTTTGAGGCAGGCGCCATGGCAGGGTCGGGATCTCCCATCTGAGCTGTGAAATTCAAACCGCGATCCGCAGCATAGGCCAACGGAGCAATTTTTGGCGGTGAAGCTCTATGGCGCAATTGGTCCCATGCCGACCCGCAAATCCGCTTCCCACGTTCCGCGATCGCGCTGATGGATGCTGCAAGCCGGCCAGACTGCACACTGTTCGGTGCAGGAGCACCGGTCACTAACGAGCTCCCGCTGGGTTCGGATGTCGCGGCGAAATGCTCGATTCGCACTCCGAACCGAGAGTAGTTGGTATTTTGAGCCCGAACATCCAGGCCGACCGGATGCAAGGGGTTGGCAGCCTTGGAAGAAGCAGGTCCGGCGACAAGTCCGGCCGGGCTTTCCCATTCCCAAGAAGCCTCGTCGGCGATACCGGATCTGCCTTCGTCAAACGCTGCAAGGCGGCGCCGTCGCACCGCGGCAAGGATACGCCGGAGCACAAGATAGACGCCCACCGATGCAAGCGTCACCACTGCGATCAGAATGGCCAAATTTACGTCGTTTGCATACATTTCGGCAAGATAATTTGGCATTGCCGTGCCCGTGCGTTCTGGGGTGTATCGTCAAGTTCGTAAAGCGATGTCTGGTCATCCGCCTTGGTATTGGCCAGGCTTACCGCCCTCGAAACGTCGCTTTCTTCGGGATCCTTCTGGTACTTGCGAATTGTTGCGGATGGCGGGGCGCCGGTCGCGCGCTGATAGATCGCCGCAGTTGATATTCCTTGGCGGGCAATGGCCGACCAAGGACACATGCGGGGCCCTGAGACGCCGATTTGCGCCTCTGCATATCAACCTCGCGAGAGTTCGCCGGTGCGGACAATTCGCCACTTCCCGGCTCTTGACTGTCCATCATGAACTTTAAGCTAGGTCACAGCGCACCACGGTCAACCATCACCTCGCAATGATCCTGCCGGCAGCCTTCGGCCAGACAAAAGGGCCATTGTAGTGCCCGCTCTTCGGAGCGAAGCTGGATCGTTCCTTGTTCGGCGATGCATTCCCGCCGAGATTAGAATTCGTTGCACTGTTTCGCGAAAAGTACGACGTCAGTTGCTAAGCTGGTGAAAAGCGTGGTGATCCCGACAGGAATCGAACCTGTGACCTACAGATTAGGAATCTGCCGCTCTATCCTACTGAGCTACGGGACCACGCGGCCAGACACATAGCCGCTTCGGATCGTTTCGCCAAGAGGCCGGCCGAAGGCAATTCGGCCGACTTTGCGCTGCCGCCGTCAGGCGGCCAGCGCGGTTTCCGCCAGTTTCACCCAGTAGCTCATGCCGTGCGGGATGACCTCGTCGTTGAAATCGTAGGCAGGGTTGTGGAGACCGGCGGTGTCGCCATTGCCGATGAAGATGAAGGCGCCGGGGCGGGCTTCGAGCATGTAGGAGAAATCCTCGCCGCCCATCACCGGCTGGATGCCGCGGTGGACATGGGCGTCGCCGGCGACACTCATCGCGACATCACCGGCAAACACCGTCTCTTCCGCGTGGTTGAAGGTCACGGGGTAATTTGCCTGATAGTCGACCTCGATCTTTGCCCCGAATGCGGTCGCCAGCCCGTCGCATATGCTGCGGATGCGCTCTTCGGACTTCTTGGCGATCTCCTTGCGCAAGGTGCGCACGGTGCCGGCGATTTCAGCGGTTTCGGGGATGATGTTGTAGGCGTCACCGGCGTGGAACTTGGTCACCGACACCACCACGGCCTCGACCGGATCGGTGCTGCGCGAGGCGATCGTCTGCAAGGCGCCGACCAGCTGGCTGGTGATGACGATCGGGTCGATCGTGCCGTGCGGCATCGCCGCGTGGCCGCCCTTGCCGCGCACGGTGATGGTGAACTCGGCGGTCGCCGCCATGATCGGGCCCGGGCGGATGGCGAACTGCCCGACGGGCAGGCCCGGCATGTTGTGCATGCCGAACACCCTGGAGATGTCGAAACGCTCCATCATGCCGTCCTTGACCATCTCGTTGCCGCCGCCGCCGCCCTCTTCGGCCGGCTGGAAGATCACCGCCACGGAACCGGTGAAGTTGCGCGTCTCGGCGAGGTATTTGGCCGCGCCCAGCAGCATCGCCGTGTGGCCGTCATGGCCGCAGGCGTGCATCTTGCCGGGGATGGTCGAGGCGTAGGACTTGCCTGTGATCTCGTTGAGCGGCAGCGCGTCCATATCGGCGCGCAGGCCGATGGTGGGGCCTTCGCCCTGCCGGCCGCGGATGATGCCGACGACGCCGGTCTTGCCGAGGCCGGTGACCACATCGTCGCAGCCGAAAGCCTTCAGCTTCTCGGTGACGAAGGCGGCGGTCTTGAAGACGTCGAAGTTCAGTTCTGGCGTCTGGTGCAGATGCTGGCGCCAGCCGGCAACTTCGTCCTGCATTTCGGCGGCACGGTTCAGGATTGGCATGATGGTTCCATCTCGCTGTTGGGACAGGCGGGTGTCGTCCGCTGCCTTGCAATTGTGATCGCCAGGCACTTTGCCATCTTGGCGTCACATAGGGTAAATAGCACCGCAACGATGCGGTCCGGTTTTTGAGGGTCGGACCAATCATGCTGGCGATCGCGTAACGAAATCTTACGGAGCCAGGGGCGACTACGGCAAGAGGCGATTTCGGATTTGATCATGCGGTACAGGCATTTCCTCAAACTATTCTCGGTTGGCACAATCGCGCTGTCGGTCGTGGCCGGGCCGGCGCTGGCCAATCCGGTGGTCGTATTCGATCTCGGCAGCGGCAAGATCCTGCAGCATCAGGACGCGTTCAAGCGCTGGTATCCGGCGTCGCTGAGCAAGCTGATGACCGCTTATGTCACCTTTCGGGCGATCGCCGCCGGCGAGGTTCAGCTTGATTCGCCGATAAAGGTGACCAAACACTCCGCCGCCGAGCCGCCAAGCAAGATGGGCTTCAAGCCGGGCTCGGTGATGCGGCTCGACAACGCGCTGAAGATGATGCTGGTCAAATCGGCCAACGACATCGCCATGGCGGTGGGCGAAAATGTCGGCGGTTCGCAGGCGGCCTTTGCCGACCGGATGAACGCCGAAGCGACCCGGCTCGGCATGAACGGCACGCATTTCGTCAATCCGAACGGGCTCTATTCGCCGGATCAGTACACGACGGCGCGCGACCTCGCCGTGCTGGTGATGGCGATCCGCCGCGAATTTCCGCAATATGCGCCGTGGTTCTCGATCGAGGGCCTTGCCGTCGGCAAGAAGGCTATTCCCAACTACAATCTCTTGATTGGCCGTTATCCCGGCGCCGATGGCATGAAGACCGGCTTTGTCTGCCCTTCCGGCTTCAACATGATCGGTTCGGCGACCCGCAACGGGCGCACGCTGGTCGCGGTGGTGCTTGGCGAGAAATCGGCGGTCACACGTGCCGAGACCGCGGCAAAACTGCTCGATCAGGGTTTTGACGCGCCTGCCGCCGGCTCGGCCACCGTCACCACGCTGGCGCCCTATGGCGACACGGTCTCGCCCAACGACATGAAGGACGAGGTCTGCAAGAAGAAGACGCCGCAGGAGCAGTCGGAGGCGCCGCCGGTTGCCGCCAAGGACGTGCCGAAATCGCCCTATCAGGAAAAGCTCGACCATGTGCCGACGCTGGTTGCCGTCGGCCTTGGCGGCGCCACCGGTCCGGCGCCGAAGGCCATCCTCGACCGGGGCGGTCAGGAATATGCCGATGTGCCGATCCCGAGCTGGCGGCCCGACAGGCCGGCACCGGCCGGCGCAGGCCCGAAGATTGCCGGCTCCGCCGCGCAGGGCGACCAGCCGGCCAAGGTTGCGAACTAGCCAATGGGCAGCGGCTTCCCGATCCCCGTCTCGGTGCTGACCGGCTTCCTAGGCGCCGGCAAGACGACGCTGCTCAACCGGCTGCTCAAGGATCCGGCGCTGGCCGACACGGCGGTAATCATCAACGAGTTCGGCGAGGTGGCGATCGACCATTTGCTGGTCGAGCAGTCTTCCGACGGCATCATCCAGCTTTCGGACGGCTGCCTTTGCTGCACGGTGCGCGGCGAACTGGTCGACACGCTGGCCGACCTGGTCGACCGGCTGCAGACCGGCCGCATCGCCCGGCTTGCCCGCGTCATCGTCGAGACCACCGGCCTTGCCGACCCGGCGCCGGTGCTGCAGTCGATCATGGCGCATCCGGCGCTGATCCAGGCCTTCCGGCTCGACGGCGTCATCACGCTGGTCGATGCCGTCAACGGCAACGCCACGCTCGACGCCCACGTCGAGGCGGTCAAGCAGGCTGCCGTCGCCGATCGCATCGTGCTCAGCAAAGCCGATCTGGTCGCCGATCCCAATGAGTTGGAAATGCTTCGGGCGCGCCTGCGGCAGATCAATCCGGGCGCCGAACTGCTCGATGCCGGTGACACGGGGACAGGCGTGGCGGCGCTGTTTGATTGCGGCCTCTACAACCCGGCAACCAAATCCGCCGATGTGCGGCGCTGGCTGGGCGAGGAAGCGGCTCATGATCATCACCATCATGATCACCATGATGGGCATGATCACGAACATGGCCATGACCACGGTCATCGCCACGATTCGCGGGTGCGTTCCTATTCGCTGGTGCATGACGGCCCGGTGCCGTTTTCGGCGATCGAGATGTTCCTCGACCTGCTGCGCTCGACACATGGCGAGCGCCTGCTGCGCATGAAGGGCGTCATCGAGCTCAGGGAAGACCCGTCGCGGCCTTTGGTGATCCATGGCGTGCAGAAGATCCTGCATCCGCCGGTGCAATTGCCGTCCTGGCCAGATGGCC
>NZ_RZTE01000026.1:41864-47047 GCF_003997415.1 Mesorhizobium sp. M7A.F.Ca.MR.245.00.0.0 | reverse complement strand
TGGGAGCTACCGCCCGGCAATCGCCAGCGGGTTGTTTTCCAGCGCGGCGCGATCGGGCGTGTCGATCGACGGCCGGTTGGTGAAGGCGGCGAACAGCCTGCGGATATAATCTTCGGGCATATCGAGCGTGATCAGCACCAGCCGCGTGCCGCGCTGGAAAACAACCCGCTGGCGATTGCCGGGCGGTAGCTCCCACGATTACGGCGCGCCGCGCTCGACCAGGAAGCGATGGCCGCCGGAGACCGCCGCCGTTTCAATCAACTGGTGGCCGCTCTCCGAACAGAATGCCGGAATGTCGATGACGGCCAGCGGGTCGGTGGTCTCCAGCCAGAGCCGGCTGCCCGGTTGCATCCCCGCCAGGCGCTTCTTGGCCTTGAGCACGGGCAAGGGGCAGTTCAGCCCCTTGAGGTCATAAATAGCGGCGCGATCATCCACGGGCGAAATCAACCGCCGAACATGCCGAGCAGCTTGTTCTTCAGCTTCGTCACGCGGCTCTCGTCGGCACTCGCCGCTTGCGTCTCAGCCATCGGTGCCGCTTCCGAAGGGGCCGCGATGGTCGCGGTGGCGACAGGGGCTTCCTTGGCAGCCTTTTCGGCCTCCTTTTCGGCCACAGCCTGGGCCTTGGCGGCTTCCTTGGCTTGCTTGGCCGCCTCTATGGCAGCGAGCCTCTGCTCCTCGGCCTTCTGCTTGGCCGCCTTTTCGGCATCGAGGGCCGCCATCTTGCGGCCGGCAGGCGAATCGATGCGGCCCATGCGCGCCGTCTCGGTGACCGAGCCGTCATTGTTGAGCGACGGCGGATCGATCGGCACGCGTTCACCGCGTGCGCGGCGCTTGGACCAGTCGGAGACGATGCTGGCTTCCTTGATACCGGCAATGGTCGGCTTGGGCGCTGGCACGCTGGCCTTGACCGCGCCGCTGAACGCAGCGTCGTAGGTGCTCATGTAGGAATTGTAGGCGCTCTTCAGCGAATCAGGTTGCGTGGTCGCCGGGCAGGCGCCGGCCGGATCGAATGTCTGACCGTCGGCGGCAACCTGGTTGAAGACATAACGCTTCTCGCAGACATCGACCTTCGGCGGCACCTTGGTGATCTCGAAATTGTCGTAGCCGACCTTCAGCATCTTCCAGAAGTCGTAATTCGGGTCGTTGCGGTAGCGCGCCATGTTGGCGGCGGTCATGCGGAACGGAAACGCCTGGATCTGGAACTCGGTCTGGCCGCCCTGGAAAGCATCGCGGCCGAACGCATAGATCTGCTCGATCTGCGCATCGGTCATCGAATAGCAGCCCGACGACGAGCAGGCGCCGTGCACCATCAAATTGGAGCCGGTACGGCCATTGGCGCGGTCATAGGCGTTGGGATAGCCGATGTTGAAGGACAAATGGTAGTTCGAGCGCGGATTCATCTGCGCCGGGCGCACCGTGTAGAAGCCTTCCGGCGCCTGGCGGTCGCCTTCGGTGTATTTCGGCCCGAGCTTGCCCGACCATTTGCAGATGTCGTAGCTGGCGACCATGTCGTAGCGGCCGTTGGTCTTGGCCTTCCAGATCTCGAGCTTGCCTTCTTCCTTGAAGATGCGGGCCATCACCGACGAGGTGCGGACCATGCCCTTGGCTCTCATGTCGGCGAGGATCTTGTCGGGCAGCGGCTTGTTGGCCTCCGGGGCAAAATCCTTCATCGACGAATTGTTGCAGCCGGCAACGCCGAGGGCAGCGATCAGGATTCCGGTGCGGGCAAGCTTGACAAACATGGCTACGGATATCGTCTTTTCTCTGGCGCCAGGACGCTTCCTGCCCCGGCTGCTACACTGCGCATCGACGGACCCTAAGCCCGTTAACCCTAATAAATTCCTTACCGCAAGTGCCGACGCATCCCCCTGCGGCAGTCTCATTGAGCCGAATGCAGCGGCATTTTTGTGGCAAAAATGCTCCGCCCCGCCACATTGTTGCGGCCAAGGCTGCCTGTGGTCAGAGACTGCGGCCCATGGCCAGGTATTTTTCGCGGCGCTGCTCGCGGAAATCGGTGTTGGCGCCGGCAAAATCCTTCATCGTCCTGGCGATGAGGTCTCCGGTCGCGGCGATCACCGTTTCGGCGCCGCGATGCGCACCGCCGAGCGGCTCGGGGATGATGGCGTCGATGATCTTTAATTCAAAAAGATCCTGCGCGGTGATCTTCATGTTGGTCGCCGCGTCCTTCGATCGCGTGGTGTCGCGCCACAGGATCGAGGCGGCCCCTTCCGGCGAAATCACCGAATAGATGGCGTGTTCGAGCATGTAGACGCGGTTGGCGGTGGCGATGGCAATGGCGCCGCCCGAACCGCCTTCGCCGATGACCACTGAGATCGACGGCACTTTCAGGCCGAGACAGGTCGAGGTTGAACGGGCGATAGCCTCCGCCTGGCCGCGCTCCTCGGCGTTGACACCGGGATAGGCGCCGGCCGTGTCGACCAGCGTCAGCAGCGGGATCTTGAAGCGGTCGGCCAGTTCCATCAGCCGTGCCGCCTTGCGGTAGCCCTCCGGGCGAACCGATCCGAAATTGTGTTTCAGGCGGCTGGCTGTGTCGGAACCTTTTTCCTGGCCGATGATGGCAATGGGTTCGCCGCGGAAACGGGCGAAACCGCCGACGATCGCCTGGTCCTCACCGAAATTGCGGTCGCCGGCCAGCGGCGTGAAATCGGTGAGCAGGCCCTTGATATAGTCGACGCAATGCGGCCTGTCGGGATGGCGAGCCACCTGCACCTTCTGCCACGGCGTCAGCGCCTTGTAGGCGTCGCGCAGCGCGTCGCGGGAGCGCTTCTCAAGACGGCTGATCTCGTCGCCGACATCGACCGCCTCGCCATTCTCGGCAAGCTTCTTCAGCTCGAGTATCTTGCCCTCGAGGTCCTGCACCGGTTTTTCGAAATCGAGGTAATTATACATGCGTGAGCGGACCGATACGTCGGAAGGCAGTGGCTGACGGAACCCTTGAATCCAAGACTCCGGGCGGTGAAATGTCGTCCTCACATAGCGATATGAGGCCTAGTCGGCAAGCGGATGATGATCGTTGACCAGCCGCACCAGCCGCTCTTCCAGCACATGGGTGTAAATCTGTGTCGTCGATATGTCGGCATGGCCAAGCAATTGCTGCACGGCCCGGAGATCGGCGCCGTTCTGCAGGAGATGGCTGGCGAAAGCATGGCGCAGCACGTGCGGCGAGATCTTCGCCGAGGCGATGCCGGCCCTTGCCGCCAGCCCCTTCAGGTCACGCGCAAAGACCTGACGCGAGAGATAGCCGCTGTCGGAGGCGGCCGGAAACAGGAACGGACTGTCGGCAAAGGCTGGCACCTTGGCGCGGGCGGCGAGCCAGGTCTTCATCGCCGCGCGTGCCTTGGCCGAGAGCGGCACCATGCGCTCCTTGTCGCCCTTGCCGCGCACCATGAAAAAACGGTCGTCGCGCTGCGCCACCGTCACCGGCAGGCCGACCAGCTCGGAAACGCGCAGGCCGGTGGCGTAAAGCACCTCGACCAGCGCATGCAGGCGCAGTGACGCCAGACTGTCCCCATCGCCCGACGAGGCATCGCCGGCCTCAAGCGCCGCTCGGTCGATCAGCCGGCCAGTGTCGGCCTCGCTCATCGTCTTGGGCAGCGGGCGGCCCTTTCTCGGGCTGTCCAGCGTGCCGGTCGGGTCATCGCCCCGCAGGCCTTCGGCGTAGAGGAATTTGAAGAACTGGCGGATCGCCGACAGTTTGCGCGCCTGCGACGTGGCGGCAAAGCCGCGGGCGGCAATGTCGTCGAGATAGGCGCGGATATCGGCGGCGGCGGCACCAGCCAGCCCGCCATCGATCGCGCCAGAAGCGTCCTCGAGGTCGCGGCGGTAGGAGGAAAGCGTATTTTCAGCCGCGCCCCGCTCGGCGCTCATCATTTCCAGAAAGGCTTCGATGCGGGCGGCGCTGTTCATTCAATTTTTCTTCGGGTTCAGCTTTTCTTGGGGTTCAGCTTTTCCGGAGGGATGCGCACGCTCATTTCGCCCTTCTTTGGCTCGACGAACATCACCAGTGCGAACATCGCACCATAGGCAATACCTGCCAGAATCGCTGTTACCACGACAAAGCGAAACAGTGTCGGCATCAATTTTCGCCCGTCTTCTTGTTCTGCGTTTCCAAACCCTGTCCCCTTATGGGACGCCAACCCGGCCAATTCAAGGAAGAAGCGGAGGCCTGTTAGCAACTTCTGATGCAGACCTTGCCGGTCCATATCGGGTTCAAGGCACTTGCCCTGCTTGACGCAAACGGGCTTTTCATGTCGATACGCCGGCAAAGAGGGCCTTCGAAACATCCGATGAACGCGTTGCCAGCAAATCCTCCAGACGAGACCTACGCCGCGTTGCTTGGCCGGCTGGGCAGCCGTTCCGTCGTCTTCGTCGGATTGATGGGTGCCGGCAAGACGGCGATCGGCCGCAAGGTGGCGACGATGCTGGCACTGCCCTTCATCGACAGCGACCAGGAGATCGAAAGCGTCTCGCGCATGACCGTTCCGGAGCTGTTCGAGCGCTATGGCGAGACCGAATTCCGGGCGCTGGAGCAGCGCGTCATCCTGCGCGTGCTGGAAAACGGCCCGCAGGTGCTGTCGACCGGCGGCGGCGCCTTCATGAATGCGCAGACGCGCGAGGCGATTGCAGCGCAGGGCGTGTCGGTATGGCTGAAGGCCGAGCTCGATCTTCTGATGGACCGCGTCTCCAAGAAACAGAACCGGCCATTGTTGAAAAGTGCCGATCCGCGCGCCGTGCTGGAGCGGCTGATGGGCGAGCGCTATCCGGTCTACGCGACATCTGATGTCACCGTGCCGACCCGCGACGACCGCAAGGAAGTCATCGCGACCGAGGTGGTGGACGCGCTGTGCCGGCATTTCGGCATCGATGAGACAACGGCGACGGGCGAGGTGGAACAGTGAGCATCGAGGCACCCGTTGTCGTCGAAGTCGGCCTTGGCGACCGGACCTACGATATCCTGATAGGTTCGGGGTTGTTGGCCCGCGCGGGCGCCGAGATATCGGGCCGCCTGCCGGGTACACGCGCCGCGGTCGTCACCGACGCCAATGTCGCGGCAGCGCATCTCGCTGCCCTTCAGGCCAGCCTCGAAACGGGCGGCATCCAGACCGCCATCATCACGCTGCCGCCCGGCGAGAAGACCAAGAGTTTTGCTCATCTCGAAGAGG
>NZ_RZTE01000026.1:39746-41854 GCF_003997415.1 Mesorhizobium sp. M7A.F.Ca.MR.245.00.0.0 | reverse complement strand
GAGGTGGTCGACGGTGTGCTGGCTGCGAAACTGGAACGCGGCGACATCGTCATCGCCTTCGGCGGCGGCGTTATCGGCGACCTTGCCGGCTTTGCCGCCGGCATCGTGCGGCGCGGGATGAATTTCGTGCAGATCCCGACCTCGCTGCTGGCGCAGGTCGATTCCTCGGTCGGCGGCAAGACCGGCATCAACAGCCCTCGCGGCAAGAATCTCGTCGGCGTCTTCCATCAGCCGAAACTGGTGCTGGCCGACACCGGGGTGCTGGACACGCTGCCGATCCGGGAATTCCGCGCCGGCTATGCCGAGCTCGCCAAATACGGGCTCATCGACCGGCCGGAATTTTTCGCCTGGCTGGAAAAGAATTGGGTCCAGGTTTTTGCCGGCGGGCCGGAGAGGGCGCAGGCGATTGCCGAAGCCTGCCGCGCCAAGGCCGAAACGGTTGCGCGCGACGAATTCGAGACCGGCGACCGCGCACTGCTCAATCTCGGCCACACATTCGGCCATGCGCTGGAAGCCGCCACCCAGTATGACGGAGCCCGCCTCGTCCATGGCGAAGGGGTCGCCATCGGCATGGCGCTGGCCTACCGGTTCTCGTCGCGGCTCAATCTGGCCAGCCCCGACGATGCCGCGCGCATCGAGGCGCATCTGCGCGCGGTCGGCCTGCCCTGGCGGATAGCGGACATCCCGGGCGAATTGCCTGATGCCGAGGCGCTGCTTGCCTTCATCACCCAGGACAAGAAGGTGTCGCGCGGCGCGCTGACCTTCATCCTGACGCGCGGCATCGGCCAGGCCTTCATCGCCAAGGACGTGCCGGCCTCGGAAGTGCTGTCGTTCCTCAGGGAGAATCACCCCAGGGAAAGCGACCGGAGATGAACGAGCCCGGCTGGATCGTCGTCGCCGTCCTTGCCATCCTCATCCTGCTGCTCGTTGCCGTGCGCACGCGCCTGCTTGCCATGTTCGGCTACGAGCTTTCGCGCATCGAGCCGCAGCGTTCCAGCCAGGACGAATTGCGCGGCGCGGTCGACGATTTCCGCCGCGACGGCCAGGTGGTGCGCGAGGATCGCGACCGCGTCGGCGGCCTGTTCGATCTCGCCGAACTCGAAGTCTCCGACATCATGGTCCACCGCACCAACATGCGCTCGGTCAATGCCGACAATGCGCCGGAAGCGGTGGTGCGCGAGATCTTGCAAAGCCCGCACACCCGCATGCCGCTGTGGAAAGGCTCGCTCGACAACATCGTCGGCGTGCTGCATGCAAAGGATCTGCTGCGCGCCTTGAACGAAGTCGGCAACGACTTCTCCAGGATCGATGTGATGAAGATCGCCTCGAAACCATGGTTCGTGCCCGACACCACGACCTTGCAGGAACAGCTCAACGCCTTCCTTCGCCGCAAAGCGCATTTCGCCGTCGTCGTCGACGAATATGGCGAGGTCGAAGGACTGGTGACGCTGGAGGACATTATCGAGGAGATCGTCGGCGAGATCGCCGACGAGCATGATGTCGACATACAGGGCGTCAAGCAGGAGGCCGACGGCTCCGTGGTCGTCGACGGTACGGTGCCGATCCGTGACCTCAACCGGGCTCTCGACTGGAACCTGCCGGATGAGGAGGCCACCACCATTGCCGGCCTCGTCATCCACGAGACGCAATCGATCCCCGAGGAGAAGCAGGCTTTTACGTTCCACGGCAAGCGCTTCATCGTCATGAAACGCGACAAGAACCGGATCGCAAGGCTGAGGATCAGGCCAGCCGGCGACACCTGATACGCGCAGGGAGGCCGGGGCACGTCATCCGGCGATCTGGCTGGTCGAGCGTTCGTGGATCGTCGCGCCGGTCTCGGCATCCATGGCCGCCAGGCTGACTTCATAACCCCAAAGCCTGCGGATGTGACGAAGCGTGGCGTCGCGGCTGGCATCCTCGAGAAGGATGCCGTCATTGACCTTGTGCTGCAGGCGCAAATGGCGGTCGCCGAGCAGATCGACATCCACCACCTGAATGTCCGGCCGGTTCGCGCCGAGATCATAGCTGTTGGCTAGCGTGGCGCGTATCTTGGCGTAGCCGCGCTCGTCGTGGATCGAGGCGACCAGACAATGCGGTTGGTCGGCAGC
>NZ_RZTE01000026.1:0-39736 GCF_003997415.1 Mesorhizobium sp. M7A.F.Ca.MR.245.00.0.0 | reverse complement strand
AGCGTCGCCAAGCACAAAAAACCGCCATTTCCGGATCAAGGCCGGACTGAGGTACTGGCGGATGAAGGATTCGTCGCGATGCTCGGCCCAGGCGTCAAGCAGGACCTCGCGCCAGTTGCCCTGGCCAGCGATGTCGGGGAACCAATCGCGGTCCTCGGCCGTGGGTTTGGTCGAAATGCGCTGAATGTCCTGCATCATGTCGAGGCCGAGAGCATAGGGGTTGATGCCTGAAAAACGCGGATCGTCGAAGGCCGGCTGAAAGACCACGTTGGAATGATTGCGCAGGATTTCGAGCATGGCGCCTTCGCTGATCTGGCCGCGGTCGAACAGCATGTTCATCAGCGTATAGTGCACGAACGTGGCGCAGCCCTCATTCATCACCTGTGTTTGCCGTTGCGGGTAAAAATATTGCGCGATGACACGAACGATCCTGATGATCTCACGCTGCCAGGGCTCCAGGACCGGGCTGTTCTTTTCCAGGAAATAGAGCAGGTTTTCCTCGGGCAGATTGAGCGATTTCTTCCGCTCCGGGTCCTGGCCCTTGTCGTTGGCCGCTTGCTGCGAAGGCGGCAGCGTACGCCACAAGTCGTTGTAGGAGCGCTCCTCGTATTCGAGACGCTCGCGAATTCCTTCGCGCTGCCGTTCCGACGACAGCCTCGGCGGCCGGTGATAGCGAAACACGCCCTGATCCATCAGCGCGTGGGCGGAATCGAGCACAGCCTCGACGGCGGCGAGGCCGTGCCGCTCCTCGCAACGGACTATGTAGCCCTTGGCGAAGTCCAGGTAGCCGAGGATCGCACCTGCATCCGTCCATTGTTTGAACAATTGATTGTTCTTGAAGAAATGATTGTGCCCGAGCGCTGCATGGGCCGTCACCAAGGCCTGCAGGGCCATGGTGTTTTCCTCCATCAGATAGACGATGCAGGGATTGGAATTGATGACCAGTTCATAGGCAAGCCCTCGCCCGCCCTTGCGATAGAGCAGATCCTGGTGGAGGAAATGTTTGCCGAAAGACCAGTGACGGTACATCAATGGCATGCCGATGGACGAATAGGCGTCGAGCATCTGTTGCGAGGAGATGATCTCCATCTGAACGGGATAGGTGTCCAGATGAAGCTCTTCGACCGCAAGTGCCTCGATCGCGTCATAGGCCCGCGACAATGTTTTGAAATCCCAGTCGGACCCTGAAAAAAGCAGGCTGGATTTGCTGGCTTGTCTGACCATCGGGAACCCTCATGCCCGCTTGAGGGAGACCGGCTGCCTGCCGAAAAGCTGGCGAAAGACCGGGTAGATATCGGCGGGCGTAGCGATGCGGCTCATCTGGAAGTTCGGCCATTTCTGGTCGATGGCGTTATAGGCACGCCACAGCGATGTCCCGTTTTCGGTCGAGCCGAAAATATGGGCTTCACGCTCGTCGATGATCTCGACATAGGCAAAATACTGGCACAGCCGCATGAGCTCGCCGTTGAGCAGCGAAATGCATCGCTCTGAATCGCCGGCGAAATTGTCGCCGTCCGAGGCCTGGGCGGCATAGATATTCCAGTCGTGGGCCGGGTAGCGGCTGGCGATGATACGGTGCATTTCCTCCAGCGCGGTGGAAACGACAGTGCCGCCGCTTTGGGTGTTGTAGAAAAATGTTTCCTCGTCGACCTCCTGAGCCAGGTGCGTGTGGCGGATGAAGACAATCTCGATGCGGTCGTAGCGTCGTTTCAAGAACAGGTGCAGCAGCACGAAGAAGCGCTTGGCCAGATCCTTCTCGCGCTCGCCCATGGACCCGGACACGTCCATCAGACAGAACATGACGGCATTGGCGTTCGGCACCGGCCGGGAATCGAAGCGGTTGAAGCGGATGTCGACCGGATCGACATAGGCAATCCGTCGGCGGCGTCGTTCCAGCCGGTCAAGCTCTTCGCGCAATGCCGCGATACGCCGGCGCGCGTCGGCGCTGGATGGCGCCTCCTCGAGCGAGGCGATTTCCTCGAGGATCGCATCCAGTTCGACCTGCTTGGGGCGCCTCAGCGCAATGCGGCGGCCGTGGCTGTTGCGCATCGTGCGGCCGACATTGATGTTGGTCGGCGAACCGGTGGCGGCGAAGCCCGCCCTGCGCGGCTTGAAGGCAAGGATCTCCTTGAGGTTGAGCTTGACCATGTCGGGGAGTTCGAGATCCTCGAAGAAAAGATCGAGCACTTCCTCGCGCGACAGTACGAAACGAAAGTCGTCCTCGGATGCCTTGTTTCCCGGGGACGACGCTCCCCCGCCGCCTCCGCCGGGCTTGGGGATCAGGTCTCCAGCGGAGAAATGCCTGTTGCCCGGCAAGATGTGCTGGCGCCTGCCGCTGTCGCGGGCGTTGTTGAAGCTCGGCTCGCTTGTGCCTCTTTCGGGCATGCGCACGGCGTGCTCGGAATCCGCGTCGGCGATCCTGCCGGTGCGGATCTGGTCGCGTATGCTCCGTTTCAATTCCTCGCGCGCGCGTCGCAGGAAGCGCTGGCGATTGCCGAGGCTCTTGTCTTTCGGGTTCAGGCGGCGGTCGATGAAGATCGGCATGGAACCATCCGGGTTCTCTAACCCGCCCTGTTCACCCGCATGTACCAGTCCACAAGGCGACGAACCTGCCGCTCGGTGTAGCCGCGCTCGACCATCCGCTGCACGAATTCATGGTGCCGCTTTTCCGTGACGCTGTCCTGTTTGGAGCCGAAACTGATCACCGGCAGGAGGTCCTCGACCTGGCCGAACATGCGTTTCTCGATGACTTCCCGCAGCTTTTCGTAACTTGTCCACGCCGGGTTGCGGCCATGGTTTCTTGCACGGGCGCGCAGCGTGAATTTCACCACCTCATTGCGGAAGTCCTTGGGATTGGCGATGCCGGCCGGTTTTTCGACCTGTGAAAGCTCGTTGTCCAAAACCTCGCGGTTGAGGATCTGGCCGGTGTCAGGATCCTTGTAGTCCTGGTCTTCGATCCAGGCGTCGGCATAGGCGATGTAGCGGTCGAAAAGATTCTGGCCGTACTCGCTGTACGATTCCAGATAGGCCTTCTGGATCTCATGGCCGATGAATTCGGCATACCGCGCGGCCAGCTCGGACTTGATGAACTCCAGATAGGCGGCTTCCGTCTCCTTCGGAAACTGTTCGCGCTTGATCGCCTCCTCCAGGATGTACATGAGGTGCACGGGGTCGGCGGCCACCTCTTCGGTGTCGTAGTTGAAGGTCTGCGACAGGATCTTGAAGGCAAAGCGCGTGCTGACGCCTGCCATGCCCTCATCGACGCCGGCGGCGTCCCGATATTCCTGAACCGACTTTGCCTTGGGGTCGACTTCCTTGAGGTTCTCGCCATCATAGGCGCGCATCTTGGTGTAGAGCGGCGAATTGTCGTGCTCGGCCAAGCGTGTCGAGACGGTAAACCGGCTGAGGATGTCCAGCACCTCTGGAGCGCAAGGACTGGCGGCCAATTCGCTCTCCCGCAGCAGTTTCTCGTAGATCTGCCGCTCTTCGGTTATCCGAAGGCAATACGGCACCTTGACCACGAGGATGCGATCGAGAAAAGCCTCATTGTTCTTGTTGTTCTTGAACTGCAGCCATTCCGACTCATTGGAATGGGCCACGATGATTCCCTGGTAGGGAAAGGCGCCGAAATTTTCGGTGCCGTTGTAGCTGCCTTCCTGGGTGGCGGTCAGCAGCGGATGCAGGACCTTGATAGGCGCCTTGAACATTTCGACGAATTCAAGCAGGCCCTGGGTAGTCCGGTTCAGTCCGCCGCTATAGGAATAGGCGTCCGGATCGGATTGGCTGAAGTTTTCCAATTGCCGGATGTCCACCTTGCCGACCAGGGCCGAAACGTCCTGATTGTTCTCGTCGCCGGGCTCGGTCTTGGCGATGCCGATCTGGCGCAGTCGCGACGGCATCAGCTTGACGACGCTGAACTTGGAAATGTCGCCGGAAAGTTCGTCGAGGCGCTTGGCCGCCCATGGCGAAATGAGCCCATTCAACCGGCGTCGGGCAATGCCGTATTTTTCCTCCAGCAGGTCGCCCATGCGATCAGGATGGAAAAGACCAAGCGGCGATTCGAAAACCGGGCTGACCTGATTACCGACCTTCAGCGTGTAGATCGGGCGCTGTTCCATCAATTTCTTCAGACGCTCGGCAAGGGAGGATTTGCCACCGCCCACGGGGCCGAGCAAATAGAGGATTTGCTTGCGCTCCTCGAGCCCCTGGGACGCATAGCGAAAATAGCCGGCGATGCGCTCGATCGTGTCCTCCATGCCATAGAAATCGGCAAAGGAAGGGTACACTTTCAGGGTCCGGTTGGAGAAAATGCGGCCGAGCCGCTCATCCTTGCTGGTGTCGACCAGGTTCGGCTCGCCGATCGCCTCGACCATCCGTTCAGGCGCCGAGGCATACATCGACTTGTCCTCGCGGCAGGCAAGGAGATATTGCTGGATGCTGATCTCTTCCTGCGCCGCGTTGGTGTAAATTTCCGAAAACAGATCGAAGACGTCAGACTGGTTCTCTCGCATGATGCTTTTGCCCTCGGAGCCGCTGTGGCTTCCATTCGGCTCACCTCGCATTCAACTGTCGGGGGGTACCGTTTGTTCCCTTCATGTGAAGAGGTGGCTACGATCATGAGGATTTGAGGCCACTCCGAGATCAAGGCGCTCGGTGCGGAGCGGCATTCAGCGCGGGTAGCGGGTGTGTTGCGAATCCCTGACTGGACGGCTGGGGCCGCCGCGTGCAGTCTTGCCTCGCCAGGAGACAATGATGATCGATCGACGAAGCCTGATCATGGCCTCGGTGGCGGCGATGCTGCCGTTGGAAGCATCGGCCGCGTCGGAAACACGCCGACCCACGCCAAAGACCTTCGACTACGGGCCGGCCAAGCTCGACATCTATGCGCCCGATGGGGCAATCGGCCTGCCGGTCGTATTTTTCGTTCATGGCGGCACCTGGCAGTTTGGCAAACGCAGTCAGGTCAACGCCAAACCGGCCTTCCTGCTCGCCAACGGCTTCTGCTTCGTCTCCATCGACTACCGCATGTTGCCGCAGGCCGATGTCGCCACCCAGGCCGGTGACGTCGAAAAGGCCTACGCCTTCATCAGGGCCAACATCGCCCGGCATGGCGGCGATCCCAACCGCATTGTCGGCATGGGCCATTCGGCCGGCTGCCATTTGATTGCGCTGACCGGCATGCGCGGCGGATTGCCCGGCATAGCTGCGCTCATTCTCGACGATACCAGGGCCTATGATCTTGCAGCACTTGCCAGGAAGGGCGGCATGGTGCGGGCCTATGCCCGCGTCTTTTCCGATCCCGCGCAATGGGCGGCACTGTCGCCGGCCAGCCATGTCGACGGCCGCAGGCACCCGCCGACGTTCATTGCCTATTCGCGCGCTCCTGGCCGCGGCGAGGACTCCAAGGCCTTTGCCGAGCGCCTGCGCGCGACGGGCACCCAGGTCACGCTGTTCGACGGCAGCGCCTACACGCATATGTCGATCAATCGCGATTTCGGCGAGGACGGCGATGCGCTGACCGCGGCCGCGCTGGCATTCCTGAAATCGACGGTTGGCTGATCCTTGCACTGGATCAGAGCAAAAGTGGCGGCGGGATATTGCTGTGCGGGCGCGCGCGGGTGCAAGTGCTCTTCGATCGTGAGCGGGAGGGAATTGGATGAACGGCGCCGATGTCCTGTGTGACGTGCTTCTGGCCAATGATGTGACGGTCTGCTTTGCCAATCCCGGCACCTCCGAAATGCATTTCGTTGCAGCACTTGACCGCAAGCCGAAAATGCGTTGCGTGCTCGGGCTGTTCGAGGGCGTGGTGACGGGTGCCGCCGATGGCTATGCGCGGATGACCGATCGGCCGGCCGCGACGCTGTTGCATACCGGTCCCCGGCCTGGCCAACGGGCTCGCCAACATGCACAATGCCCGGCGTGCCTTCAGCCCGATGATCAACATCGTCGGCGACCACGCCTCTTACCATCTGCCGCTCGATGCCCCGCTCACCAGCGATATCGAGAGCCTTGCGGCGCCGATGTCCAACTGGGTCGGCCGCGTCAAGGGCCCGGCCGATATCGTGCCGGCAGCTGAAGCAGCCTTTCGCGCCTCGCTGACACCGCCCGGCGTCGCGACGATGATCCTGCCGGCGGATGCTGCCTGGGGCGCAGTCGACGCGGTTTCGGTCGGCAAGGTGAAGCTGGTGCCAGCGCCGGCCGTCGATATGGACGCCGTGCGCAAGGTCGCCGCGGCGATCCGTGCCGCTCCGGGCCGGGCAGGCATGATCGTTCGCGGAAAGGCCGCACGCGCCGATGCGCTCGCCATCGCCGGGCAGATTTCGACGGGCAGCGATGTCCGCCTGTTCGGCGAGGTTCTGATCGCACGGATGCAACGCGGGCGCGGGCGTGTCGTGCCGACCCGCATTCCCTATCCGGTCGACGCGGCGATGGCTGTGCTCAGGGATGTCGATGTTCTGATCCTGGTCGGCGCGAAGGAGCCGGTTGCCTTCTTCGCCTATCCGGGAAAACCGGGACGGCTCGTTCGGGAAGGCTGCGAGGTGCTGACACTGGCCGCCCATGGCGACGATCTGCATGCGGCGCTTGAGGCGCTTCGCGACGAACTTGGCATCAAGTCGTCACAACAACGGGTGCTCGCGGCCGCTTTTCCCGACGAGGCAACGCCGAACGGCAAGCTGACGGAAGATGCCATCGCGCTGTCGGTGGCGCGCAGACTGCCGGCCGATGCGATCGTTTGCGATGAAGCGGTCACCTCGGCCAGGCGTTTCTTCGCGCTGTCGGCCTTTGCAGCGCCGCACGACTACATGATGGGCACGGGCGGATCGATCGGCGGCGGCATCCCGATGGCGACCGGGGCGGCAATCGCCTGTCCGGACCGCAAGGTGATCAACCTCGAAGCCGACGGCAGCGGCATGTACACGGTACAGGGATTGTGGACGCAGGCGCGGGAAAAGCTCGACGTGGTGACGATCGTGTTTTCCAATCGAACCTATGCAATCCTGCATGGCGAGATGAAGAATGTCGGCGTGGGCGCGATCGGCGAGAACGCCAGGCGCATGCTCGACCTCGACCATCCCTCGCTCGACTGGGTGTCGCTGGCCAAAGGCATGGGCGTGGAGGCGGCTCGCGCCGATACATGCGAGCGCTTCGAGGCGCTGCTGGACAGCGCGCTGTCACGGCGCGGGCCGTTCCTCATCGAAGCGGTGCTCTGAGCGCGGCGAAAAACGATCGGCGGAACCGAGCTACCAGCGGGTCTTTTCGCCGGGAGCCGCCGGTTCGATCGCCAGCGCGTGCACGCCGGCCTTCAATTCGTCGGCAAGCAGTTCATTGACGGCGCGGTGACGGTCGATGCGGCTCATGCCGGCAAAGGCGGAAGCGACGACGCGGACGCGAAAATGCGTCTCGCCGGTGCCGTCATAAGTGCCGTGATGGTCGGAGCCGTGATGGTGGTGGCCGGCATGGAGATGGCTCTCGTTGATGATAACCAGCCTGTCCGGCGAAAATGCCTTATTGAGCTTGTCTTCCATGGTCGCCTGTATGGACATCGCCATCTCCCTTCACCACATATCGCTGGCGTCTCGGCCTGGAAACCGAAAATCGGTTTCGCAAGGGGCCGCCGCCGAGCAACAAAATCCGCCATTCGCCTGCTTTATGCCGCGATTCAGCGGTTAGGGCGATGATCGCGAAAATGTCAATTCTTGTTTCGCATCTGCGAACGCCCCATAAATGGGTAAGATGAAGCCGTACCCCAAATATTTCGAGAAGATTCGCGTCCGCCCCGACAAGGACGCGGAGCTGAAGTCGCACTCGCCGATCTGCCAGTGGGACGGCTGCAAGGAAGCGGGCACCCATCGTGCGCCGGTCGGGCGCATGAAGGAAGGCGAGTATTTCCACTTCTGCTTCGATCATGTGCGCGAGTACAACAAGGGCTTCAACTACTTTTCCGGCGTGCCGGACACCGAGGTCGCGCGCTTCCAGAAGGAAGCCATGACCGGGCACCGGCCGACCTGGAAGATGGGCGCCAACGGGGCTTCGACGCGATCGTCGCCCGATATGGCCCAGATGCGTTCCGGCCGGGCCGGCTACTATAACCGCATGCGCGACCCGTTCGACCTGTTCAAGGGACCGAAGGATCCGCGCGAGGCGCGCGAGCGCAAGGCCAAGCCGCTTGAGGCCAAGGCGCTGGAAACGCTTGGTCTTGATACAAAGGCGACTGGCAAGGAGATCAAGGCGCGCTATAAGGAACTGGTGAAACTGCACCATCCGGATGCGAATGGTGGCGACAGAGGTTCGGAAGACCGGTTCCGCGATGTGCTGCAGGCCTATCGCGTGCTCAAACAGGCGGGCCTGTGCTGAGCGGCCATACGGTTCGTGTCGTTTTCCAACTTTCATAAGGTTGGAAAAGGCTCTAAGACCGCCCCCGGACAAAATCGATTGCCGGCGAAATCAGACGTTTCGCCCGTGGAGACGTTGAGAGATATGAACAAGGTCGATCGTGACATCGCCAACCTGCCCGACACGACGGTGTCGGTGAAGGAGAAATTCGGCTTCGAGTCCAAGATGGTGGTGCCGGCCTATTCGGTGACATCGGAGCATGTGCCGGACATCGATCCGGACTATCTGTTCGACAAGAACACGACGATGGCGATCCTTGCGGGCTTTGCCTACAACCGCCGCGTCATGGTGTCGGGCTATCACGGCACCGGCAAGTCGACCCATATCGAACAGGTCGCCGCTCGCCTCAACTGGCCTTGCGTGCGCGTCAACCTCGACAGCCATGTCAGCCGTATCGATCTCGTCGGCAAGGACGCGATCGTCGTCAAGGACGGTTTGCAGATCACCGAATTCCGCGACGGCATCCTGCCCTGGGCCTACCAGCACAATGTCGCGCTGTGCTTCGACGAGTACGATGCCGGGCGCCCGGATGTGATGTTCGTCATCCAGCGCGTGCTGGAATCGTCGGGCCGGCTGACGCTGCTCGACCAGAGCCGGGTCATCCGCCCGCATCCGGCCTTCCGGCTGTTCTCGACCGCCAACACGGTCGGCCTCGGCGACACCACCGGCCTCTATCACGGCACCCAGCAGATCAACCAGGCGCAGATGGACCGCTGGTCGATCGTCACCACGCTGAACTATTTGCCGCACGACAACGAAGTCGCCATCGTGCTGGCCAAGGCCAAGCACTATCGCGACAGCAAGGGCAAGGACATCGTCAACAAGATGGTGCGCGTCGCCGACATGACGCGTTCGGCCTTCATCAACGGCGATCTGTCGACCGTGATGAGCCCGCGCACCGTGATCACCTGGGCCGAGAATGCCGAGATATTCGGCAATATCGGCATGGCGTTCCGGCTGACCTTCCTCAACAAGTGCGACGAACTGGAGCGCTCGGTGGTGGCCGAGTTCTATCAGCGCGCCTTCGGCGAGGATCTGCCCGAGAGCGCCGCCAACGTGGTGCTGGGGTAAGACCGCTCCATGGGAACGACCCACCGGACGTTCCTATGGAGTCTTGTATTCCTCTGCTTTGGTCTCAGTCAGGCAGCCATGGCCCAGAACCAACCACTCAAACCTGGGCAGACTTGGACGTATCACGGCGCGACACCAGTATCCTCGCGTGTGATCATAGGCGCTGTCGATAATCTGGAAGGCGAAAGTCAGCCGATCCTATCGATCTCAGTCTCTGACGCGCCGATACCTAATGACGGAAAGCAGCTGCAAACAATCCCTCACCTCCCTGTAGCGGCTGACGTACTGAGAGAAAGTCTGGTTGAACTTGAGGGTGTTCGTCCAATTCCCGACGGGTTTGACCACGGATACAGTCAGTGGAGACAGGCATATGACAGTGGGAAAGGCGGCTATTTTACGATCTCGGTCGAAGAGATTATCGGCCTCCTGCGCACTCAGCTTGGCCAGCGGCCAGCGGTACAATAGAGATAGATGATGGCGGGTCCGGGCGACAACACGCGCAACAAGTCGAAGACGGGCTCTGAAGCCGACAGCTTCAAGCGTGCCGTTACCGTCTGCATGCGCGCCATTGCCGGCGACAAGGAACTGGAGGTCGGTTTCGCCAAGGACCGGCCGGCGCTCGCCGGCAGCCGCGCGCGCTTGCCGGAGCTGCCCAAGAAGGCATCGAAAACCGATATTGCGATCACCCGCGGCCTCGGCGATTCCATGGCGCTGAAGCGCGCGTGCCACGATGTGCGCATCCACACCAAGCTGGCGCCGGAAGGCAAGGCGGCCCGCGCCATCTATGACGCGGTCGAGCAGGCCCGCGTCGAGGCGATAGGCTCACGCGCCATGCAGGGCGTCGCCGACAATATCGGCTCGATGCTGGAGGACAAATACGCCAAGGCCAACCTCGTCGACATCAAGGACAAGGCCGACGCGCCGATCGAGGAAGCTCTTGCCCTGATGGTGCGCGAGAAGCTGACCGGCCGTCCGATCCCGAAAAGCGGCGAGCGGCTGGTCGAACTCTGGCGCCCCTGGGTCGAGGAGAAGGCCAAGGCCGACCTCGACGGATTGTCGGCCAAGCTCGGCGACCAGCAGGCGTTCGCCCGGGTCGTGCGCGAGATGCTCGCCTCCATGGAAATGGCCGAGGAACTCGGCGACGACCAGGAGACGGAAGATTCCGAGGACAATGACGACAACCAGCCGCAAGGCGAGGAGCAGAGCGAGGAGGGTGGCGAAGAGGATTCCGGCTCCGAGCAGTCGCAGTCCGAGGATGCCGAAGCTTCGGCCGATGACGAGCAGTCGGCCGAGACGGAAGCCTCCGATGCCACCGCCGACGATCTGTCCGACGATGACGACGCCGATGCCGAAACACCCGGCGAGGCGCGCCGTAACGACAATCCCTTCACCAATCTGCCGAAGGAAATCGACTACAAGGTCTTCACCACCGCTTTCGACGAGACGGTCGGCGCCGAGGAGCTGTGCGAAGAGGAAGAACTCGACCGGCTGCGCGCCTTCCTCGACAAGCAACTGGCCAATCTGTCCGGCGTCGTTGGGCGGCTGGCCAACCGGCTACAGCGCCGGCTGATGGCGCAGCAGAACCGCTCCTGGGATTTCGACCTGGAAGAAGGTTACCTCGACCCGGCAAGGCTGGTGCGGGTCGTCATCGACCCGATGCAGCCGCTGTCGTTCAAGCAGGAGCGCGACACCAAATTTCGCGACACGGTGGTGACGCTGGTGCTCGACAATTCCGGCTCGATGCGCGGCCGGCCGATCACGGTCGCGGCAACCTGCGCCGACATCTTGGCGCGCACGCTGGAGCGTTGCGGCGTCTCGGTCGAGATTCTTGGTTTCACCACACGGGCCTGGAAGGGCGGGCAGGCGCGCGAGAAATGGCTGAAGGATGGCAAGCCGCCGAATCCTGGCCGGCTCAACGATCTGCGCCACATCATCTACAAGTCCGCCGACCATCCGTGGCGGCGGGCGCGGCGCAATCTCGGCCTGATGATGCGCGAAGGCCTGCTCAAGGAAAATATCGACGGCGAGGCGCTGCTGTGGGCGCACAACCGGCTGATCGCCCGGCCCGAGCAGCGCAAGATCCTGATGATGATCTCGGACGGCGCGCCGGTCGACGATTCAACGCTGTCGGTCAATCCGGGCAATTATCTCGAGCGCCATCTGCGCGCCGTCATCGAGCTGATCGAGACGCGTTCGCCGGTGGAACTGCTGGCCATCGGCATCGGCCACGACGTCACGCGCTACTACCGCCGCGCTGTCACCATCGTCGATGCCGAGGAGCTGGCCGGCGCCATGACCGAGCAGCTGGCTTCGCTGTTCGCCGAGGAAAGCGCGAAGGATACGCGACGCGGCGGTGGTATGCGGCGCGCCGGATGATTTCCAGGCGCGGCGGGTTTCGGCAGACGCTTTTCGCCGCCATCGTCCTGCTTTCCGGCGTGGCTTCGGCAGCAGCCGGTTCGGCTGACTCTGGTTCTGTCGAACCGGTCGAAATCTCGGCCCGCCCGATCACCCAATTTCAAGTTGGCCGTGCCGACAAGCAGTTCGGCCCTTTCGAATTCGTCGGCGGGCTGGAGATGACCTCGCCGACACGCGATTTCGGCGCGCTATCGGCCTTCCGCTTCCTGAAAGCCGGCGGTGATTTCATCGGCGTTGCCGACACCGGCTTCTGGTTCTTCGGCACGGTGGTCCGCGACGCGGAAAAGCGACCCTCCGGCATCCAGAATTTCCGCATGCAGCAGATGGTCGACCAGACCGGCCGGCCGATCGACAGGAAATGGGAGGTCGATGCGGAAGGTCTCGCGGTCAAGGACGGCATCGCCACCGTCGGCTTCGAGCGCAGCCACCGCGTCGCCCAGTTCAAGATCGACCCCAACGACATGAAGGCGCCGATCAAGCCGCTGGATTTCGTCGTTCCGGCCCGCGAGCTGCGCCAGAATCGCGGCTTCGAGACCGTCACCCACGCCAATGCCAACGGCCAGCATGAGGGTGGCCTGGTCGTGGTCTCCGAGAAGAGCCTGGACAAGGCCGGCAACATCTATGCCGCCATCATCGAAGGGCCGCACAAGGGCGTCTTCACCGTCAAGCGCAATGGCGATTTCGACATCACCGACGGCGCCTTCCTGCCCGATGGTGATCTGTTGCTTCTGGAGCGCAGTTTCTCGATGGCCAGCGGCGTCAAGATGCGGCTGCGGCGCATCTACGGCGAAAGCGTCGAGAAGGGCGCGGTCGCCGACGGGCCGGTGCTGCTGGAGGCCGACATGGACTACCAGATCGACAATATGGAAGGGCTCGACGTCTGGACCCGCGACGACGGCGCGCTGATGGTGTCGCTGATCTCGGACGACAACCACTCGATCCTGCAGCGCAACCTCTATCTGGAATTCATCCTCCACCAGGATTGACCCGCCGGCTTTACGTCCTGGTGGCGATCCAGATGACATGGCGGGCGCCGCGCTTGCCGTTGGCGCGCGTACTGACCTCTTCGACCGCGAAGCCTGCCTGCTTCAGCCGCCGCGTGAAGCCGCTGTCGGGGCCTTGCGACCACACCGCCAGCACGCCGCCGGGTTTCAGGGCGCTGCGTGCGGCTGCGAGGCCTTGCACGCTGTAAAGTGCGTCGTTGGATTTGTGGACGATGCCTTCCGGGCCGTTGTCGACATCGAGCAGGATGGCGTCCCAGGCCGCGGGCCGCGACCGGATCAACTGCCCGACATCGGTTTCCTGGATGGTGACGCGAGGATCGTCGAGACAGCCGTCAAAGATTTCGGCCATCGGGCCACGTGCCCAGGCGAGGACGGCGGGCACCAGTTCGGCGACGACAATTCCGGCATCATTGGCCAATTCTGTGAGTGCGGCGCGCAAGGTAAAACCCATGCCAAGCCCACCGATCAGGATTGTGGGCCGGCTATGGCCGGCAATCCGCTCACAGGACAGTTTTGCCAGCGCTTCCTCGGAACCGCTGAGGCGGCTGTTCATGAGCTCGTTGGTGCCCAGCATGATCGAGAATTCGGTGCCGCGCCGCTTGAGGCGAAGTTCTTGTCCGCCGTCCGGGGTCTTTGCCGAATCGAGCTGAACCCACGGGATCATGATCTTTGTCCGACCATGATCTTTTCCGAAAATCGGGTCCCACTTTTCGGGATCATGGTTTAAGCCGCAACCGCGGGCTGGCTCCAGCGGGCCGCGAGCAGACGGTAGGGGATCAACGCCACCACGGCGATGATCAGCTTCACGCTGAGGTCGCCCAGCGCCCAGGAGATCCAACGCATCGCGTCGACATGGAAGACGCCCATCAAGGGTGCGTTTTCCAACGCAAAGCCGTCGTTGGGACCAGCGAAGGCAAAGGCGGCCGAGAACGCGACGGTGAAGAACACGGCTGTGTCGAACACCGACCCGACCAGCGTGCCGACGATCGGCGCGCGCCACCAGCTCTGGCGGCGCAGCCGGTTGAAGACAGTCACATCGAGCAATTGCGCGGCAAGGAACGCCGCTCCGGACGCGGCCGCGATCCGCACCAGCCGGTCGGCGGCGGTCTCGAATTCGATCAGGCCGTGACGGAACAGGAAGGGCGGGACAAGGATCGAGCAGATCACCGCCGTCATGAAGCCGACAAAGACGATCCGGCGCGCCACGGTGGGACCGTAGCGGCGGTTGGCGAGGTCGGTGACCAGAAACGAGAAGGGATAGGTGAAGGCCCCCCAGGTCAGAAGGTCGGCCAGCGAGAGGCCGCCGATCTGACCCTGCATCGGGAACTGCACGAGAATGTTCGATGCCACGACGACAAGCGTCATGGCGGCCACGAAGGGCAAGTATCGCGAGAAGAAAGTCATTTTTTTATCCTGGGTAATGGAACCAGCGGAACGTATTCCTAAATCGGATTACGCTAGCTTCGGAATTTGAGCATCGGATTGCCGAAACCTTGCGGCTTCGATCCGATGCCTAGGCCAACAAAAGGTTGGCCAGAGGCCAACAACAAGAGGTTGGCCAGGGCGGTCGTCCCCCGCCTTTGAACTGTTTTAAGCGGCAGCCTGTTCGGCGGTCTTCTTGGCGATCTGCTTCTTCAGCAAACGGGCGCGCTGCGACAATTCCTTGACGTCGGCCTTGGCCAGGAAGGCGTCGAGGCCGCCGCGATGTTCGACCGAACGCAGCGCGTTGGCCGAAATGCGAAGACGCACGTTCTGGTTCAGCGCTTCCGAAATCAGCGTCACATTGACGAGGTTCGGCAGGAAGCGACGCTTGGTCTTGTTGTTGGCGTGGCTCACATTGTTGCCGGACATGACTGCCTTGGCAGTGAGTTCGCAGGTGCGGGACATGGTTCTAACCTTCAGTTCTCGGGTCTGCCAAACACTCAGGCCCACGCCGGGTGGCGCGCGGTTCTGGTCAGGCGGCCTTATGGAAAAAGTTGGCGTTCCATAGTTGCATTTCGCCGAGGCGTCAAGCTCCAGCTTGCCTGCGGACACGCCCGGCATTTCATATTAAGGCCGGAATTCATCCTATAAGCGGTTCCATAGGGACATGCCAGACCGGAGTTGCCCGCCTCCGGCCGAAAATCAAGGACCCGATCCCGCCATGCTTCGTTCGCCACATGCCCTTGTTGCCATGCTTGCGATAGCTTTGCCGTCCGCCGCGTCTGCTGCCTCGCCGCAGTCGTTCAAGGGCGAGTACACAGTGTCGTTCCTCGGCCTTTCGATAGCGAAATCAACGTTTTCCAGCCGCTATGAGAACGGCGCCTACGCGATCCAAGGCAGTGTCACCGCAGCCGGCCTCGCCAAGCTGTTCGACGATACGCGCGGCACGATCTCATCCAAAGGCACGATTGCGGGCAAGAAGATGGTGCCGCAGGCATTCCGCGCCGATTACACCTCCGGCAAGAAGGCATCGGTTGTCGATATCCGCTTTGCCAATGGCAGAGTCACCTCGACGAAGGTCGTGCCGGCGCCGGGCAAACGCGACCCCAAGAACTGGGTACCGCTCGGTGCCGGCGACCTGACATCGGTGCTCGATCCCATGGCCGCCACCGTCATTCATGCCGACAGTCTCGACCAGGTCTGCGGCCGCACGGTGAAGTTCTATGACGGCGAGATGCGTGCCGACCTGACGTTGACCTACGCGTCGAAAGGCACGATCTCGGTCCCGGGCTACAAGGGCGACACCGTCACCTGCCAGATGGGCTTCGAGCCGGTGGCGGGTTATCGCAAGGGCCGCAAGGCGCTCAACTATCTCAAGAACAAAAGCCGCATGATGGTGACGTTTGCACCGCTCGGCCAAACCGGCGTATATGCGCCGATCCGTGCCACGGTGGGCACGCAGATCGGCACCTTGACCATCAGCGCCGGGCGTTTCGAAGCCGTACAATAGCCAGGCGCGGAATTGGCGCGCCACTGGAGACAGAATGGGGCGCGCAACACTGATCGGCTTTTCGGCGGTCGCCATGTGGGCGTTGCTCGCACTGCTCACCGATGCGTCGGGCCAGGTGCCGCCGTTCCTCTTGTCGGCGATCACCTTCTCGATCGGCACCGGGGTCGGGCTCATCGCGCGGCTGTTCATGCCGGCACCCGACAAGAGCCAGAAGATACCGCCGCAGGTGTGGCTGATCGGCATTGCCGGCCTGTTCGGCTACCACTTCTTCTATTTCACCGCGCTGCGCAATGCGCCGGCGGTGGAGGCGAGCCTGATCGCCTATCTGTGGCCGCTGCTGATCGTGCTCGGCTCGGCGCTGATGCCGGGCGAAAAACTGGCGTGGAACCATGTCGTCGGCGCGCTGCTCGGCCTTGCCGGCACCGTGCTGATCGTCACCAAGGGTGGCGGGCTGGCCTTCGACGCCCGCTATTCCTTCGGCTATGCCATGGCTGCCGTCTGCGCCGTCCTGTGGTCGTCCTATTCGTTGTTGTCGCGGCGCTTCCCGTCGGTGCCGACCAGCATCGTCACCTGGTTCTGTGCTGCCACCGCGGTGCTGTCGCTCGCCTGCCACCTGGCGCTAGAACAGACCGTTCCGCCCGTCGGCGCCGGCCAGTGGCTGGCGGTGCTTGGTCTTGGCCTGATGCCGGTGGGCGCTGCCTTCTATGCCTGGGACATCGGCGTCAAGCGCGGCAACATCCAGGTATTGGGTGCCGCAAGCTACGCCGCACCGCTGTTGTCGACGCTGGTGCTGATCGCGGCCGGCGTCGCCGAGCCGTCGCTGCGCATCCTCGCCGCCTGCGTGCTCATCACCGGCGGCGCGGCGCTCGCCGCAAAATCCCTGTTCCTGCGCAAGCCTGCCGCGACCGAGAGCCGAGCCGGGTCATCCGAAGGCGGAGCCCGGGGCATCCAAAGGCGGAGCCGGGCATGACGATGCCGTTTGCGGGCGGTATCGACGCCAATGCCAATGCGACACTGATTTTTTCGCTGGCGGCGGCGATGATCTATGCGTTCACGCTAGGCATGCCGCCGACGCTCGCCCGCTCGGCGGCAAAGACGCTTGCCGTGGCGATGCTTGCCGTTCTGGCCGGGCTGCAGGGCGGCCCGCTGCTGCTGGTCGCCGCGCTCGCCCTCAGCGCCGCTGGCGACGCATTCCTGTCGCGCGACGGCGAAAAGGCCTTTCTCGGCGGGCTGGCCAGTTTTCTCGTCGCCCACATCGTCTATGTCGCGCTGTTCCTGCGCAGCGGTGGCGGATTGGGAGTGCTTGGCGCCGAGCCGTGGCGCGGAGCGATCGCGCTCGCCATGGCGGTGTTCGTGGTCATCATGCTGGCGGCGCTGTGGCGTCGCGTCGGTCCCGGCCTGCGTATCCCGATCACCGTCTATATCGCCGCCATCCTGGCAATGGGCATCTCGGCGCTGACAACAAGCAATATGTGGGTGATCGGTGGCGCCGTGCTGTTCATGGTATCGGACGGGCTGCTCGCCACCGAGAAATTCCTTGTCGCCGCCATCTCGCCCCACCGCGCCTGGATGCGCCTCGCCGTCTGGGCGCTGTACTACGCCGCCCAGCTCGCGACGACACTTGGGTTCCTGCTAAATTTGGGTTCTTATTGAGTTAGGGTTGTTTCGGCTGCCAGCCGGGTTCGGCCAGCTCAAAGGCGGCAAACTCGAAGCCCGGCGCGACGGTGCAGCCGACCAGCGTCCATTCGCCCAGGCTGCGCGCCGACTGCCACCAGCCTGCCGGCACGACGATCTGAGGCCGCTCACCGGCTGCGAGATCGATGCCGAGGACTTGCTCTACAAGGGCGCTGCCTTCTTCCCACATCGAGAGCGCCAGCGGTGCGCCGGCATGGAAATGCCAGACCTCGGCGGCATCCTTGACCCGGTGCCAGGCCGAAACCTGATGCTCCCCAAGCAGGAAATAGATGGCAGTCGAATGGCCGCGCGCGCCGCCGGTGCCATCGCGAAAGGTCTCGGCATACCAGCCGCCTTCCGGATGCGGCTTAAGGCCGAGCGTCGCGATAATTTCTGCGGAGCTGGTCATGGCGACGATACCACCGGGCCTAGAAATTGTCCTTGCGCTTGCGGATTTCGGCAAAGACCTCGGCGTCCGAAGCTTTCTCCAGCCCCAGATGCTTGCGGATCGCCGGATCGTGCCAGCGCAGGAAGGGATTGGTCGACAGCTCCTCGCCGATCGTCGTCGGCAGCGTCGGCTTGTTGTCGGCGCGCAGCTTTTCGATCCTGGCGGCGCGTTCCTTCAATGCCGAATTGGTCGGGTCGACGGTCAGCGCGAAACGGGCGTTGGAGAGCGTATACTCGTGACCGCAATAGATGGCCGTTTCAGCCGGAAGTGCAGCCAGCTTCTTCAGCGATTCATACATCACCGGCGGCTTGCATTCGAACAGCCGTCCGCAACCCAGCGCAAACAGCGTGTCGGCGGTGAACGCCACACCCGAAGCCGGCAAATAGTAGGAAACGTGGCCGGCGGTGTGGCCGGGCGTGGCGATGACTTCGATCTTTTCATCGCCAAGATGGAGAACCGAGCCGTCTTCGACGGTCTCGTCGATGCCGGGGATCTTGGCCTTTTCCGCTTCCGGGCCGACGATGCGCAGCTTGAAGCGCTCCTTCAGCGCCAGATTGGCCTCGACGTGATCCATGTGATGATGCGTGGTCAGGATCGTCGTCGGCGTCCAGCCAGTGCGCTTTATCGCGGCCAGGATAGGCGCTTCCTCGGGCGTGTCGATGATCGCGGTCTGGCCGCTTTTGGGATCATGCACCAGCACGCCGAAATTGTCGCTGCGGCACATGAACTGTTCGATTTCGACCGGCATCGCATCTCTCCGTTTATGGCCGCAGACATAGGGCGCCGGCGCGTGGATGTCATCCCGGATGTCGAATGACATCTCGGAATGTCGGGTCGTCGCGGCCTTTTGTTGAAACCCGCTGATATCACGGCTACATCCCTGCCATGCATTCCGACATCGTCGATCTTCGCTCCTTCTATTCGACAACACTCGGCCGTTTCGCCGAGCGTTCGATCACCATGGCGTTGTCGTCGATATGGGCAGCGGTACCCAACGAGCGGCTGGTTGGTCTGGGTTACACCTTGCCCTGGCTGGAGCGGTTCGGCACCGATGCCGAGCGGGTCTTTGCCTTCATGCCGGCAACGCAAGGCGCGGTGGTGTGGCCGGCGACAGGGCCGACGGCGACGGCACTGGTCTTCGACGAGGAACTGCCGCTGGTCGATTCCTGCATCGACCGCATGCTGCTCGTCCATTCGCTCGAACATGTCGAGAACCCGCGTGAGACGCTGAACGAGATCTGGCGCGTGCTGTCGCCGGCTGGCCGGGTGGTCATCGTCGTGCCCAACCGGCGCGGTGTCTGGGCGCGCTTCGAGCACACCCCATTCGGCAATGGCCGGCCCTTTTCGCGCGGCCAGCTCACCGAATTGCTGCGCGAGGCCAATTTTACGCCCGCCGCCTGGTCCGATGCGCTGTTCTTTCCGCCGTCGAAGCGCCGTTTCATGATGCGCTTCCACAATGTGCTGGAGCGCGCCGGCCGGCGGCTGTGGCCGATCTTTTCCGGCGTCATCGTCGTCGAGGCGCAGAAACGGCTCTATCAAGGCGTGCCCGTCGTCCAGCGCGCCTCGCGCCGCGTCTTCGTGCCGGTGCTGTCGCCGCATGGCGCCACCCGGCTTGGCCGTCACAAAGCCGATGCCAAGCCCTCGGCTGCGCGAGTGACGGCTTCGTGATCACGGCAGGCGTGCCTGACGTCGTTTTCCTGCCTATCTGTCGCAAGCGGACCGACAGCCCATCCGGCAGCCCATACGAACGCCTGTCAAGTTTCTCCATCCGGTTTCAGCACTGACGCAAGGACCTCGGCCATGGCTGATCAACCGGACAATGCCGCCGCCGTTCATCCGGTTGCCGTGGCGGTCGAAGCCAGCAGCCTGCGCGACCAGGTGGCGACGATCCGGCGGGCGCTGGCGGGATCGCCGGTTCGCAAATGGTTGCTGTGGACATCGGTCGGCATCATGGCCGTGATCATCGCAACGTCGATCGGCCAGGTTCTGCTCAATCGCTGGAACCAGCCTTTCTACGATGCGCTTGCGCGCCGCGACATGGCGGCCTTCCTGCACCAGCTCCTCGTCTTCGCGATGATCGCCGGCGGGCTGCTGGTGCTCAATATCGGCCAGACCTGGCTCAACCAGATGATCAGGCTCAAACTGCGCGAGGCGCTGACGCTGGATTTGATCGATCAGTGGATGCGGCCGGTGCGCGCCTTCCGGTTGGCCAATGCCGGCGCCATCGGCGTCAATCCCGACCAGCGCATGCAGCAGGACGCCGCGCATCTGTCCGACCTGTCAACCGATCTCGGCGTCGGGCTGCTGCAGTCGTGCATCCTGCTCATGTCCTTCGTCGGGGTGCTGTGGGAGCTGTCCTCGGGCTTCGTGTTCCACATCGGCGGGACCTCGCTGGCCATACCGGGCTACATGGTCTGGGCCGCTATCCTTTACGCCGGCATCGCCTCCTGGCTGAGCTGGCTGGTCGGGCGCCCGCTCATCCGCCTGAACAGCGACCGCTATACACGCGAAGCCGAGCTGCGCTCCTCGATGGTGCGCGTCAACGAGAATGTCGATGCCATCGCGTTGTATCATGGCGAGGCCGACGCAAGGCGGCGGCTCGAACTCGATCTCGGCACGGTGCTGGGTGCCATGCGGCGCATCTACACCGCCCAGATCAACCTGTCCTGGGTGACCGACACCTATGGCTGGATCACCGTCGTGGCGCCCATACTGGTCGCTTCGCCAGTCTATTTCTCAGGTGATATCAGCTTTGGCGGGCTGATGATGGCGGTCGGCGCCTTTAACCAGGTCCACTCTTCCTTGCGCTGGTTCATCAACAACATCGGCAGCATTGCCGATTGGCGCGCCACGCTGATGCGCGTGGCCGATTTCCGCATCGCGCTCGATGAAACCGATGCGTTGCATGACACGGAAAAGCGCATTGCCTTCGGCCAAAACGTCAATGGCAGCCTGACTTTCGAGAAGCTCGAAGTGACCTCGCCGGAGGGTTGCACCAGACTCGCCGATCCGCATGTCGAAATCCGCCCCGGCGAGCGCGTCATGATCACCGGCGACCCCGGTGCGGGCAAGACGCTGTTCTTTCGTGCCATTGCCGGCCTGTGGCCATGGGGAAGCGGCCGGATCGGCCTGCCGTCGGGAGAAACCCCCATATTCGTGCCGCGCGTGCCTTATTTTCCGGTCGGCACGTTGCGCGAAGTCCTCGATCACCCGAACGGGCCCGCGCCGGCGAACGATGCCGACATTTCGGCGGTGCTGGCCGAGGTCGGTCTGGGACGGCTGTCCTCATCGCTCGACCGTGCCGGGCGTTGGGACCATGAGTTGGGCGATGACGAACAACGCTCGCTGGCCTTCGCCAGGCTCGCGTTGCGGCAACCGAAATGGGTGATCATCGACGAGGCGCTGGATGCGTTCGACGGCCCATCGCTAAGACGCGTGCTGTCGATGCTCGAGAAGCGTTTGCCGGGGACAGCGATCCTCAACATCGGGCGCGGCCAGCACAACAACCACTTCTTCCCGCGCGCGTTGACGATCGTCAAGGATTCCGGTGCGCCAGCCCTGAAGCCCGCCCGCGTCAGGGCCGGCGCGATAGAACCGCCGCCAGTCGCCGCCCGCCGCAAGAAATGAGCTGATATCCGGGCGAGGGAAGCAAAGCTTTATTTTGCCGCGATCGCGAAGGAAGCTCCTCGGGAGAAACAATCCTGGCGACGGCCATGCTTGATGCTCTGCGCCTGCTTGCCTGTCTTGCCTGCGCCCAGGCTGCTCCCGCCGCCTCGCCGCGGGATGCGCTCGCCGTCGACGTCGAGCTGGTGCTGGCGGTCGACATCTCGCTGTCGATGGACGAGAAGGAGTTCGCCCTGCAGCGGTCCGGTTATGTCGAGGCGCTGCGGCATCCCGACTTCATCAAGGCTGTCCGCGCTGGCGCCACGGGCCGCATAGCGCTGACCTATTTCGAATGGGCCGGCACGGTCCGCGACGACGCGGTCATCGGCTGGCAGATCATCGATAGTGCCGAGAGCGCGAACAGCTTTGCCGACAAGGTCGCGGCTCGTCCGTTCCGCAGCTTTCGCGGCACTTCGATTTCCGGCGCGCTGGCCTTCGGCACCGAGCTTTTCGACCGCACGTCTTTCCATGGCGAACGCAGCGTCATCGATATTTCGGGCGACGGACCGAACAATATCGGGCCGCCGGTCACCGCGACGCGTGATGCGGCGACTGCCAAAGGCATCGTCGTCAACGGCCTGCCGATCCTGATCAGCCCGTCGCCCACCTTCAGCCATCTCGACCAGTATTATGCGCAGTGCGTGATCGGCGGACCCGGTTCCTTCGTGCTGCCTATCTATGCCGCCGCCGAGTTTTCGACAGCCATCCGGCGCAAGCTGCTCCTGGAAGTGAGCGGCATTCAGGACGAGGTGAGAAGCATCCCCATCGACGCGGCGACGCCGATAGACTGCCTACAAGGCGAACGAGACAGGCGGTTTCTATCGGATCCGTATTTTCCCGAACTTGACCGTTGAGCTCTCGACAGAGGGGTTAACGCGATCCGGAGGGAAAACCGTTCCACAATTTCCCGGAATCCCTCTCGGTTTAAGCGGGCCGGGCACCAAATTGATTGCGAAACTCGTTGGAGAGATCGCGGCGCCAGCGCCGGCCATGGACATAGCCTTGCATCAATTCCGGCAGCGAATAGCCAAGCGTTTTGGATGAACGGTTGGCCATGTAGCCCTGAAATGCCTCCGGTATCCTGCCTCGCAGGATGTCGGCGATGAGCTGCCGCGAGATCATGTAAGGCGGAATGTGCGGGTAGGCATGGGCAATATGCGGATGTTTGCCCATCAGGTTCGCATAGGCCTCGACATAGCCGTCACGGCGGCCGGAAATCGAGTTCTCCGAATTGTATTTCGTCCAGTCCAGATCCCTGGACAACTGCGCACCGAAGCGCCGGGCAAGGCGCAGCAGCAATTCGCGATCCTGCATGCGGGTGATGTCGCTGTCGTAGCCGCCGATGGCCAGCAAGGCTTCGCGGCGAGCCGTGATCGCAGAGCCGGCAATGAAGATGGTCTGCCCAACCAGCGTCCGCTCCAGCATTGCGGGGCTAACGAACGCCTCGGGGTTGACGCAGTTTGTGATGCGATTGCCTTTCAGGGACACGAACGAACTGATCAGCACTTGCAGTGCAGGATTTTCCTCGAACCAGGTCAGGGTTCGTTCAAGCCGGTGCGGCATGTAGATGTCGTCGGAATCGAGGAACGTCACCAACGGTGCCCGCGCGCGCTCGATGCCGGCATTCCTGGCTGCGTTGGCGCCTCGCCATTTCGCCCCGACATAGATCAGCCGCGGGTCTTGGATACGGGCCAGCGCCGCTTCGGTTCCATCGGTCGAACCATCGTCGACGACAATGTGCTCAAGCCTCGACATGCTCTGGGAGAGTACGCTTTCCACGGCGCGCAACACCGTTTCGCGTCGGTTGTGGGTCGGCGTAATGACCGTGATGAGAGGTGTCGGTTCGATGGTTTTGCCCATTTTGACCATAGTGCTTCAGCTATGTCCCACGTAGAGGGGCACGTTTTCAACCTCGTCCCGAACCAGCCCAAGGGCCATGGCCGCTTGTGCACAAAAAACCAGCGCGCAAAAGGCCAATCCGACGATCAGTGCAAACGGGATCTGCCATGCCGGCATTCCGAGCCGAGTTGCATGCGTCAGAATACGCCCACCCACTTTCCAGGATGTCGAAAACCAACGTCTTGTCGCCTTCAGCACTCGCGCGGCTTGGGATGGCGATGCCAGTGCCACATATTTCCGGTCCGCATCGCGCCCAGTGACCAGGGCACGCCAAAAGAAAAAGCGCCAACCGCGCGGAGGATAATGGCTGGCCCGGGCATCGACTCTGACAAAATCATGCCCGCTTGCTCGTAACTGGCTGGCGAGCAACGTGCAAGAAACCTTGAATCCATTGCTGGCCGGAAAGGGATGGCCGGCTAACCAGCTTCTGCGGAAGGCGCAATTGTTGGCGTTCATCGCGCGCTTGGAGGCAAAGCGTCTATCACCATCACGCAGCGGGAAGAACCACAGAAGCGCAAAGGTTCGCGAAGCGAAATCGTCACAGCCGAGATAGGTGTAACCGTTCACGGCGATCGTCTTCGGATCCTGGAGCGGTTTGAGAAGTGCCGACAGCCAGCCGTCTTCGATCACTGTATCGGAATCGCAGAAAATGACGATGTCGCCCTTGGCCAACGCGGCGCCTGCGTTCTTGACCTCATAGTACCGGCCGCCTGTGCAGGCGCTGAAGACCGTATTTGCTGCCATGCCAAGTTGCGGAACAATTTCGGTGAGACGATGCCGGAGAATCGGTGTGTCGGTATCTGGTCCGCTGTGAACGACGATGACCTCCGGTTTCAGGTATTGACCGGTTGTCGTCACGGCTTCTATTTCCCGTGCCAAGGCGCTGAACGAAACGCCGATCTCATCTTCATTGATGGACTTGGCGTTTTCCATTTCGACAACGATCGAATAGGTCAGGTTCCCCGCTCCGTGCTTCGCTCGGCATCGCGTCCGGCATGACGCTACGAAAAACATGCTCCCGTGTCATCATCTGGTTGCAGAGTTCAATCCGTCCGCAACCCCGAATTCGCAACCTTGCGTCTCAACGGCAACACCCTGAGGGCCGGAGACTGGAAACCGCCTCAGGATCGCGCAGGCCGATTCGTCTTGATCGCCTCATGTCATTCTTATTACTTTTGGGGTAATCGAATTCTGTCACGACCCTTGGCAATCTGTGCCTGTGGAGCCGGCAATCGGCTTCGATTGAAAGGGAGTGCACTTATGACCGCTTACGCCGTCGCCCATATGCGCCAAGCCACGATGGGCCCGCAGATCGTCGAATACCTGCACAAGATCGATGCCACGCTGGAACCTTTCGGCGGCCGTTTTCTGGTCCATGGCGGCGATGTCGAGGTGATCGAGAACAACTGGCCGGGCCATCTGATCATCATCGAATTTCCCGACAGGCAGCATGTGCATGGCTGGTACAATTCGCCCGCCTACCAGGCGATTCTGGCGCTGCGCACGGACAATTCGGAGGCCGACGTGGTGTTTGCCGACGGCGTCCAACATCCGCACAAAGCCACGGACATCCTCGAATAGCTTGCGGCTACTGCCGTTTCAGCAAGAACACTGCCTGCTGGCCGAAGAAGTTCCAGAACCACCACGGCATCGACAGGCCGATCTTCTGGCCGTTGGCGTCGAGAGCGGTTGCCTTCTCGACGGTCGCGCCGAGCTCGTCGCAAAGATTGACGAAGTCGCGGATGGTGCAGAAGTGGATGTTGGGCGTGTCGTACCAGGAATAGGGCAGGTCCTTGGTCACCGGCATGCGGCCGTTGACGAACAGTGACAGACGCACACGCCAATGGCCGAAATTGGGGAAGGAGACGATGGCGCGATTGCCGATCCTGAGCAGTTCGTCGAGCACCAGCTTCGGGTTGCGGGTGGCCTGCAGCGTCTGCGAGAGGACGACGAAGTCAAAGCCCTTGTCGGGATAGAATTCGAGATCCTTGTCGGCATCGCCCTGGATGACCGAGAGGCCGCGCGCCACGCATTCGTTGACGCCGCGCTGCGACAGCTCGAGCCCACGGCCGTCGACCTGCTTGCTGTCCTGCAGCAATTCGAGCAGCGAGCCGTCGCCCGAGCCGACATCGAGCACGCGCGACTGCGGTGGGATGAGGTTGGCGACGACTTCAAGGTCGACGCGCTGGTCGCGGTTGACGCTCATAGGCCCAGCCCTCTCGCCCTGGCGGCCGAGCCGATGAAGCCGTTGATGGCGGCAAACAGTTCCGGCTCGTCGAGCAGGAATGCGTCGTGGCCGCGGTCGGTCTCGATCTCGACGAAGGATACCGATGCTCCGGCGGCGTTGAGCGCATGCACGATCGAGCGGCTCTCCTCGGTCGGAAAAAGCCAGTCCGAGGTGAACGACACCAGGCAGAAGCGGGTTTTCGTGCCGGCGAAAGCATCGGCCAGCCGGCCGCCATGGTCGGCGGCAAGGTCGAAATAGTCCATCGACCGCGTCATGTAGAGGTAGGAATTGGCGTCGAAGCGATCGACGAAGGTCATGCCCTGGTGGCGCAGATAGCTTTCGATCTGGAAGTCGGCGTCAAAGCCGAAGGTCAGCGCTTCGCGATCCTGCAGATTGCGGCCGAACTTGCGGTGCAGGGCGGCTTCCGACAGGTAAGTGATGTGGGCGGCCATGCGTGCTACCGCCAGGCCCTTTTCCGGGCGTTTGCCGTGCTCGAAATATTTGCCGCCATGCCAGTCCGGATCGGCCATGACAGCCTGGCGGCCAACCTCATGAAAGGCGATGTTCTGCGAGGAATGGCGCGCGCCGGTGGCGATCGGCAGCGCCGAGAAGACGCGCTCCGGATAGCTCGACGCCCATTCCAGCACCTGCATGCCGCCCATCGAGCCGCCGAGCACGCAAAACAGTTTCTCGATGCCGAAATGGTCGATCAGCATCTGCTGCGCCCGCACCATGTCGCGAATGGTGATAATGGGCAGGTCAAGCCCGTAGGGCTTGCCGGTGGCGGGATTGGTCGAGGCCGGACCGGTGGACCCAAGGCAACCGCCGATGACGTTGGAGCAGATGACGAAGAAGCGATTGGTGTCGATGATCTTGCCGGGGCCGATCAGCACTTCCCACCAGCCAGGCTTGCCGGTCACCGGATTGGTGCTGGCGACGTGCTGGTCTCCGGTCAGTGCATGGCAGACGAGGATGGCGTTGGAGCGGGCATCGTTCAGCGTGCCGTAGGTCTGGTAGGCGATCTGGAACGGTGACAGCAGCGTGCCGGCGTCCAGCTTGAGCGGCTTGTCGGATCCAAAACGCAAAACCGGGCTCGACGGTTGGTCGACCTCGTTGTTGGTTTTGCGGGCACGCAGAACGGCCATGACATCCATCTCACACTTTGAGCCCACGCATCGCGCTTGTCGAAAGTCGATGCCGATACGGGTGTCCGGCCGGGGCGGACAACAAAAAACCGGCATTGCGGTCGCAAAGCCGGTTACAGGATGCAAACGGCCCTTTAGCAAGTTGTTTAACGTGGCTGCAAGCCGACCGGCCAAATCACCACGGAAGTCGCACCCCTTCTAGGGCTGTGGCGCGCCGTCGTCAACGGCCAGCCCTGGGCGATGGCTGTCGCCTCTCGACATTGCAGGCCACGGCTTGTATTTCCGCTGCGGCTTCCCTCAGGAAGCGTTCTCGACGGATTTTGCGACATGAGCCAGACACCGGACCAGGCACGTCCAACCCCGCGTGCGGGCATCATGGACATCGACGCCTATGTGCCGGGCAAGAGCACGGCGCCCGCCGGCGTCGCCAAGGTCCACAAGCTGTCATCAAACGAGAATCCGCTAGGGCCCTCGCCGAAAGCGATCGAAGCCGCGCGCGAGATTGCCGGCAAGCTCGACATCTATCCCGACGGCACCGCCAGGCGGCTGCGCGAAGCGATCGCCGAGGTGCATGGCCTCAACCCTCAGAACATCATCTGTTCCAACGGTTCCGACGAGATTCTCGGCCTGCTGGCGCAGACCTATCTGGCGCCCGGCGACGAGGCCGTCATCACCGAACACGCCTTCATGGTCTACAAGATCTACATCCAGTCGGCGGGTGCCGTTCCGGTGACGATCAAGGAAAGAGACGAGCGCGCCGACATCGACGCCATCCTGGCCGCGGTCACGCCGCGCACCAAGATCGTGTTCCTCGCCAATCCCAACAACCCGACCGGCACCTATGTGCCGTTCCAGGAGGTTCGCCGGCTGCATGCCGCGCTGCCGAAGAACGTGCTTCTGGTGCTCGACGCGGCCTATGCCGAATATGTCCGCCGCAACGACTATGAGGCCGGCATCGAGCTGGTCGGCAGCACCGAGAACGTGGTGATGACCCGTACCTTCTCCAAGATCGGCCTCGGTGGCGCGCGGATCGGCTGGATGTATGCGCCGATGCATATCGTCGACGCCATCAACCGCGTGCGCGGTCCCTTCAACGTCAATGCGACGGCGATCGAGGCCGGTATCGCAGCCATCCGCGACCGCGCCCATGTCGAGCGCAGCGTGGCGCACAACGAGACCTGGCTTGCCTGGTTGAGCGAGGAATTCACAAAGCTCGGGCTGCGGGTAACGCCGAGCGTCGGCAATTTCGTCCTCATTCATTTTCCCGATGACCAGAAGCATTCGGCGGCGGCGGCGGACGACTATCTGACGGCGCGCGGCTATATATTGCGGCGCGTTTCGGGCTATGGCTTTCCCAACGCGTTGCGCATGACCGTCGGCACCGAAGAGGCCAATCGCGGCGTTGTCGCCGCTCTCACGACATTCCTGAAAAGCTATAGACCATGACATCACCGATGTTTGAAAAGATCGCGCTGGTCGGCATCGGCCTGATCGGCTCGTCGCTGGCCCGCGTCATCCGCCGCGAGGGGCTGGCCCGTCACGTGGCCATATCAACGCGCAGTGCGGCGACGCTGGCGCGAGCCGAGGAGCTTGGGCTGGGCGATAGCTATACCACCGATGCGAGAGAAGCTGTCCGCGATGCCGACCTGGTCATCATTTCGGTGCCGGTAGGCTCATCCGGCGCGGTGGCCGAGGAAATCGCGCCGGCGCTGAAGCCGGGTGTGATCCTCACCGATGTCGGCTCGACCAAGGCGTCTGTCATCGCGCAGATGCAGCCTTATGTGCCTGAAGGTGTCCATTTCATTCCCGGCCATCCGCTGGCGGGCACGGAAAAATCCGGCCCCGACGCCGGTTTCGCCGACCTGTTCGACAATCGCTGGTGCATCTTCACGCCGCTGCCCGACACCGACCCGGACGCGCTGGAGAGGCTGTCGGAGTTCTGGCGCCGCTGCGGCGCCAACATCGACACGATGGACCCGCAGCATCACGACATGACGCTGGCCATCGTCTCGCATTTGCCGCACATCATCGCCTACAACATCGTCGGCACCGCCGATGATCTGCAGTCGGTGACCAAGTCCGAAGTGATCAAATATTCGGCTTCCGGCTTCCGCGACTTCACCCGCCTTGCCGCCTCGGACCCGACCATGTGGCGGGATGTCTGCCTGCACAACAAGGACGCCATCCTCGAAATGCTGGCGCGGTTCTCGGAAGACCTGGCGTCGCTGCAACGCGCGATCCGCTGGGGCGATGGCGAAAAGCTCTTCGACCTGTTCACCCGGACGCGGGCTGTGCGTCGCTCGATCATCGAGGCCGGCCAGGACATCGACGTGCCCGATTTCGGTCGCCAGGCCGTCGAGCATCCCGCGAAGGGCTAGAGCAATTCCAGGAAAAGTGTGAGGCGTTTTTCCCGGGAAAAGCGCCAGCGCTTTCCCTTGGGAATTGCGTCAGAACAAAGCGTCGGTTTCAGGCTGGCCAGGTCTGCGCAACCATGGCCAGCGTCTCGGCCCTATCCGGCGCGCCCAGCCTGCCGCCGAAGCGCAGGCATTTGAGCGCCGCGGCCGCACTGGCAAAGCGCAAAGCCTGCTCGACGGGCATGGCTTCCGCCAACCCGACGGCGAAGGCGCCGTGGAAGACATCGCCGGCGGCGAGCGTATCCACTGCCTTGATCCTCGGCGCCGCGACATGGCGCACACAGCCTGCGCGACGGTCGTGCCACCAACAGCCCGCCGCGCCGCCGGTTACCGCGACAAAGGCGTCGGTGCGGCTGGCGAGATCGGCGCAAGCCGTTTCCGGATCGAGCGCCTGGCCGCAGACGATGCGCGCCGCCGTTTCCGAAGCGACGATGTGCGTGGCGAGCGGCAACAGCTGTTCCAGGACCGGCAACGGTGCGGTGTCGGCATCGAGGATCGCCGGACGCCCAACGGCGCGTGCCGCCTTGAGTGCCAACGCTGCCGCGCCCGGCCAGCGGACATCGACCAGCACGGCGTCGAATGCCGTGAGGTCGGCGACCGGCAAGACTTCGGGATCGGCCTGGGCCAGCCTGTCATAGAACGGCACGATGATGCGCTCGCCATGCGCGTCGACCAGGATCGAGGCCAGCGCCGAGCGGGCGCCTCTGACGCGGCGCACAAAGGTGCAATCGACGCCTTCGGCCTCGATGCCGGCGATGAGCTGGTCGGCGACGGCATCGTCACCCGCACTCGCCCACAGCGATACCTCGGCACCCAGGCGATGCGCGGCGCAGGCAGCACTGGTGGCCATGCCCGAGGCGATCTGGACGCCGTCGGAGGCAATGAACTTGCCTTGATGCACAGGCAGTGTCTCGACGCGCAGGATGGTGTCCAGCGTCAAGGCGCCAACGCTCAGCAGCTTCACGGGTTTTGCCATGGTTGAGCTATTCGACCGGCTTGATCTTGCCCAGCGGAATGAAGCCGAGCGAGGCCTTGCCCCTGACCACCTTCAGCGGCATCGACGGTTCGTTGCCGAGCACCGCCAGGGCAGAAAAACCCTGCTCGATCTGGCTTTTCTGCTCGGGTATGGCGGCGCCGAGGATGGCCGCCACCGCCTTCGGGTCCTTCAGCCTGATCATCAGGTCGGCGTTGACCAGGCCCTCGGCATCGACCGAGAGCGGTCCCGAAACGGTAATGCGCGCCGTGCCCGACGACAGGTCAAGGTTGCGGATTTCGATCGTCTGGCCACGAAGGCTCTTCACCTGCGTGCCGATCAGTGCGACGCCGTTCTTCAATGTCACATCGCCGCTGGCATCGAGCGCCGGAAGCACGCGCCCTCCAATTGCGTCGGGGTCGATCTCGAGATCGCCGAAACTGCCGAGATAGTCGATATCCTCGCCGTTGGGCTGCAGCTGACCCGATGCCTTGCCGGCGCTAAACAGTTGCACCGGATCGGTGTCGTCGGCCGGATCGGTCTGGCCGGACAGGCCCTCCGCCTCCAGCGAGATCCGCTGCGGCAGCGGCCACCACAATTTGAAATTGGCCTGCAGATTGTCCCAGTCGATCCACAGCGGCACCATGTCCGGAACGGCGGTCCTGAGCGGGCCGCGCAGATTGGCAACCGGCGACAGAGGCTGGATGATCTGGGCGGCCGCGTTGAAACTGCCGACTGAAGCCGCAATGTTCTTGGCATCGTCCTCATAGGCGAGGTTGTCGCAGGAGACGGTAAAGCTCAAGGGATAGCCGCTGACCTGGAGATTGGCACAGCCGGCCTCGACGCCATTCTTGTTGAGCGTGGCAACCGCCTTGTCGGCCTCGCTCCTGACGCGGTCGGCCAGATAAAACCAGCCGCCGCTGTAAAGGGCGAACAGCACGACGATGAACGCTGCAAGCCAGAACAGGCGGCGACGGTTACTTGGCTGGCGTTCGTCACTTGACGTCATGCTTTGGCTCTCGTTAACGCATGGGTGTTGCGGACGGGTGGTCGATTCCGCCAGGCAGACAGACGAATAGTTAGACGGGACGGGCGGAAAAAACACCGGTCCGGGTGCGGTGTTGGCATCTTTTGCAATCAGGCGCGGCGATATGGGCGATTTTTGGGTGTTTGGCTATGGCTCGCTGATCTGGCGGCCGGGATTCGCGCATGTCGAGACACAGCGTGCCCGCCTGCATGGCTATCGGCGCTCGCTCTGCGTCTATTCCTTCGTGCATCGCGGAACGCGCGAGCGGCCGGGGCTGGTGCTCGGCCTCGACCGTGGCGGGTCCTGCGTCGGCCTCGCATTCCGCGTCCCCGGCGACTTGCGCGACGAGGTCATGGCCTATCTTCGCGAGCGCGAACTGGTCACCAATGTCTATCTGGAGCGCATGCTCAAGATTCGCCTCGACGGGGGCGGTACGGTCGACGCGGTGGTCTACATCGTCGACCGCCAGCACGAGCAATATGCCGGAGCGCTCGACGCGGCGGATGCAGCGGCCGTGGTGCGCGGCGCGGTCGGCCAGTCCGGCAACAACGAGGACTATGTGCTGAGCACGCTTGAGCATCTCGAGGCACTGGGCATAAGCGACCACTGGCTGGAGGATGTCGCCAGCCAGGTCGCGCCTTTGTGAAGCTGGCTCTGCGGAAAAAGGCGGCCAGGCCTTTGACCTCGTTCAGGCAAGACCTAGGTTAGGCTCCGACCCTCAGCCCGCGGCGCCCTTTGCTCGCCCAATCATCCCGGAGATCCGCCTTGCAGAAACGTCGTCTCGGTCGCACCGACCTGTCCATCGCGCCGCTGGTTCTGGGCGGCAATGTCTTCGGCTGGACCGCCGACGAGAAAACCTCGTTCGACCTGCTCGACCGCTTCGTCGGCGCCGGCCTCAACGCCATCGATACGGCGGATGCCTATTCGCGCTGGGTTCCCGGCCACAAGGGCGGTGAATCGGAAACCATCATCGGCAAATGGATGAAAGACCGTGGCAATCGCGACAAGGTCGTGGTGATCACGAAGGTCGGTTCGGATATGGGGCAGGGGCACAAGGACCTGTCCGCCGCATACATCGAAAAGGCCGTCGACGCATCGCTGAAGCGGCTGCAGACCGAAGTCATCGACCTCTATCTGTCGCACTGGCCGGACCCTGCAACCCCTTACGAAGAAACGCTTGGCGCCTACGAGAAGCTGCTCGCCAAGGGCAAAATCCGCTATGCTGGCTGTTCGAATCTCGACGCCGGCCAGTTGCGTGCCGCACTCGATGTGGCGAGCTTGCGCAGTCTGCCGCGCTACGAGGTGCTGCAGCCGGAATACAATCTCTACGATCGCTCGTCCTTCGATGGGCCGTTGCGCGATCTATGCGTGGCCGAGGACATCGGCGTCATCACCTATTTCAGCCTGGCCAAGGGTTTCCTCAGCGGCAAATACCGCAGCGAAGCCGACCTCGGTCAAAGCCCGCGTGGCGGCGGGGTGAAGGACTATCTCAATGCGCGCGGCATGCGCATCCTTGCGGCACTCGACGCGGTTTCATCAAGGCATTCGGCCAAGCAGGCGGAAGTCGCGCTTGCCTGGGTTATCGCTCGGCCGGGCGTCACCGCGCCGATCGCCAGCGCCACCAAGCCTGAACAGATGGACAGCTTGATCAGGGCGGCGTCGCTGAAACTGACCGCCGCCGACATGACCGAACTCGATAGAGCGAGCGGCTGAAGCTTCAGGCGCGACGCCTCGCACGAACGTCCAAGACGCCACTCTGGTCCTGCCATACCGTCTCTTCGCGAGGCAGGACAGAGGAGAGATGACTGAGCCGCTTCTTTCGCAGCCGGATCTTTGGGGGCAACTTCTCGCGCTGATGCTTGCCGCCCTGGTGATCATGGGCAGCCCGGGTCCGGCAACGATAAGCGTTACCGCCGTTGGGGCCGCCTTCGGTTTGCGCCACTCGCTGGGCTATGCCTGGGGAATCATCCTGGGCACGATCGCCGTGCTTCTGGTTGTCGCGACCGGGGTCATGGCGGTGCTTACCTCGATGCCGAAGCTGGCGCCGTTGCTGGCTTTCGCCTCGGCGGCCTACATCCTCTATCTCGCCTTCAAGATCGCCACGGCGCCGCCCATGGCAGCACGCGCCGCCGAGGCTTCGTGTCCAACATGGCTGGCTGGTTTCTTTCTCGCGGTCGCCAATCCGAAGGCCTATGTGGCAATCGCCGCCGTGTTCGCCGGTGTTTCGCCCAAACAGGGTAACACTGAGCTTGGTCTATGGCTGAAGCTGACGATTCTCGCCGTCATGATCGTTGCCATCCACGCCGTGTGGCTTGTCTTGGGAGTGGCATTCGCGCGCTTCCTGCGCCGGCCGGCGGCCTCGCGGATCGTCAACCTGGTCTTTGCCGCGACGCTGGTGTTGACCACCGCGCTGGCCGTGTTCGGCTGAGAACTGCCGGTAGGAGACTTCCGGTTCAGGCTTTGTGTCTTGCGGCGTTGTCCAGCTCTTGCAGTCTTTTCACCGCTGTCGGCGGCAAGGCAGGCGGGTTTGGGCCGCGCGCGGCATCAATCAGGAACTGGTCGCAGGCAGCCTCGGTCTCGCCGATCAGCCGGGCCATGAATTCGTCCTTGCTCAGTCCCGGTGGGATCGGCGGCAGGAACCGCGCCTTGATGGTGCCGGGGTAGCGCAGGAATTTGCGGCGCGGCCAATAGAGGCCGGCGACATGGGCAACCGGCACTACTGGTACGCCAAGCTGCGTATAGATTTCGACGATGCCGTATTTGTAGGCGGGTTCGTCGCCCGGCGCGCGTCTTGTCCCTTCGGGGTAGATGATGAGTTGGCGAGGATTGCGCGCCATCTCCGCCTTGGTCGCGGCGACCACGGCCTTCAGCGCTTTCGAACGGCTGCCGCGATGAACCGGAATCATGCGCATCTTCATGATGTACCAGCCGAAGAACGGGATCCAGGTGAGCTCACGCTTCAGGATGTAGAGCGGGTCCTGAAGGAAGGGGAAGAAGGCGATCGCGTCCCAGAACGACTGGTGCTTTGGTGCCAGGATGAAGGAGCCTTGGGGCAGGTTTTCCCGGCCGGTGATCTCGTTCTTCGTCCCGGCGATCTTGTCGTAAAGCCACATCGAGGTGCGCGACCAGAATTTCGGTACGAACCAGGCGCGGTGCCGGGGCGACAGGAAATAGTAGGGGGTCCAGAGGATCATCTGGACGATCAAGTTGACGTAAAACACGAAATTGAACGTCAGCGATCTGATGTAGAGCATTTGGGGGGAGCCCGGTGAGGAGGTGAGCGTTGGTTACACCAAGCGCGGGAAAAAAGGAAATGGCCGCAGGGCGCTTTGGTTGGCAACGAAGAACGGTCGCCAACGGGAGATTGGCCTGGTTCCGCTACATCAGCTGTGCCAGCCGCTCCTTCAGGCGCGGGGCGGCAAAATCGAGGAATGCGCGCAGCTTGACCGGCAGCAGGCCGTGGCCCGCATGCACCAGGCTTACAGGCCATGGCGCCGGCTCGAACTCCTGCAGCAGGATGCGCAGCGTGCCGGACCGCAGCGCGGCTTCGATCTGGTAGGAAAGCACGCGTGTCAGCCCGACGCCGGCAATCGCCGCATCGATGGCCGCTTCGGCGGTGTTGACCTGAAGCCGCGAGCGGACCCGAACCGGGATTTCGGCCTTGCCCCTGATGAAGCTCCAACTGGCGGCGGAGGCAAGTCCCTCGAAGGTGATGCAATCGTGTGTTTCCAGATCCTCCGGGGCCGTTGGCGTGCCGTGTTCGGCCAGATAGGCAGGGCTGGCGCAAACGACGCGGCGGATTGCGCCGACGCCGATGGCGACCAGGCTCGAATCGGGTAACTGGCCGATGCGGATGGCGAGATCGAAATGGTCCTCGACCAGCTGGGTTATGCGGTCGGCCAATGTCAGGCGGATGTCCACGTCGGGATAGACGGCGAGAAAGCCGGTGACGACCGGCAGCACGTGCAGGCGGCCAAAGACGACCGGCGCGGTGATGGCCAGTTCGCCGGTCGGAGCACTGTATTCGCCGGCTGCCGTGCGTTCGGCCTCGCCGACGTCGTCGAGGATGCGGCGGCAGGCGGCAAGATAGGTCTGGCCGGCATCGGTCGGTGTTAGCCGTCGCGTCGAGCGGTTCAAGAGGCGTGTGTTCAGATGGCGCTCGAGATCGGAAATCTTGCGGCTGACCGTCGCCAGCGGAATGCCGAAACGGCGGCTGGCTGCTGAAAGGCTGCCGGCCTCCACCGCGGCGACAAAGAGCGACATGGCTTCGAGACGATCCATAGCTTCTTCCGGAAAATGGAAGGACAGGTTGCGAATATGTCATCTCCATTTGAATGATGGAAGGCTCTATATTGTGTCTGTCGGCCTGCCCGCAGCATGGCCCACAAAGGAGTTGCCATGTCCGAAGCCCGCCCGCCGCTGCCGCCGTTTACCGCCGAGACATCAGCACAGAAGGCGCGCATGGCCGAGGATGCCTGGAATTCACGCGATCCGGCGCGGGTTGCGCTCGCCTATACCAAGGACAGCCGCTGGCGCAACCGCGCCGAATTCCTGCAAGGCCGCGACGCCATCCAGGCCTTCCTGACGCGCAAATGGAGTCGCGAGCTCGACTACCGGCTGATCAAGGAGGTCTGGGCCTTCCACGGCAACCGCATCGCCGTGCGTTTCGCTTACGAATGGCGCGACGACAGCGGTTCATGGTTCCGCAGCTACGGCAACGAGAACTGGGAATTCGATGAACACGGGCTGATGCGCCTGCGCATCGCCAGCATCAACGACCTGCCGATCAGCGAGGCCGATCGTAAGTATCACTGGCCGCTCGGCCGGCGACCGGACGACCACCCGACGCTGTCGGAGCTCGGACTTTAGCATCTTGCCGTAAGGAAGCTTTCAATGAACGCGCATGCTTTCACCAGCGACGTCGCCTTCACGCCGACCGTCAAGGCGATCCAGGCCCGCAAGGGCTCACGTCAGTCCTATGCCCGCGTCGAGGAGCGTGGCGGCTGGCAGGCCGGCATCACCCCGGACCTTGCCGCCTTCATCGAAATGCAGACCAGCGTCTTCCTGTCGACCGCCAACGGCGAGGGGCAGCCCTATGTCCAGCATCGCGGCGGGCCGGCCGGCTTCCTCAAGGTGCTGGACGAACATACGATCGGCTTCGCAGATTTTTCCGGCAACCGGCAGTTCATCACGCAGGGCAATCTGGCCGACAATCCAAGGGCATTCCTGTTCCTGATCGACTATATGCACCGCCAGCGCATCAAGATCTGGGGCACGGCGCGGGTCGTCGAGAGTGACGCCGAACTGATGGCGAAACTGATGCCGCAAGACTACAAGGCGCGCCCCGAGCAGGTCATCCTGTTCACCGTCTCGGCCTGGGATGCCAATTGCCCGCAGCATATTCCGCAACGGTTCGAGGCGGCCGACGTGGCGGAGGCACTCGGCGAGCGGGACAAGCGGATCGAGCGCCTTGAACAGGAGATCGCACGGCTCAGGGGAAATACGGGCGCGGCCGCAGCGGAATAATCAGCCGCCGGCCGCTGTTTCGGCCAGCGCTATGCCATTGGGCGTCGGCTTGACCGGCACGATGCCCCGCGCCAGCGCCAGCAAATATTTGTTGTATTCGGTGAACAGCACGCGCAATGCCCGCGGCTTGGTCAGCCAGCCGCCATTGTCGAGGTTGGAATTGACCACCGGATAGGGCTCGAGCTTGGCGCCATGCAGCAGCCTGCCCATTTCCAGCAGGCTGCGCGGCATATGATAATTGTTGGTGACAAGGATCACCGTGCCATAGGCGTGGCTCTCGACCCATTTGGCGCTTTCTTCCGCATTGCCGATCGTATCGAGCGCGGCGCGGTCGATGTCGACGCAGCAGGAGAACAGCTTCTTGTCGCCGCCGGTCGCCGCCTGCAACTGGCGGCGGCTGGCCGAGGGATGGACGCCGCTGATCAGCAGCCGCTCGCCCTTGCCGGACGCCAGCAGATCCATCGCCGCATCGAGGCGGGACTGACCGCCGGTCAGCACGATGATCGCGTCCGCCTTGGCCGGATTGGCAGGCGTGGTCAGGTGACTGACCTTATTGGCGAACCAGCCGAAGCCGCCGGCAAACAATGTAGTGAGGATGAGGACAGAGAGAGCGGACAGGCGCAACGCGGCTCTTAGACGGCTCACAGTGGAGCGGCCATGCGAACGGGCAACCACCACTGGCATCTGTCCAGCCGTACCGGTCGAATCCCGCGCGTCCATCGCCATATGGTTAATCCTGAAATGCGGCTTTGGGTAGGTAAAAGACGCACTTTGCGTTACGTGAATTCTCCATCCGTGATCACCCTGTCCTGTCTATGTCGTTGTCCCAAAACCGGTTCCCACTTTTGGGCGACATGAATTAGCCTGCATCCGGCTGGCGGACATCGATGTCGCTGAGATAGGCAACGACGGTGGCGTGGGACGTGGCAGCCGTCAGTCCGCCGATCACCAGCACCATCAACACGACACCGAGATAGCCTGCCGAACCGATGGCGAAATTGCCGAACAGGGCGGTCGCCTGGTCGGCCTGCGGCGTCGCCATATTGCGCGACGACCACCAGGAAAAGACGATGAAGACGAGCACTGCCGCGGCACCGCCAGCCGCCGCTCCCTTCATGCCGGTGACCAGGAAATGCCGGCGGAATTCGCGCGCGATGAAGCGTGCTTCGGCGCCGACGAAATGCAGCACTTCGATGATGTGACCGTTGCCGGCCATGGCGCCGCGCGTCGCGAACACCACGGTCAGCACGGTCGCCGACAGCATCAATGCCAGCACGGCAATGCCGATGGTCACCGTGGTGCGGGCCATCGCTACCAGCCGGTCGACCCAGGTGCGGTGATCGTCGAGCGATGCGCTCGGCAGTTTCGGCGTGATCGCGGCGCGCATGGCAGCGAAATCGGGCGGGCTGTTCTCGTCGATGGTGACGATGATCAGGCGCGGCACGGGTAATTCATCGATGTTGAGCCCCGAGCCCAGCCAGGGCTCAAGGAGCCTCGCGGTCGCCTCGCGGTCGATGATCCGGGTCGTCTTGACGCCAGGGAATTCCCCGGCGATCTGGGAGGCCTGGGTAAGGGCTGCTTCCATGTCGAGGCCGTCGACCGGCTTGATCTGGATGGTCGCCTCGCGCGAAATCTGGTTCTCCCAGACGGACGCTGTGTCGCGCACCAGCGTCACCGCGCCGAAAGTCAGGCAGGACAGGAAGGTCATGATGGCGATCACTAGGACCAGTGCCCGGCCGGCGATGTTCTGCGCCGGCACGATCGGCGCCATCCTGCGCTGGGCGCGGGGCTTTGCCTCGGTCGCCTCGGCGTCCTGCTCCCGTTCCACAAAATGTTCGGCGGACAGTTCAGTCATAGATGTCCAGCCTTCCGCCGGCCAGGATCATGCGGCGCGCGTCGACCTGTTCCATCAGGCCAAGGTCGTGGGTGGCGATCACCACCGCGGTGCCGAGCCGGTTGAGTTCGATGAACAGCCGCAGCAGGCGTCGCGCCAGCGGCGGATCGACATTGCCGGTCGGTTCGTCGGCGAGCAGGATTTCCGGCTGCTCGATCAGCGCCCGCGCGATCGCCGCGCGCTGCTTCTCGCCGCCGGACAGAACCGGCGGCAGCACGTGCATGCGCTCGCCCAGCCCGACCCACTTCAACAGTTCGGTGACATCGGTGCGGTAGCTCGCCTCCTCGCGCCCGCGCACGCGCAGCGGCAGCGCGACGTTCTCGTAGGTGGTCATGTGGTCGAGCAGGCGAAAATCCTGGAACACCACGCCGATGCGGCGGCGCAGATGCGGCAATTCGGTGCGCGAGATGCGCGAGCGGTCCTTGCCAAAGATGGTGATCAGCCCGCGCGTCGGCTTCAGCGACATGAACAGCAGGCGCAGCAAGGTCGTCTTGCCGGCGCCCGAAGGCCCGCTGAGGAACTGGAAGGAGCGCTCCGGGATGTGCAGGGAGATGTCGCGGAGGATTTCCGGACCCATGCCATAGCGGAGGCCGACATTTTCGAAACGAATCAATTTCGACGACCTGAATTTCGGCACGGCGGCGAGCCGGCCTGTTCTGGGTAAAGACCATCGGCCGGCATGGTTAACCGGCGGTTAATTTCTCGGCTCTTTCGGCTCGTCACGAGGGCTCCGGTGGGGAAGCGTTAACCATTTGTGTTTACGCAAAAGAAACGAAAAGCGAACACGTGCTGCAATGCTGGGGCCATGATGGCTGACGATCGAACCGCGCGCCCGGTTTCCGGCGAAATCATGACCGATCCGGCGGCAATTGCCGCAGCGGACCGGTTCATGCGTGGTTCGGCCGCCGACATCGTCGATGCCGACTACGTGGTGATGCCGCGCCTTGCGCCTGCCGTGGAGAGCGTTTCGCCGCTGCCGCGCGCGGCTGGTAGCCGCTCCGGCGGGGCCTCGGGCTTGCGCAGCATGTCC
>NZ_RZTE01000025.1:71926-84639 GCF_003997415.1 Mesorhizobium sp. M7A.F.Ca.MR.245.00.0.0 | reverse complement strand
CGATGCGCGCGATTGCCGCCTTGGCGGCGCCCACGCGCGCCAGGCGCTCCTCGGCGGCGCCGGCATCCTCACCGGGCTCGACCAGCCCCCTGGCGATCGTCGGCAGAGCGAGGCTGGCGATGACCAGCGAGCAGATGATGACGCCGGCGGCCAGGAAAATGACCAGGTCGCGCGCCGGAAACGGCGAGCCGTCCGGCATGGCGAGCGGCAGTGACAGGATGCCGGCCAGCGTAATGGCGCCGCGCACGCCGGCCACCGAACCGGCAAGCCGCACGCGCAGCCCGAACGGCTCCACCTTGCGCTTGCCCAGACGCGCAGCGATGCCGGCGGCGATATCGCCCACCCAGATCCACAGGAAGCGCAACGCGATCAGGCACAGCGTCAGCGCGATGACGGTCGCGATCGGCTGGATGATCGGGTGCAGGCTCATGAGTTCCGGCGGCACATGGCGGATGATGTCGGGAAGCTGCAGGCCGAGCACGATGAAGAGAGCGCCGTTGAAAACGAAGGAAAGCGTCGTCCACAGCGACATCGTCTGCATGCGCGCAGAGACGCCGAGGAAGCGAAACACGCCGGAGCCGCCGGTGAGCAGGCCGGCGGTAACAGCCGCCAGGATGCCGGAAGCTCCGACATGCTCGGCGCCGAGATAGGCTATGAAGGGCAGCAGGACCATCACCAGCACCTGCGCCTCGGCCGGCACGCCGCCGATCCGGTTGAGCAGTTGCAGCAGCTTGGCGGCAACGAACAGCGCCGCCACGCCGATCAGGATGCCGATCGCCACGGCATAGAGAAAACTGAGCGAAGCCGCGGCAAGGGAAAAGCTGCCGGTCAGCACCGCCGCCACGGCAAAGCGGAACATGACCAGCCCCGACGCATCGTTGAGCAGCGACTCGCCTTCCAGAATGTGCATCAGCCGGGCCGGGACGACATTCCTGTCGACGATCGAGGACACCGCCACCGCGTCGGTCGGCGACAGCACCGCGGCAAGCGCAAAAGCGACCACCAGAGGGATGCTCGGCACCAGCCAATGCAAGGCGTAGCCGAAGCCGACGATGGTGAAGAAGACCAGCCCTATGGCCAGATCCAGGATCGGTCCGCGCAGCGCCATCAGTTCACGCTTCGGTGCGCCATAGGCATCGCCGAACAGCAGCGGCGGAATGAACACCAGCAGAAACAGTTCCGGATTGATCTCGACATGGATGCCGCGCACCGGCCACGCAAGCGCGGCACCGATCGCAATCTGCAGCACCGGCAACGGCACCCGTACCAGGCGAACCAGAGCGCCGGAAAGCGCCACGAAGACGAGCACGACCAGAATGAAGACGGCGACTTCCATGGTCCGGTTCCAGGCTTTCCGCCGACCATGCGCAAAGCCGGCCGATCCGTCCAGCCGCCCGTCCCGTGAAAAACGCCGCGGCACCCAATCAATGAAGAAAGGCCGCCCTGAGAGGCGGCCTTTCTAGATAAGAATCAAATGCTTACAGCGCGGATGTGATCTGCAGTTCGTTGTTGCCATCAAGCGCGTAGACGTCGTCGCGGAACTGCACGACGCCCGGACCGGTCGACCAGGCCGAGAGATAGAGGAAGTGGACCGGCACCGGATTGGTGACCTGGATCGGCGTGTTTTCACCGGTCTTGATCGCCGCTTCGAAATGCTGGCGGTCCCAGCCAGGCGTGTCGCGCAGGATCCAGGTGACGAGGTCGCGCACATTCTGCACGCGCACGCAGCCCGAGGAATCGAAACGCAACATCTTGCCGAACAGGCTCTGCTGCGGCGTATCGTGCATGTAGACGCCGTCAGGGCTCGGGAAATTGATCTTCACCGAGGCCATGGCGTTTTCCGAGCCGGGATCCTGGCGGAAACGGTACTTGGCGGCGTCGTCGGTCGACCAGTCCACATTCATCGGATCGACTTCGCTGCCATCCGGCGCGAACAAGCGGATGTGGCTGTCCTTGAGATAATCGGGATTCTTCCGCATCAGCGGAATGATGTCCTTGCGCACGATCGAGACCGGTGCGTTCCAGTATGGATTGACGATGATCTCGTTGATCTTGGAATTGACGATCGGCGTCTGCCGGTCGATCTTGCCGACGATCGCGGTGTGGCGAAGCACGACGCGGTCGTTCTCGACCGCTTCGACCTGCGCTGCCGGAATGTCGACCAGCACGTAGCGGCTGCCCAGCGTGCCGGCCTTCTCGCGCAGCCGCTGCAAATTGGTCTGCAACTGGCCGAGCCGGATCTGCGCCGAAACGTTCATCGCCGCATAGGTGTATTTGCCGAGCGCACCATCGGCAGGTAGGCCATGGCGCAGCTGGAAACGCTTGACCGCCGAGTCGACATAGGAATCGAAGGCCGTCGAAATGCCGGCACTCTGCGACAGATCGCCGGAAACCATCAGCCGCTTGCGCAACGGCACCACATCCGGGTCATCGACGCCGAGCTGCAGCTTCTTGGTCGCGGGAACGTCGACCCAGCCACCCTGCCCGACAATGTTCTGGTATTGTCCGACCGCCTGTTCCGTGAAGGCGACGGTCTGCGGGCTGAAGATCGGCAGCGTCGAGGCCACCTTGCCGCCCTCGCTGGCGCGGGCATCGAACTGGTCGTCCCAATTGCCGCGCGCGGAGGATTTCAGGATGTCACCGATCACATCCTGCGCATTGGCGCCGCCGGCGACCACCGCGGCTGCGAGCGCGGAGGCTCCGGAGAGGAAAAAACGACGGCTGGTTCTCATGGACGTTCCAGACATTTGTAGCAGTTCGATCACTTGCTGCGTTGATCACCGGGCGATCTCGCCCGCACTGTAAAATTGGCAATCTTAACAATTAGCCAACCATGCTCCGTATCACCTTGGTGTGACAGCGCCCAGGCGCGATACGGATTGCGGGTGAACGCATGGTCTTCACACCAGCATCACTGGCACTCTCGGTTCCACTGGAATATGGCGGCAACGTGGCCTAGCGCCCCAAATCCGACCGGCGGATATTCCGAAAAGAACGGTGCGTGCTTTTTGGGTACCGGGTCGGCGCCGTCGCCGAGCCATCACCGATGGGGTCGACTGCCGCGCGCAGGGCCCGCAGCCGGCCGGGAATGAACCTGGCTCAGGGCTTTGAACCCGCAGCCTCGAGCTCGGAACATCGTTGCAGCACTTGATTCTCAGGGTAACGCAATATCTTGCTGTCATCGAGTTTGAGCAGCAGCGCCCGTCTCTTTTCCACACTGTCGGTATCGTCCGAGCAAGTCAGGTCCAAAATGACGGCGTCCAGGCCTTTGATCTTCTGGACTTTGTCGATTGTGCAGCCGACTTCCCACATTTCCACCGACTTATCGGTGAACGTCACTCTGGAGTCATTGCCGTCGCACGGGCTGCTGCCTTCCATGGCGAAGGCATCCTTCCACCATTCCTTGGCGAAAGCCGTTTCTGACGCAAGCAGTAGCGCCGCCGCGACAAAACAGATCTTGAAACGCCTGCTTCGACCCATCATGCCCCCTTGTGCGGCGACATTAGGCATTGTGGAAGCGAAAGCAAAGCGTGGCCCACGGGGTTGCGGTCAGCCGACAAACAGATGAACTCAAGTCGCCGTCAGTCGCTAGAAAAAGGCCGATGCCTCTCGGCACCGGCCCTGACTGAAGGTCGATATTTCGGCCGCGTTTCTGTGGCGCGGGCCGGATCCGATGCGGCGCCTTACATCCGGTAGGCGATGGTGTCGTTCCAGAAGCGGTCGAGCCGCTGCAAAGCACGGTTCATCTGCTTGAACTCGTCGGTGTTGATGCCGCCGACCTGTTCGATCGAGCCGACATGACGCTCGTAAAGGCCGGCGACGACCTCGGCCACCTCGTTGCCCTTCGGCGTCAGCGAGACACGGACCGAACGGCGGTCGATGCGCGAGCGCTGGTGATTGATGAAGCCGAGATCGACCAGCTTCTTCAGATTGTAGGAGACGTTCGAGCCGAGATAGTAGCCACGCGAGCGCAACTCGCCGGCGGTCAGTTCGGAATTGCCGATGTTGAACAGCAGCAGCGCCTGGATGGCATTGATGTCGGAACGGCCGTTGCGGTCGAATTCGTCCTTGATCACATCAAGCAGGCGGCGGTGCAGCCGCTCAACAAGCTGCAGCGATTCCATGTACAGGGAACGGATAGCCTCGCGGCGATCGTCGGATACGTTGGCGGTCTTCGCCGCCGGACGCGAATTGATCATTGTCTTTGCCTCTCGTTTGTCGCCCTGGTGATTTTTTGTTTTTCACCTTGATCGCGACACTATCGAATACTCATAAAATTCGACTTAAACGCTAGGGCTAACAAGAGCTTACCGGTAAGGGGTTTCGGAAGAGGCTTAACGAACGGTCACCCGAGCAAGGATAATTAACCTAAAGATTTCGGCAACGATTGCGGAGCTCATTCGAGGCGACAGCGGGGCCGCCAATGGGTTCAACGGCTTAGTGGCGGACCGGGCGCTTCTGCAGGTAGATGACGACACGGAAGACGATGTAGAGCAGCGCCACCGCCGCATGCGAGGCGACAATCAGCAAGCGGTGGCCGAATAGCTCGGGAAAGCCGGCATACATGACCGTCTCGGTCACCGCGCAAATGAACCAGATCACCGGCCCCCAGGACGCCAGCATCCACAGGCCGGCAGCGGCAAAGGGAAAGAACACGGCGAGCACCACCGCAGCGACCTGCCAGTGCACGGGCATCAGGTCGAACCGCCACAGCGTACCCGGATAAAAGCCGATCAACCTGATCCAGTAGAGAATGCCGAACAGCAGGCAGTAGCCCGATATGACGCGCTGGAACCAGGCGAAGATCACCTCCACCCCGGAGGGCTGTAGCACGACGCGCCTCGAGGTCACCTCGCTCATATCAAGAGTTCCCGTTCGCCGAGCGGAGCAAAATAGGCGTCGACATCCGCTTCGCTGACCGCAGCGAGGCTTGCCGGCCGCCATTGCGGCTTCGAGCCCTTGTCGATGATGGCGGCGCGGATGCCTTCGTAGAAATCATGGCCGGCGAGCATCCGGTTGAGGATGCGGAACTCCATCTTCATGCAGGCTTCCATGGACAGCGTCAGTCCGGCGCTGATCTGCCGCCAGGCGACGCGCAGGCTGGTCGGCGAGCGGGTGCGGATCGTCGCCAGTGTCTTTGCCGCGAACTCGTCGGCGGCGGCCGCACGCTCGAGGCTGTCGATGACGCGGTTCAGGGACGGTTGCGAAAAATGGCGAACAATCGCCTCCAGCGTCGGCCTGTCGGTTTCTCGCCTTGCCTGCACGAAGAAGCCGCGCAGCACCGATTCCGGATCGCCGGTCAGCGCCAGGCGGTCGAGGAAGCCAGCCTGGTCCTCGGCCTTGATGGTGTGGGTGGCCAGCCCCGACCACAGCGCATCGCCATAGCGGATGCGATTGCCGGTCAGCGCCAGATACATGCCGAAGGAGCCGCCGAGATCAGGCAGCAGGTGGCTGGCGCCAACATCCGGAAAAAAGCCGATGCCGACCTCCGGCATGGCAAATTGGGCATTCTCGGTCATCACCCGGTGCGAGCCATGGAAGGAGATACCGACACCACCGCCCATGACGATACCGTCGATCAGGGCCACATAAGGTTTCTTGAAACTGTTGATGCGGGCGTTGAGCCGGTATTCGTCGGCGAAGAACTCGACCGGCGGTTTTCCCGCCCGGCCTGTCTCATAGACATGCAGGATATCGCCGCCGGCCGAAAAGGCCCTGCCCTCTGCCTTGACGACGATGACGTCGATGCCCTGATCGTCCTCCCAGGCGGAAAGGGCAGCGTCGAGCGCTCTGATCATGCCGTGCGTCAAGGCATTGAGCGCCTGCGGCCGCGTCAAGGTGACGACGCCGGCCCGGCCCAAATGTTCGAAGCGGATCTCGTCGCCTCCGCCAAAATCCATCGTGAAGAATCCCTCCCCCGGCCGCCGGGATTGAAGTGCTAAAGCGTGGCGCATGGGTGCGTCAATGGCGAGCACACCGGTGCAAGCTCTGGCCCGGACCAGGAGCGAGTGCTAAAAATCGAGCTGCAATACTGAAAAACTGGATAGAGTTCATTGCAGCGCAGCTCTGGCGGGTCTTCGAACGGGACGGTTGTTTATGACTCGATTTTCGCGCCTTGCGCCGGTGGCAATCGGGCTGAGCATCTGCTTGACTGTTCACCCGGTCATGGCGGCGACTTTGGAAGATCTCTACAGCTCGCAGACCATCGTCAACGGCAAATACGAGAAGAACCGCCAGTCCGGCTTCAAGCGCTGCCTCGACGCGGTTCTGGTGCGGGTTTCCGGCGATCAGCGCCTGCCGGCGAAACCTGAAATGACGGCATTGCGCGACAAGGCCGGCAGCTTCGTCGCAGGCTTTCGCTACCGCGACCGCATGGAAGGCATTCCCAACCATGACGATCAGGGCACGTACGATCGGCCCCACAACCTTTCCTGCCAGTACAAGCCGGCTGAAATCGACCCGGTGCTGGCTTCGCTCGGCAGCAGGCCGTGGCTGGCCGAGCGGCCGCAGCTGGCGGTGTTTTTGACGACCGAGCGCGGAACAATGCATTACGCGCTCGATGCCGATGACGACCGTGGCATGCCGATGCGCGAATCGTTCGGCAATGCCGCCGTACCGCTGGCCATGCAGGTGGCTTTTCCCACGGCGGCGCAGCTGTCGCGGGCCGGATTGGACGATCAGGAGCTTCGCAATGCCGAGATGACGAAGCTCGACACACTGGCGAAGAAGACCGGCGCCGACCAGGCGCTTTCCGGCAGTCTCGTCTGGAGCGACAAGGAACTGGGCTGGATCGCCGACTGGCGGCTGGCCGCGGCCGGCAAGACCTACATCTGGCAGGTGCGCGGTGTCGGCTTCGACGAGGCTTTCCGTGTCGCCATCAGGGGCGCAGCACAGATTCTGTCAGGCAGTGGGCAACCCGAATAGACTTCGACCGGATCGCTGGCACAATCGTGCCGCATTGGTCAGCGGCGGGAGCTCGTGGTAAAAGCCTGCCCGAACGAGAGTATTTAGCGATGAACAAATTCACCCCCGCAAAGCCCGCCGGCGCGCGCGGCGTCGACGAGATCACCGGCAGCCGCCGTCTGCGCCGCATGCGCAAGGCCGACTGGTCGCGCCGTCTCGTGCAGGAGAACCGGCTCACGGTCGACGACCTGATCTGGCCGATCTTCGTCGTCGAAGGCAAGGGTGTCCGCGAGCCGATCGCCGCCATGCCCGGCGTCTTCCGCCTGTCCATCGATCTCGCCGTCAAGGAGGCCGAGCGCGCGGCGAAACTCGGCATTCCGGCACTCGCCACCTTCCCCAATGTGGACATCTCGCTGCGCGACCAGACCGGCTCGCATATCCTCGATCCCGACAATGTCATCAACCGCGCCACCCGTGCGATCAAGGATGCGGTGCCGCAGATCGGCATCATCACCGACGCCGCGCTCGACCCATTTACCAGCCACGGCCATGACGGCATCCTGCGCGACGGCATCATCGTCAACGACGAGACGGTGGAACAGGTGACCGCCGCTGCCGTCATCCAGGCGGCCGCCGGTGCCGACATCATCGCGCCATCCGACATGATGGACGGCCGCATCGGCGCCATCCGGGACGCGCTTGACGCCAATGGTTTTCAGGACGTGGCGATTATGTCCTATGCGACCAAATTCGCCTCGGCCTTCTACGGTCCCTATCGCGAGGCGGTGGGCACCGCCGGTCTGCTCAAGGGCGACAAGAAGACCTATTACATCGACCATGCCAATTCCGACGAGGCGGTGCGAGAGGCCGAACAGGACATCGCCGAGGGCGCCGACATGCTGATGGTCAAGCCCGGCCTGCCCTATCTCGACATCATCCGGCGGCTGAAGGACGAGTTCCAGATGCCGACCTTCGCCTACCAGGTGTCGGGCGAATATTCGATGATCAAGGCGGCAGGCGCCAATGGCTGGATCGACGGCGAGAAGGCAATGCTGGAATCGCTGCTCGCCTTCAAGCGCGCCGGCTGCGACGGCATCCTGACCTATTTCGCACCCGAAGTGGCGGAGATTCTGAAGGGGGGCCGCTAGGTAGCTTTGGAATTTTAACGCAATCCGCTAGAATGAATTCATGAGCAGGAATGAGGTCATAAAGCGGTTGCAGAGAAATGCAGATGCCATCAAGGGCATGGGCGCGACTTCGCTTTATCTGTTCGGATCGATTTTACGGGGCGACGCAGGGCCTGACAGCGATCTCGACCTCTTCATCGATTATGATCCTGCAAGACGCTTTTCGCTGATTGATCTGGTCGGCATCAAGCAATTTCTTGAGGAGAAGATGTCAGCGGAGATCGATATCACCACCCGCGACAGCCTCAATCCCATGTTGAAGGCCGACATCGAACAATCTGCTGTGCGCATATTTTGATGGCAGTGCGCCGGATCGAACCGATTCTAGCCGAAATCATGGAGGCCCTGGACGGCATCTCTGCTGCCGCCGCGGGCAAGACGCTGGATGACTTTAATAGCGACTGGCTGCTCCGACATGGCATCGAGCGCGGGATCGAAATCATTTCCGAAGCTGCCCGGCACATTCCAGATGATTTGGCAGCACTTGCTCCCGAGATTCCATGGAAACAAGTTCGTGGGATAGGCAACGTTTTGCGTCACGAATATCACAAAACCTCCGGTGCGATAGTATGGGCGGTGGTGACCGACAGCCTGCCGCCACTGCGTCTTGCTGTCGAACGTATGCTCGAAGCGTCGCAGCGCCGATAGTTTTGGCTGACACTTGCGGCTGCATCCTGTTCGCGTCGCAAGGAAGGAACCGCGATATTTCTCTCGTCATAAGCAATTGCATGGCAACGGAACATTTGCTCGCGTCGAGACTGCTGGATCTTTCTGCTCTGCACGTGCGGTGCGGCAAAGTTCTCTAAAAATACCGCTTGCAATTCACAATCAGTTTGCTAAACTGCTTGCAAAATACAACCGGTTATCGAGGAGGCTCGCATGTCCAAACTTCGCGTCAACGCTTTCACCCTGTCGCTCGACGGCTATGGCGCCGGTCCCGATCAGGATCTGCAAAATCCTCTCGGCGTCGGTGGGGAATCCTTGCACAAGTGGTTTGTCGACACCCGCACCTTCCGCGAGATGGTGCTCGGACAAGATGGCGGCACCGCCGACGTCAACGAGGCGTTCGCGGCGCGCAGCTTCGAAAATGTCGGCGCCTGGATCCTCGGCCGCAACATGTTCGGGCCAATCCGCGGCGAGTGGCCTGACGACAGCTGGAAGGGCTGGTGGGGCGACAACCCGCCCTATCATGTGCCGGTTTTCGTGCTCACCCATCACAAGCGGGAACCGATCATGATGGAGGGCGGCACGACTTTCCACTTCGTCACTGACGGTATCCATTCAGCTCTTGAACAGGCTAAAGCTGCCGCTGGCGGCAAGGACGTACGGGTCGGCGGGGGTGTCGCCACCATCCGGCAATATCTGCAGGAAAAACTGATCGACGAGATGCATCTGGCGATCGCGCCGGTGCTGCTCGGCTCGGGCGAGAACCTTTTCGCCGGCCTCGATATGCTCAAGCTGGGCTATATCTGCAGCGAGCAGGTGGCGACGACGCTTGCCACGCACGTCACCATCAAGCGGGCGTAGTTACAGCTTTTTCTCCCCGTCACTATACGGGGAGAAGGGAGCGTCCATCAATACTTCTCCGGCACGTAGAGCTCGCGCGGCAGCACCTGGCGCTCGTATTCGGGGTTGAAGACGCGCTCCGGCAAAGTGATCTCCTCGTGCGGCACTTCCTCGTAAGGCAGCTGCTTGAGCAGATGGTCGATGCAGTTCAGCCGCGCGCGCTTCTTGTCGTTGCCCTCGACGATGAACCAGGGCGCTTCCGGGATGTTGGTGCGGGCGAAGGTCTCTTCCTTGGCCTTGGTGTACTGCTCCCAGCGCACACGCGACTGCAGATCCATCGGCGACAGTTTCCACTGCTTCATTGGATCATGGATGCGCATCAGGAAGCGCATCTGCTGTTCCTCGTCGGTGATCGAGAACCAGTATTTGACCACGGTGATGCCCGAGCGGACCAGCATGCGCTCGAACTCCGGCACGTCGTGAAAGAATTCTTCGACCTGATCGGGCTGGGCAAAGCCCATCACCCGCTCGACGCCCGAGCGGTTGTACCATGAGCGGTCGAACAGCACGATCTCGCCGCCGGCCGGCAGATGCGGGACATAGCGCTGGAAATACCATTGCGACTTTTCGCGCTCGGTCGGCGCCGGCAGTGCCACGACGCGGCAGATGCGCGGATTGAGCCGCTGGGTGATGCGCTTGATGACACCGCCCTTGCCGGCCGAATCGCGTCCCTCGAAGATCACCACCAGCTTCTTCTTGTGGTAGGCGACCCAGGACTGCAGCTTGATCAATTCGGACTGCAGGGTGATCAGGTCGCGAAAATACTGCATGCGATCGATCGAAGGCGGATGCGAGTTCTTGTAGATCTTGGCGATCTCCATCGACAGCGCCGGCTCCGACATTTCGAGCTCATAGTCTTCGTCGAGCGTGTCGGCGAGTTCGGCTTCAAGCCAATCCCTGGCCGGAGAATTCTGTTTTAGCTCGGTCATTATCGGCTGCTCCACTTGCAAGCTCTGTCGATCCACGTCCGGCGCCCCAAACTCCGGCTTACAGCCCGGAACGGCAACGCCTGAGCCGACTTCAATATAGGCCTGCAATGACGGTTTTATTGCAGCCCGAGCGTGATCGCCGCCGCTGCCAATCCCGCCAGGCATGATCGATCCGGCGTCCTGGCATGGCGACAAGTCGCGCAAATTGTCCTACAAATAGCGGCCACATTCGGGCACCCTCCCCAGCCCCTTTTCCAACGCAATCGCGAGGATCGACATGGAATACCGCACACTCGGCCGTTCCGGCCTGAAAGTATCGACGCTGACCATGGGCACCATGACTTTCGGCGGCGCCGGCGCGTTTTCGGCTGTCGGCAAGACCGACCTCGACGAAGCGCGCCGCATGATCGACCTCTGCATCGACGCCGGCATCAATGTCATCGACACCGCCAACGTCTATTCGAATGGCATTTCCGAAGAAATCATCGGCGAAGCGCTCGGCGGCAAGCGCAAGGGCGACGTGCTGATCGCCTCCAAGGCACGGATGCGGATCGGCAAAGGCCCGAACGATGAAGGCCTGTCACGCCATCACCTGATCCGCGAATGCGAGAAAAGCCTGAAGCGGCTCAGGACAGACGTCATCGACATCTATTTCCTGCACGAATGGGATGGCGTGACACCGCTGGAGGAAACCATCGGCGCGCTCGACACGCTGGTTGCCCAGGGCAAGATCCGCTATGTCGGCTGCTCCAATTATTCCGGCTGGCAGGTGATGAAGGCGCTCGGCATCAGCGACAGCCATCATCAGCCGCGCTTCGTCACGCAGCAAATCCATTACACGCTGGAAGCGCGCGAGGCGGAGTACGAACTGCTGCCGATTTCCGTCGACCAGGGGTTGGGCGTCCTGGTCTGGAGCCCGCTTGCCGGCGGATTGCTGTCCGGCAAATACCGCCGCGACAGCCCCACCGCCCGCCAGCTTGCCGGCTGGTCCGAACCGCCGATCCGCGACGAGGACCGGCTGTGGCGGATCGTCGACGTGCTTGTCGAGATCGGCGCGCAGCGCGGCGTGTCGGCAGCGCAGGTGGCGCTGGCCTGGCTGCTTGGCCGGCCGGCCGTCAGTTCGCTGGTGATCGGCGGCAGGACGGAAACGCAGTTCCGGGACAACATCGCGGCGGCAAGCCTGATGCTCTCCGGCGAGGAGCGCGAGCGCCTCGACGCGGTCAGCCGGCCGCCCTTGCTCTATCCCTACTGGCACCAGCAGCTGACGGCAAAGGACCGTTTTGGTGCCGCCGATCTGGTGATTGACCGAAGCGGCATCTGACCGGCAAATCGATGGCGATAGGTATTGGCCGCCGCAATGATGGACCTGGCCTCTTCATTGCGACGCACATCTTGCAAGCCTGGCCATCATCGACGCACTATCGCTTCAGCTGTTGTGTTTGACGGCTAATGCTCCTAGGCAGGACCAGAGCCGCAAGGCAGTGAAAAGGAGCCGATATGGCGCGACCACCAAACTACGATCAGGAACGCAAGGAACGCGACCGCCAGAAGGCGGCCAAAAAGGCCGAGAAGCTGGCAGCCAAGGTTGCAGCGAGGGAACGTTCGAAGCCCGAAGACGAGACTGAAGCCGAAACCGAAACGGCAAAGTGACGGCAAACGGCCCGCAGATGCGGGCCGTGCCTCAATCCAGATTGCCGCCCCAAATGTCGGCTTGTGTCAGGCGGGCGCCTTGTCGCTGACGAACACGTCCACTTCGCGTGCTGCCGCGATGAAGGCACGCCTGGCGTTCATCGCCGGCTTGTCGCCGGCGAGTGCGTCATGGCAGGCCTGCAGGGCCGCGCGATGCTTGGGGCTGCGCTTGCCGGGCCAGCTGTTGAGGAGGTAGTCGGAAGCCTCACGCGCCGTGCGCAAGAGCTGAGTGCTTCCCGCCGCGACTGACTTCACAGTCACAGGTGTTTCAAATCGGTTGTTTTCCATGGCCGCTCCTTACGCCATCGGCGTCTGCGAAGCGAGGCGAAAGTGCGCATAGGTCTGGACGCCGCTTTGCGCCCCTTCATCCATTAAGCAGCAACGACGGCAAAGCCTCTGGCGCGAAGACCGCGCCGATCGTTGGCCAGCGACGTCACCA
>NZ_RZTE01000025.1:70580-71916 GCF_003997415.1 Mesorhizobium sp. M7A.F.Ca.MR.245.00.0.0 | reverse complement strand
CCAGCCGGTCGCGGCTGCCGACGATGTGGCCTGACAGCAGGCGCGCGGCTTCATCGGCGTCGCCAAGGCGTGCCGACGCCAGTATGGCGCGATGTTCAGCCCAGGCGCGGCTGAGGGCCGCTTCGTCGCGGACCTCCAGCCAACGCGCCCGCGACAGGCGCGTCATGGCATCGCGCACCGCCCGGAACAGGAATTCATTGCCCGACAGACGCGCCAGTTCGATGTGAAAATCCATGCCGACGCGATGCCATTCCTCGCGCGGCGTGTCGTTGTCGCAGGACTCGAGCATCGCCTCGATGACATCGACGGCGCTCCGGTCCGCCAGGCTGCATGTCAGGCGAAGCGCCGCAACCTCGACCGCTTCCCTGTAGACGGCGATCTGCTCGAGTTCAGCCAGATTGATCGGCGACACCGTCCAGCCGCGTCCGTCCCTGCCGACCAGGCCCTCGGTCTCAAGCCGCAGAAGTGCTGCCCTGACCGGGGTTCGCGACGCGCCGAAGCGGCTCTCGATCCAGCGCTCCGTCAGCTTCTCGCCGGGGCCGATCTCGAGGCCCAGGATCATTTGCCGAAGCTGTTTTTCGACGCTCTGCATCTGCGACATTGTCGTTTCCATTTTTTTATCGTTGCTGGCGATCGTCTTGCCGGCCGCCTTTTCCGATCACGTTTGAGACGGTCGCATTGACAGCGGTCAAGCTTGCGTCCATCAGGGGCACCATCTTGGTATCCCAAATTGGTATCCGCAGCAAGCATCGATAAGAGTTTCTGGGACAGGACATATGACATGCAGCAGCAGAGCACGCCCCCGGCGACCGACAGCACCTACAACATCCACTGGCGGCGCAATCTGTTCGTGTGCGTTGCCGGATCGTTTTCGACGCTTGTCGCCATGACGCTGCTTTTGCCGTTCCTGCCGCTCTATATCGAGCAGCTCGGCGCCGAGGGCCACGCGGCGATCGTGCAATGGTCGGGGATAGCCTATGGCGCGACGTTCTTCGCGGCGGCGCTGGTGGCGCCGCTCTGGGGACGTCTCGGCGACCGCTACGGCCGCAAGGTGATGCTGGTTCGCGCCAGCTTCGGCATGGCCATATGCATGTCGCTGACCGGCATGGTGCAGACGGTCTGGCAACTGGTGCTGCTGCGGCTGCTGATCGGGTTTGCCGGTGGCTATTCCTCGGGATCGACCATCCTCGTTGCCATGCAGACGCCGAAGGAACGCTCCGGCTGGGCGCTGGGCCTGCTGTCGGCCGGCATCACGGGTGGGGCTCTGGTCGGCCCACTGGTGGGCGGCGCCCTGCCGCCGCTGATCGGCATCCGCGCCACCTTTCTCCTCTCCGGC
>NZ_RZTE01000025.1:0-70573 GCF_003997415.1 Mesorhizobium sp. M7A.F.Ca.MR.245.00.0.0 | reverse complement strand
GATCAAGGAGAATCCCCGGCCGAAAACAGCGGACGCCGCAGCGAAGCAGAAGCAGAAAGGCGGCTGGGCACAAATCCCGGACAAGCGGCCTGTCGTCGCCATGCTGGCGACCGGCATGCTGTTGAGCTTCGCCACCATGTCGATCGAGCCGATCATCACCGTCTATGTGCAGCAGCTCATCGAGGACCAGAGCCGCGTCACGCTGATATCAGGCGTCGTCATGTCGGCGGCGGCCCTTGGCGCCATCCTGTCGGCTTCGCGCCTCGGCAAACTCGCCGACCGCGTCGGCCACTGGAACGTCATCATCGGCGCGCTTGCCGTCTCGGCACTGCTGCTGATCCCGCAGGCCTTCGTCACGCAAAGCTGGCAACTCATCGGCCTGCGTTTCCTGATGGGCCTGGCGCTGGGCGGGCTCTTGCCCTGCATCACCAGCGTGATCCGCCACAATGTTCCCGATGGGGTCGGCGGCAATGTGCTCGGGTTGTCGATTTCCGCCCAGTATGTCGGGCAGGTCGCCGGTCCCCTGCTCGGCGGCTTTGCCGGTGGCCATTTCGGCATGCGCTCGGTGTTTCTGGGCACATCCGTCTTGATGGCCGGGGGCGCGGTGTATAACTGGCTGGCACAGTCGCGCCGCGAGCAGGACATGCTCGCCAAAGCCGGCAAGTCCTGACGGGATTGGCATCCCCTGATATCACGGAGCCATGGACATGAGCACGGCCGAACGACCTTCCGACAACAGCGGCCGTATCCTCGTCCTGGCCGGCGGCCTGTGCGGCGCCGCCGGCGTGGCGCTGTCGGCCGCGGCGGCGCATCTGGGCGGCGCCTTCGTCGGCACCGCCGCATCCTTCCTGCTGATGCATGCGCCGGTCTTCCTCGCCGCCGGATTGCTTGGGGCGAACCGGATGCTGCGCATCGGCAGCCTGATCCTGCTGGTTGGGCTTCTGCTGTTCTGCGGCGATCTGCTGGCCCGCGATTTCATCGGGTCGCGGCTGTTCCCGCTGTCGGCGCCGATCGGCGGCACGCTACTCATTACCGGCTGGCTGGCGATCGCCGCCTCGGCGCTGGTGCGCATGCGTTCCTGACGCCTGCCCGCGCCAAATGTAAAAGCGTGGGCTGCTAGTCCTGCCGGCGCTCGGGCTTGATGAGCAATTCGCGATTGCGTCGCCGCAGCTTCGCCAACCAAAGCCGTTCCGGCCTCTTGGAGGCCGGCGCGATGCCCCAATAGTTGCGGTAGATATCTTCGAACAGATAGCTGACGGGATGCATGATGTGCGCTCCTTCTAGTCCCTTGAATCGATCCAATCGACAGGCGCGAAAAACCGACCCCGATCAGCTCCGCTTGCGCTTCACAAGGAACCGCAACTCGCGAACCCATGGACTGGCTTTGCCACGGCGCTTCTGCGTCGTGGTGTTCGACGAGATGCTCCAGTCGTTGCGGTAAATATCTTCGAACAGAAAATTGACGGGATGCATGGCACAACTCCCCTAAATATGTTGAATCGATCCAATCTAGAGAACCGCCGTTCGCTTAGATCGATTCAAACATACGCCTTGCCGAGACTGTGATCAAGTCAAAATTTGAACCGATCCAACGAAAGTGTTAGATGAAGGAATTCAGGAGACGAAGATGGCGCCATTGACCTCTGCAAAGACAAGACCGGTCCGTCTGGCGGACATTGCCAAGGCGGCCGGCGTGTCGCACGGCACCGCGTCCAACGTGTTCGCCCGGCCGGACATCGTGCGCGAGGAGGTCCGCGAGCGGGTCAAGGCGGCAGCCGAGGCCATGGGATATGGCGGACCAGATCCCAAGGGCCGGCTGCTGCGCGCCGGCAAGGTCAATGCCATCGGTGTCGCGACCGCAGAACCCCTCTCCTATTTCTTCGACGACCCCTTTGCCCGGGTGATGATGGCCAGCATCTCGCAGGCCTGCGACGCGACCGGTGCGGGGATTTCGCTGGTCTCCGCAGCCAACAACGAACAGCTTGCCTGGAACATCCAAAGTGCGCTGGTCGACGGTTTCATCGTCTTTTGCGTCGATGGCGGTTCAAGGCTGGTCGAACTGGCGCGTGAACGCAAACTCCCTTTTGTCGCGCTCGATCTCGATTCGGACGACGACGACGCCGTTGCAGCGATCGGCGTCGACAACATTGCCGGGGCTGGCCTGGCCGCCCGCCACCTGACCGAACTCGGACATCGCCGCTTTGCCGTGCTTACCCTGCCCTGTGCCGACGCAGGCTTCGGCCCTACCACAAGGGAGCAGGTGGAAATGGCCCTCTACTCCGCTACGCGCGACCGCTTGCGTGGCTATTTCGCTGAACTCTCCCGGGTCGGCGTCGACGTCTCGCGGGTGCCTATCTACGAAACCGTCAATGACGAGAAGAGCGTTTGGGCCGGCCTCGACCATATTTTCGCCGGTGCCGAGACGCCGACAGCCATTCTGGCGATGTCCGACAGGATGGCGCTCCATGCGCTGGACTGGCTGCGGCAGCACGACATTGCGGTGCCGGGCGATGTTTCGGTCGTCGGCTTCGACGGTGTTCCGGAGGGGGCGGTTTCCAAGCCGCCGCTGACCACGATCGTCCAGCCGATCGCCGAGATGGGCCGCCTTGCCGTCAAGGCGATCCTTGAAAATGACGGTTCGTTCAGCCGGCAATCGCTGCCGGTCCAACTCGTGGTGCGAGCCTCATCCGGCCCCTCGCCCGCCTGAGCTCAACGGCCCATTCTTGTCGCCATGGCCGGCATCGCGAAGGATGCAGCATGGACGGGCGGTGCGGCGTTGTGAGCCGGCCTGCTTTTGCCGGACCAGCCAAGGCCCGATAGCCATTCGAGATAGTAGGCGAGCGCGAACTGCATGACGATGCCGGCCGATATCAACAGGCTGTCATAGGCAAATCCGCCCGGATTGATCAGCTTCAGCACTTGCGCCGCCATTGCAAGCACCGTGCCGGCAATGAAAACCGGCAGCGATCGTTTGCCCAATATGGCAAGCGGATGATCGCGTCCGGTGCGAAACAGGTTCGAGACCGCCGGGAATGCCACGATCAGGTAGCTCACCGCCAATATATGCAGCAGCCTCGGCAGCGACAGGAACGTCTTGTCGAAGCCGGTCAGCACCGGAGGCAGGCCAAACCAGGAGATGTGCCCCCAAAGCGGGCTGTGCACCCAGACCAGTGCCACAGCGGTGTAGGCCAAGGCCGCGCCAACCAGCCAGCGATTGACCGGGATGGTACCGCCGCGACGCACATGCAATGCACCTGCCAGGCCGATGTTGAAAAGGAACTGCCACGACAGCGGGTTGAGAAACCAGAAGCCGGGCTCGGGATAGTTAGGCGGAGCAATTTGATAAACCCCCGCGACCAGCCACAGGGCGCCGGAGGCGACCAGTGCCAAGACCGGCCGATAGCTGACAATGAGCAGGAACACCGGCGTCAGCAAGAGCAGCACCGCATAGACGGGCAGTATGTTGTTGTAGCCGAGTTGGTGGCCGAGCGTCACGATGCCGATCAGCACCTGCGGCGTATTCTTGATCAACGGCTCGATGTTGATCATCGTCAAAAGCTCCGGCCGCCTGGCAAACACCGCCGCAGCGCAGAACATGGCCATCACCACCATGGTGGTGACGATGTGGGTGGCATAAAGCACACCGGCGCGGCGCAACATCTTCAGGGTTGCCAGCAGCCGGTTTCCGGGCTCGAATTTCCTGCCATAGGCGAGCGCGACCGAAATGCCGGAGATCAGCACGAAGACTTCCGCCGCATCGGAAAAGCCGAAATTCTTGTAGGTCAGATACTCGAAGGCGGTACCTGGCACATGGTCGACATAGATGGTCAGCAAAGCGAGAGCGCGGAACACATCTATGCGCGTGTCGCGCTCAGTGCGATCGGGGACACGCGCATCGCGGTCCGAGACACGCGAATCGCGGTCTGGGACACGCGCATCGCGGTCCGGGGAAATCTGGGTGGTCATCGACAAAAAGGCCTCAAAGCTGGTTGTTCATGCCGGGCAATGCGACCCCCGGCGCACCGCTTCGATTCCTCCCGAAGGAATGTTATCGGCGGAGAAACGGACTGTAATGCGCCCGGTTCAATCAACTTTCGCGGAGCTTGAAAATATTGCGTTTTGAAGCCGGCAAATTGAGCGAAACCTCATATAATCAAGAGGATGCGCGATGATCGAAGAGACCTCACAAGATGGTGCGCTGCGGCGTGATCTGGCCTTCAGCTACCGGCTTTACAGCCCGGCGGATTCAACCGGCGAATGTCTCTTCCTGCTGCATGGATCGGGTGTCAACGAGACGACATTGGTGCCGCTGGCACGAGAGATCGCACCGCGGGCCAAGCTGATCGCGGTGCGTGGCCGCATTGTCCAGGAGGATGGTTTCCGCTGGTTCGAGCGCATCACGCCGACGCGCTTCGAACAGCACAGCATCCGCACCGAGACCGATGCCTTTGCGGGCTTCGTCGCTTATGCGGCCACACGTCACCATCTCGACCTCTCGCGCACAACGTTCCTCGGCTATTCGAACGGCGCCAATCTGGTTTCAAGCCTGATGCTGCTGCATCCGGGCCTTGTCGAACGCGCTGCATTACTGCGGCCGATGCCGGTGCTCGATCACGTGCCGGCGACGGATTTGTCAAAGGTGCGCGTGCTGATGATCGCCGGCGCCGCGGATCTCACCTATTCGCCCTTCGCCCCTGCTCTGGTGACATTGCTCAGCCAGCATGGCGCCGAGATCGACGCCCGGATTGTCCCATCAGGTCATGAATTCGGCAACGCTGACGCGGCAATCGTCAGGCAATGGCTGCGGGGATTGGCGGCACAGGCAGGCTGACGGACTCACCAGCATGATCAGCCGCCTGCCCCCGTCCCATCCTGTTCCAGGCGTCCAGCCCTGCAATCTTGTAGGCTTCGGCGAGCGTCGGATAGTTGAAGGTGTTGTTGACGAAGAAGTCGACGGTGCCGCCGAGATTGATCACCGCCTGGCCGATGTGGATGAGCTCGGTGGCGCCCTCGCCGATGATGTGCGCGCCGAGCAGACGGCGCGTTTCGATCGAAAAGAGCAGCTTCAGGAAACCGGTGTTGACGCCCATGATGTGGCCGCGCGAGGTTTCGCGAAAGCGCGCCACGCCGATCTCATAGGCCGCACCGCTCTCACGCACCTGTTCCTCGGACTGGCCGACCGTCGAGATTTCCGGCACCGCGTAGATGCCATAGGGAAAGGTCTCCGGTGGCGGCGGCAACGGCACGCCGAAGGCATGGCAGGCCGCCACCCTGCCCTGCTCCATCGAAGTCGAGGCCAGGCTCGGAAAGCCGATGACGTCGCCGGCGGCGTAGATGTTGGGCACGCTGGTCTGGAACGTATGCGGATCGACCTTGATACGCCCTCTGGAGTCGGCATCGATGCCGACGACATCCAGACCCAGGTTGCCGACATTGCCCGTGCGGCCGGCGGCGTAGAGCACGACCTCTGAACGAATGGTGCGGCCATCGGCCAGTTCCACTTCGGCGGCGTCCGGCTTGGAGCGGATTTCCTTCACCGCGCTGCCCAGCCGGATGGTCATGCCGCGATCGCGCATCTGGTGGATGAAATCGTCGACGATCTCGCGGTCGACGAAATCGAGGATGGAGTTGCGCGGCTCGACCAGCGTTACCGGGACGTCGAGCGCGGAAAAGATCGTCGCATATTCGACGCCGATGACGCCGGCGCCGATCACGGTCAGCGTGCGCGGCAAGCGATCAAGCTCCAGCATCTCGTCGCTGTCGAAGATTCGGGTCTTGTCGAAAGGCACATCGCGTGGCCGGTGTGGCCTGGTGCCTACTGCGATCAGCGCATTGGCAAAACCAACTTCGCTGTAATCGCCTGTGTCGGTAGTCAGGCTGACCTTGTTGGGGCCAAGGAATTTCACCGCGGCCCGAGCGCTCTTGACCGTGTTGCGCATGAACTGGTGCTGCAGCACCTCGACCTCATGGTCGAGCGTCTTGTGCAGGCGCTCGACCAGATCGCCGACCGAGATATCCTGCTTGACCCGGTAGCCGCGCCCGTAGAAGCCGCGCTCACGCCAACCCGAAAGGTTGAGCACCGTTTCGCGCAGCGTTTTCGACGGGATGGTGCCGGTATGCACCGAGACACCGCCCAGACGCCGGCCGCGATCGACCACCAGCACCGATTTGCCGAGCTTGGCCGACTGCACCGCGGCCCGGCGACCGGAAGGGCCGCTGCCGATGACCAGCATGTCGTAGTCCATATTGCCCCGTCCCCTGCCATGTGCGCTTTTGCTGCGCCGCAGCAAGCTAATGCTATCCGCGCCGCAAATTCAACCGGTTCAGATTGCGCCTGGCGCCTTGAAGGCCGGCGCACCGCAAGAAGCCCGATCTTGATTCCGCCACAGGCCTTCACCATTTCATGGCTGAGCGGTCCGCACCCTATGTCGGACCTTGTTACGAGGAAATGACATGAACGCGCGCGTTCTCGACGGCGAAATCATCACCAGCAGACTCGACGATGTCAGGACCTATGACGGCGTGCGCACGAAGCGCATCCTGGCCTTCGTGATCGACTATGTCATCGTCGCGCTGCTCACCATCCCGTTTGCCATTCTGGTGTTCTTCCTCGGGCTTTTGACCCTCGGTCTTGGCTGGATGCTGTTCGGCGTCCTGGTACCGACTGTGGCCATTATCTACATCTGGAACACGCTGGGCAGCACCGACCAGGCCACCACGGGCATGAAGATGGTGGGCATCCGCCTCGACCGGCTCGACGGGAGGCCGATCGACGGCCTCACCGCGGTCGTCCATTCGGTGCTGTTCTGGGCCGGCAATGTCATCCTGTCGCCGCTCGTCCTGCTGGTGACGCTGTTTTCCGACCGCAAGCGCACCTTGCACGATCTTTTGCTTGGCACCGTCGTCAGCCGCACCGACCGCTGAAACGGCCCTCTGAAGAGCAGTCGCAACCGATTGAGCACAAATGTGAAGGCGTCGAGTCGACCACGCTCACATAATCCTGTTGAATTTTTCGCCGTCCGCGCCAAAGGTAGAGCGATTCGAAGGAGTGTTTCCAAGGCTCGATGACGCAGCATCCGACCCAGTCGCCGCAGTTCTTCCTGACCGCGCCGTCGCCGTGCCCCTATCTCGACGGCCAGTTCGAGCGCAAGGTGTTCACGCACCTGGTTGGCGACAAGGCGGCGGAGATGAACGACCTCTTGACGCAAGGCGGCTTCCGGCGTTCGCAGAACATCGCCTACAGGCCGGCCTGCGAGACCTGCCGCGCCTGCGTTTCGGTACGCATCCTCGCCCAGGAATTCGTCGCCAGCCGCAACATGAAGCGCGTGCTGCAGCACAATTCCGACCTCGTCGGCCACATGCACAATGCCGAGCCTTCGACCGAACAATATTCCCTGTTCCGCAGCTATCTCGATGCCCGCCACCGCCGTGGCGGCATGTCCGACATGACGGTGCTCGACTATGCGATGATGGTCGAGGATACCCATGTCGACACCAAGGTGATCGAGTATCGGCGGCGTGGACCAGACACGTTCATCACCGGCAAGGGACAGGGCGAGCTGATCGCGGTGGCGCTCACCGACAAGATGGCCGACGGCCTGTCGATGGTCTATTCCTACTTCAATCCCGATTTCGAGGAACGGTCGCTCGGCACGTTCATGATCCTCGACCACATCGCCCGCGCCAGGGCGATGGGCCTGCCCCATGTCTATCTCGGCTACTGGGTCAACGGTTCGCGCAAGATGAATTATAAGATGCGCTTCATGCCGCAGGAGCATCTCGGCCCGAAGGGCTGGGAGCGCTACACCAACGAAGCGGTCGCGCGCTGATTACTCTTTCCCACGTCCGGGCTTAAACATTTTCAATCGAGACGATGCTGGTCTTTCCGCTGGTTGGCGGAGAGCGTGCGATTGCGCCGGTCGGCCATCCTCTCCCGAATTCATTGTGAAAGTCGCTGCATGTCGTCTCACGATACTCACACCAAAGGACTTCTGCTCACCGCATTTGGCGGGCTGACGCTGACCGTGGACATCCCGCTGATCCGGCTCGCCCACGGCGAGGCATGGACAATCCTGCTGCTGCGCACCGGCTGCACCTTGGCCGCGGCACTGATCATGTGGACCATCTGGCGCTCGTTCAGCAAGAATGCGCCGCAGCTGATACCTGGCTGGTCGGGCCTGATCGTTGCCGCGATCTACGGGCTCGGCGCGATTGCCTTCATCACAGGCGTCTATAACACCTCGACCGCCAACCTGGTGTTCATCCTGGCCTTCACAACCATGTTCGCCGCGCTGCTTTCATGGGTGTTCCTGAAGGAGCGGCCGCGGCCGCTGACCCTTGCGGCATTGGCCATGATGATTGTCGGCGTCGTCATCATCGTCGGCGATTCCGTCGGCACCGGACATCTGTTCGGCGACCTGATGGCGTTGTGTTCGGCCTTTCTGATCGCCTGCGCCATCACCATCTCGCGCGCCAGCGGCAAGGATATGGGCTTTACCTCACTGATCGGCGTCGTCCTGCCTTTCGGGCTGGCGGCGTTCATGGTCTCCAACACTGGCTTTCAGGTGGAGGCGCCCTGGTGGATCATCCTCAACGGCGCCGTCGTCATGCCGATAGCGTTCTTCTGCCTTGCCGCCGGGCCGAAATACATTTCGGGCCCTGAAGTGGCGATGTTCTACCTGCTCGAAACCGTGCTGGCGCCGGTCTGGGTGTGGATGATCTTTGCCGAGACACCGACGCGCAACAGCCTGATCGGCGGCGCGATCCTGATCGTCACGCTGATCGCGCATTCGCTGTGGCAACTTCACGAGGGACGCAAGCGGCGTGGCGACCTTGCGGTGCAACATCCGGTCTAAGGCGCGTTGAGATCAGGCGCTGGCCTTCTTCGCCACGTCAGGTTCCGGCAAGGCTTCTATTTGCGGACCGGCTTCGATTTCGGCTGGCGAGCCCGGGACGACTTCATCGGCCATTTCCACCTCGCGAAGCCATTCGCGCCAGATCGCGACCAGCAGGGCCATCAGCACCGGGCCGATGAACAGACCGAGAAACCCCATGGTCTTGACGCCGCCGATGAGGCCGAAAAACGTCGGCAGGAAGGGCAGTTTTATCGGCCCGCCGACCAGCTTCGGGCGCAGTGTCTTGTCGACGATGAACAGTTCGACCGCACCCCAGAGGAACAGTGCCAGCCCGGCCATCGGCGAGCCGCTGGCGGCCAGATAGATCGAGACCAGCGTGAACGACAGTGGCGCACCGCCAGGGATCAGCGCCATGACGCCGGTCAAGGCGCCAAGCGTGACCGGCGACGGCACGCCGGCCAGCCAGTAGGCGATGCCCAGCACCAGGCCTTCGCCGATGGCGATCACGGTCATGCCGGTCACGGTCGACGAGATCGTCGCGGGCACGACGCGCGAAATCCGTTCCCATCTGGTCGGCAGGATGCGTTCGCCGAGACGGTCGACCTGGCCGGCAAAATGCTCGCCGTCGCGATAGGCGAAGAACAACGCGATCATCATGAACAACAATGTCAGGAGCAAGCCGAAAGCGCTGCCGCCGGCGGCCAGCACACCGCGATAGATGCTGCCGATGTTAGCGCCGCTGACCAGCTGGATCAGTTCACCAATGCCGCCGGGATGGCCGAAATTGGTCGTCCACTGCTGGTTCAGCCACTCGCCCACGACAGGCATGGTGGCGATCCAGTGCGGTGTCACCGCGCCATGACGGTTGGTCTCGATCGCCCAGGCGACCCATTCGCGGACCTCGTTGATCGCATAGGTGCCGGCGAGCGCGATCGGGATCACCAGGAAGGCGAGGATGAAGAGGATGGCTAAGGTCGCGGCGATGGTGCGGTTGCCACTGACCGCGACAAGCAGGCGGCGGTAGAGGGGCCAACTGGCGAAAGCGATGACGAGCGCCGCCAGCACCGGAAACAGGAAGCCGTGGAAGAAATAAACGCCGGCGGCGACGATCAGCACCAGCAGCCAGCGCGCCGCCGACAGCGGCGGAATGACGGCGGACCTGAGCGGCGTCGACAGGCCGAACAGGCGTTGCTGCCGTTCCGGTTTCTGGACTTTTGCTTCCTTCAAACGCCTGGCTCTCCCAAACACCCCTCCTGTCTATGCACTGATATAGTGCAGCAATCGTGACGATAGTCCAAATGAGTTGGGGATCTCCCCCCTCGAGGGGGAGATGGCCGGCAGGCCAGAGGGGGTCGCCGCGCGTGAAGCGCTAACCTCCTCTGCCGGCGAAGGAAGTCGCGTCCAGTCGTGCCGACCCCCTCTGTCGCCTTTGGCGACATCTCCCCCTCAAGGGGGGAGATTAGCAGCGCTACCCAAACTTCCCCGTCCTCGGGAATCCCTTCGGCACCATCCGTCCGGCCGAGGCACGCGCACCGATCCACTCGGCCAGTTCCTCTCGCGACCTTGTGAAGGTGCGGTCGGCCGAATCCTGCCAGGAAAGGCCGCTCTTCAGCGTGAACGGCTTGAGGTCGAGAAGGCCCCCATCCTTGTATTTCTGCAGGCGCACGCCCTTGCCGCGGCCCATCTCCGGAATCTCGGAGAGCGCGAACACCAGCATCTTGCGGTTCTCGCCGACGATAGCGAGATGGTCGCCGCTGACCGGGATGCAGCGCTTGGCTTCGTCCGGCGCCTTGACGTTCATCACCTGCTTGCCCTTGCGGGTGTTGGCGACGACTTCCTCCTCCGGCACGATGAAACCGTTGGCGTCGTGCGAGGCCAGCAGCAGCTTGCGTTTCGGGTCATGAACGAAGGCGGTGACGATGTCCTGGTCATTGTCCATATCGACGATGATGCGGATCGGCTCGCCATGGCCTCGCCCGCCAGGCAGCCGGTCGGCGCCGATGGTGTAGAACTTGCCGCCGGTGGTGAAGACCAGCACCTTGTCGGTGGTCTGGGCATGGAAGGCGAGCTTGAGGCTGTCGCCCTCCTTGAAGGTCAGCGTCGAGAGATCGGCCAGATGCCCCTTCATCGCCCGCAGCCAGCCTTTTTCCGAGACGACCACGGTGACCGGCTCGCGCTCGATCATGGCGTGGGCAATGTCGGTCAGATCATGCTCGGGCGCGTCGGCGAACTGGGTGCGGCGCTTGCCGAGCTCGGTCTCCGGGCCGAACTTGTCGCGAATGTTGGTGACTTCCCACTTGATCGTCGCCCACTGCTTCTCGTTTGAAGCAAGCAGTGCCTCGATCTGTTTCTTCTCGGCGCTCAGCCCGTCGAATTCTTTGCGGATCTCGAATTCTTCCAGCTTACGCAGCGCGCGCAGGCGCATGTTGAGGATGGCTTCGGCCTGGGTGTCGGTGAGCGACCAGCGGGCCATCATGACCTGCTTTGGCTCATCCTCCTCGCGGATGATCCTGATCACCTCGTCGATATTGAGGTAGGCGATCAGGTAGCCGGCAAGTATCTCCAGCCGTCTTTCGATTTCGCCGAGCCGGTGTTTCGAGCGGCGGACCAAAACCTCGCGGCGATGATCGAGCCACTCCTGCAGCACACCCTTCAGCGACAGCACGTTGGGCACTTTGCCGCGCGACAGGACGTTCATATTGAGCGGGAAGCGGCTTTCGAGCTCGGTCAGCTTGAACAGCGATTCCATCAGGATGCCGGGATCGACCGAACGGCTCTTCGGCACCAGCACGACGCGGACGTCCTCGGCGCTTTCGTCCCTGATGTCCTCGAGCAGCGGCAGCTTGCGTGCCATCAGCAGCTCGGCGATCTTCTCGATCAGCCGCGCCTTCTGCACGCCGTAGGGGATTTCGGTGACGACGATGCTCCAGGTGCCCCTGCCCTGGTCCTCCTGGAACCACTTCGAGCGCACGCGGAAACCGCCGCGGCCGGTTTCGTAGGCTTCGAGGATCGAGGCGCGGCTGTCGACGATGATGCCGCCGGTCGGGAAATCCGGCCCCTGGACAAAGTCCATCAGCTTCGCCACCGACGCGTCCCGGTTTTCGATCAGGTGAAGTGCGGCATCGCAAAGCTCGGCGGCGTTGTGGGGCGGGATCGATGTCGCCATGCCCACCGCGATGCCGGACGAGCCGTTGGCCAGCAGATTCGGAAAGGCGCCGGGCAAAACCACCGGCTCCTCGTCTTCTTCATTGTAGGTCGGCCGATAATCGACGGCATCCTCGGTGATGCCGGACAAGAGTTCGGTCGCCACATCGGTCATGCGCGCTTCGGTGTAGCGCATGGCGGCGGCGTTATCGCCGTCGATGTTGCCGAAATTGCCCTGCCCGTCGACCAGCGGATAGCGCATCGAGAAATCCTGCGCCAACCGCACCAGCGCGTCATAGATCGACTGGTCGCCATGCGGGTGGAACTTGCCCATCACCTCGCCGACGATGCGGGCGCATTTGGCAAAGCCCTGGTCGGGGTTAAGCCGCAGCAGACGCATGGCGTGCATGATGCGGCGATGGACCGGCTTCAGTCCGTCGCGCACATCGGGCAGTGCCCGGTGCATGATGGTCGACAGCGCATAGGCCAGATAGCGCTCTTCCAGCGCCTTCTTCAGATCGACCGGCTCGATATGATCGCCACCGCCATTTTCAGGCGGCAAAAGCCTTTTTCCCATGGGCTCGGACTAGCCGAGCGGGTGATTCGCGGCAAGAGCCCGACAGAGATACCGGCCCTTCTGCAACATGAAACCGCACCCCGGGGGATGTCGGCCAACATCAGCCTGTTACATGCGGGTTCTATGGCCAAGCGCGACGATATCCGGCTATCGGCTCTTCATGACAAATTCACCGGTTTGCGCAAAGACGGTGGGATCGGGTTTGCCTTTCACCGCGATTTTTGACCAATGTGCCGGGACACGCCTTTTTCCGGTCCAGTTCGTCACGGAATGGTGATGGCGCAAATAATTGAAAAAACAATTTCAGGACACTCTCAGGGACCTTGCGATGACAATCAAACGCTCAACTCTTAGGAAATTAGCCCTTTCGACCTTCTTGCTCACGCTGCCGCTGAATGCGGCCCTCGCACAGGATACGGCAGTGGCCGACCGGCTGAAGGCCGCGCTTGTCGCACAAGGTGTCGACATCACCTGGACCGGCGTGACCGGCGACAACACCAGCATGGTGCTGCAGGGCGTTGCCATCAAACCGGCGGCGGAGAAGGAAGCGCTTCCCATCGGCGACGTCAAACTCGAAGGTGTGACCGAGGCAAATGGCGGCTATGACATCGCCACCGTATCGACGGCTGCCTTCACACACAGCAAGGACGGCGTCACCCTCGACCTCAGCCCCTTCGTCATCCATGACATGACAGTTCCGGCCGACGGCGCCACCGGCCCGCTCGGCTCGCTGATGATGTACAAGTCAGCCGAACTCTCGAACATGACCGTCAAGGTCGCCGACAAGACCGCCTTCTCGATGGATGGACTTGCCATCGAGATCACGCCGCCGGCGGACGGCAAGGCGATGGAATTCACCGCCACCACGGGGAAATTCAACGCCGACCTGACGCTGGTGGACGATCCCAAGTCCAAGGAAGTCATCAACGCGCTCGGCTACCAGAACATCGCGGGCAATCTCGAAATGGCCGGCACCTGGCAGCCCACGGACGGCAAAATGGAACTGTCGAAATACGACATCTCGGTCGAGAATGCCGGCACGCTCGGCATGACCTTCAATCTCGGCGGCTACACGCTGGACTTTATCAAGTCGCTGCAGGAAATGCAGAAGAAGATGGCGGCACAGCCTGAAGGCGCCGACAATTCGGCGCAAGGCATGGCCATGCTCGGCCTGTTGCAGCAGCTTTCGTTCAACAGCGCCTCGATCCGCTTCGACGACGATTCGCTGACCAACAAGGTTCTGGACTATGTCGGCAAGCAGCAAGGCATGTCCGGCAAGGACATCGCCAACCAGGCCAAGGCGATCGTGCCGTTCGGCATGGCGCAGCTCAACAATCCGGAACTGACGGCGCAGGTTACGGCTGCGGTCAGCAAATTCCTCGATGATCCGAAGAGCCTCGAAATCTCGGCCGAGCCGCCGGCATCCGTGCCGTTCGCACTGATCATGGCGGGCGCCATGTCCAACCCGCTCGACCTACCGAAGACGCTCGGCGTCACCGTCAAGGCCAACGAAGACTGATCGAAGTAGTTCCCTTCTCCCCGTCACTATACGGGGAGAAGGTGCCGGCAGGCGGATGAGGGGCAGCGCCGACGCCTACAAATTGCAATTCATGCCGAACCGATTGCCTGTCAGAAGGCGTCAGCTGCAACGGCCGTTCGCCAATTGCCCGCATCCGCGCTGCCCCTCATTGTCCTGCCGGACATTTCTCCCCGTATAGAGACGGGGAGAAAGGGCAGTTGCAACGCCGCCGTCAGTCCTTCTTGGGCACGGCAACGCGCAGCGCCAGGTCGCGAAGCTGCTGCGGGCTCGCTTCCGACGGTGCGTTCATCAACAGATCGTAGGCCTGCTGGTTCATCGGGAACATGGTGATCTCACGCAGGTTCTTGGCGCCGAGCAGCAGCATGACGACGCGGTCGACACCGGCGGCCATGCCGCCATGCGGCGGCGCGCCATACTGGAAGGCGCGGTAGAGGCCGCCAAAGCGCTCCTCGACCGTGGCTCGGTCCAGCCCGACCGTCTCGAATGCCTTGACCATGGTTTCGGGCAGATGGTTGCGGATACCGCCGCTGGCGATCTCGAAGCCGTTGCAGACCATGTCGTACTGGAACGCCTTGATGCCGAGCAGGTCCTCGCCATTCAGCGCATCGATGCCACCTTGCGGCATCGAGAACGGGTTGTGGGCGAAGTCGATCTTCTTCTCTTCCTCGTTCCACTCGAAGAACGGGAAGTCGACGATCCAGCACAGTTCGAAACGCTCGCGGTCGACAAGGTTCAGCTCCTCGCCGGCACGGGTGCGCGCAGCCCCCGCGAAGGAGACGAACTTCTTCGGATCCCCGGCGACAAAAAAGGCCGCATCGCCGTCGGCAAGGCCGAGTTGAAGGCGGATCGCCTCTGTGCGCTCCTCGCCGATGTTCTTGGCGAGTGGGCCGGCGCCTTCGAGCTTGTCACCCTCCTTGCGCCAGAAGATATAACCCAGCCCCGGCTGGCCCTCGCCCTGCGCCCAGGAATTCATGCGGTCGCAGAAGGCGCGACTGCCGCCGGTCTTTGCCGGAATGCCCCACACCTCAGCCTTCGGATCGTTGGCCAGGATGTTGGCGAACACCTTGAAGCCGGAATCGCGAAAATGGTCGGAAACGGCCTGCATTTCGATCGGGTTGCGCAGGTCCGGCTTGTCGGAACCGTATTTGCGCATGGCCACATCATAGGGGATGCGCTGGAAATTCTGCGTCACCGGCTTGCCGTTGGCGAAGGTCTCGAAGACCCCGCGCATGACAGGTTCCATGGTCGAAAGCACGTCGTCCTGCTCGACGAAGCTCATTTCAAGGTCGAGCTGGTAGAACTCACCAGGGAGACGATCGGCGCGCGGGTCCTCGTCGCGGAAGCAGGGCGCGATCTGGAAGTAGCGGTCGAAGCCCGACACCATGATCAGCTGCTTGTACTGCTGCGGCGCCTGCGGCAGCGCGTAGAAGGTGCCGGGATGGATGCGCGATGGCACCAGGAAGTCGCGCGCGCCCTCGGGCGACGACGCGGTGAGGATCGGCGTCGAGAATTCGGTGAAGCCGACCTCGCCCATGCGCTTGCGCATTTCCGCGATGATTTTTGTACGCGCAATGATGTTCTTGTGCAGCGTCTCGCGGCGCAGATCGAGGAAGCGGTATTTCAGCCTGATATCCTCGGGATAGTCGGGCTCGCCGAACACCGGCAGCGGCAATTCCTTGGCCGCCGACAGCACCTCGATCTCGCGGGCGAAGATCTCGATCTCGCCGGTCGGCAAATTGGCGTTCGTGGTCTCGGGCAAACGCGCCTTGACCTCGCCGTCGACCCGAATGACCCACTCGCCGCGCACGGTTTCGGCGACCTTGAAGGCAGGAGAATCCGGATCAGCGACGATCTGGGTCAGGCCATAATTGTCGCGCAGGTCGATGAAGAGCAGGCCGCCATGATCGCGCACGCGATGCACCCAGCCCGACAGGCGAACGGTCGAGCCGACGTCGCTCTTCCTCAACTGGGCACAGGTATGGCTGCGGTAACGGTGCATTGTCATTGGTAAAGTCCGGGGTGCTCTAGTTGCCGGCCAAGGCATCACGGCCCGGCCCTGAAAATTTGCGCGAAAAGCGCATGGGAGGCCGGATTTGTCAAGGCAAGCGGACTTCCGTGTCCATGGTGTTCGCCGCCCGGTAGCCGCAGAGAGGCAGCGCGAGGATCAGCGCGGCACTCAGCCTGTGAAGGAAACCGCCACAGGGCCACAACCGTCAGGCTTGCTCTTCAGCTTCATCGTTGCCTTCCAGTTTTTTCCGCAGCGCCGTCATGACCCTGTGCGTGGTGTTGATGTCCTCGACCAGCAGGCCATCCGCGAGGTTTTCGATCCATGGCGCCTGCAAATGCACCGCGGCATCGAAAGTCTGTCTTCCCTTGTCAGTCAAAACGACAAGCTGCGCACGCTGATGATGCGGATTGGCCTCGAAGGCGACGAGCCCTTCCCTATGCAGGTCGTTGACGATCCGTTGGACATTCTGGCGGCTGGCTCCCAGATCGCGCGCCAGCCACGCGACTGGCTGAGGGCGTTCGGCGGTCACGACAGCGCCGAGAATCTGCCAGCGGGCGCTCGTCAAACCGAGGTCGGCGACCAGCCTGTCACCCGATGTGAGCATTCGGCTGCTGAGCCTGAACAGGTCGAGAATGAGATCGGTCAAGGCATTGCCGGCAGGTGTTCGCTTGGCATCAGGCATATGACATCCTATATTGCTATTGACATTATGTTGTCAAATTGATAATGTAATCAAGGTAACAGATTGGCACCATAACACCAATTAACGGAGCTTATCATGTCGCTCATGCGCCCACTGAACCCCGCTTTCCCGATCGACCGCCAGATCGCGATCGATGCTACCTCCGTCGTGCTGGTCAACGTCTTCACGCTCGACAAGGCCGACGAGCAGACCTTCCTCCATGCATGGCAGGATGATGCGGTCTTCATGAAGCAGCAGCCCGGCTTCATCTCGACTCAGCTTCACCGCGCAATCGGCGAAAGTCCGGCCTATTTCAATTATGCCATATGGGAAACGATGGCTGACTTCCGGGCAGCGTTCTCGCATCCCGAGTTCAGGGCGAAGCTCTCGGCCTATCCGTCCTCGGCCGTCGCCTCTCCGCATCTGTTCCAAAAGGTGGCGGTGCCGGGCATCTGCCTGGCTTAAACGATTGCAAGAATGGTGGGAAAGCCATGATCAAGGTCATTCACCCAGTCGCCGGGACGGTCGCGATGCTGACGATCGCAAGCCTCTGGCTGTCGACGGTCCTCAGTGAGATGTTTGCCTCCCAGGTGGCGATAGCCGCCGTCAAGATGGCCATACCGTGGAGCTTCCTGTTGCTCGTTCCAGCGCTGGCGGCGGCGGGAGGTTCGGGCTTTGCGGCGGCCAAGGGCCGGCAGGCCGGGCTGATCGGCGCGAAGATCAAGCGCATGCCATGGATAGCCGCCAATGGTCTCCTGGTTCTCATCCCCTCCGCACTCTTCCTCGCATCCAAGGCGAGAGCCAGCGAGTTCGACACCAGCTTCTACGCCGTGCAGGCGCTCGAATTGGCCGCCGGCGCGACGAACATCACGCTACTCGGCCTCAACATGCGCGACGGGTTCAAAATGAAAGGCCGGCTCCGCCGTCGGCCCGCTCGGCCCGTCAAAGCATCACCTCTATGACCCAAGCGCCGACAGCCGGAGGCGATGGGAAAGGTGATCTACGACCAGTAAAGCGCTGGCGGAAGAGGTCTCCGCCCGGTGAAGACGAATCTCCGCCCCGGGCAGCGGCGGCGCATGGCGGCCTGGATGGACGCCGCGCAGGCCTGGCGCAAGCATGCTGCCTTTGACCACGGTGACCGCCAGGCCCTGTTCAACAATTGCCTCCGTGGCTGAGAGGCTCGGGCTGACATAGGCCAATCGCCATGGCCGGCCTGCCTTGTTGAGCGCCTCAATTGCCCAGGAACGAAATAGGCAATCGGGGCTCGACAGAGCGACGGGCAGCGGATCGAGTTCCTCGACGGCTCGCGTCGCCGCCGCTGCCCAAATCGCCCTTTCGCGGCATATCAAATCTCCCTCGGTCGTACCTTCCGGGTGCATGGCGATGACGGCGTCGAACGAGGACCCAAGCCGTTTCAGGAGCCGGGCGGTAAGACCAATCTCCATTTCGACCTGCACCAACGGAAATCGCTCGGCGATGCCCGAAAGGAGGCGCGGCAGGATCTTGGTGCCATAATCTTCCATGACCCCGATGCGAACCTGTCCGCCCACCTGCTGACCGGAAACACGCGCAATCGCCTGCTCATTGAGAGCAAGTATGCGGCGGGCATCGATCAGAAAGCCCTCCCCGGCGGCGGTGAGTTCAACGCGGGCTGTCGAGCGCCGGAACAAGATGGTCTCGATGCGCTCCTCAAGACGTTTCACCTGCAAGCTGACGGCCGCCTGCGTTCTATTGAGCTGCTCGGCGGCTCGCGTGAACGAGAGTCGCTCGGCAACGACGACAAAGGCCCGCAGAAGGTCCGGATCGAGATTCGGGATGCTCATAGTGGAATGTTATCAAACTCATTGAGCTTATTCGATTCCTTATGGCCCGCCTTCCCGATATCCCCGGTTCCGAGCCAGCAAGGTCGGGAACCATGGAAGTCACAGGAGTGCTCGCCGCGATTCTCTCCAGCGCTTTCGGGGGCACCGCCGTTGGCGCAACGCGATATCTCGCGGGCACGCTCGATCCTCTGGCTATCGGTGCCGTCCGGTTCGGCGGCGGCTTTCTGGTTTTGGCCGCCGTCGCTCTCTGGCGGCGAGACAGGTGGCCGCCGAAGAGCGATTGGCTCGGCACTGGTGCATTGGGCCTTCTGTTCTTCGGGCTGTTTCCGGTGCTCTTCAATGGAGCCCTTGTCTACACGACGGCCGCGCGAGGTGCGCTTGCGCTTTCGACACTGCCTCTGCTCACGATGCTTGCCGCGGCAGTTCTGAAGATCGAGCCGCCGACTATCCGCAAGATCGTCGGTGTCCTGATCGCAATGGCAGGAGTGGCCGTAGCGCTCGGCACGAGCCTGACGACTGCTCCCCCAGATGCCTGGCGCGGAGATCTTCTCATGGTCGCGGCCGCTTTCTGCATGGCGCTCTACAACGTCTGGTCGAGACCATTTCTATCCCGCACCGCGCCAATCCCGTTCGTGGCGTTTGGCATGGGCGTGGGCGCGGTCTGCCTATCGGTCCTGGTGGTTTCGAGCGGAGGCTTCGCGCGACTTGCCACTCTCAGTGCACCTCAGTGGATCGCGAGCGCTTATCTGGCCATAATTTGCGGCGCCTTCATTTTCTTCCTTTGGGCATTCGCGCTCGAGCGCGCGCCGCCGACACTGGTTGCCGTCTCCATTGCGGTAAATCCGGTGACGGCATCGATCTTCGGTGTCGTCTTCCTGGGCGAACAGGTAAGCGCGAACCTGATTGTCGGGCTGATGGCAGTCCTCGCCGGAATAGGTATCGCGACGGGAGCAACCGAGCGGCTCGGCCTGTGGCCCGACGATCGGCAGTCGCGTCGCCGGCAGCGCTGAGCGCTGACCAAAGCGAAATGCGATCATCCCTGTTGGCGCAGGGAATTGCTGCTGGCGTTGGCCAAGGCGATGGTCCAATAAGGGATCACCGACACGTGATCGCCTCTTCATGTCCTCCATCCGCCCGATGATCCCGCTCCTCCTCGCCGCCGGCATACTGCTCGGCGGCAATGGGCTGCAGAGCACGCTGATCGCGCTGCGTGGTGCGCAGGAAGGGTTTTCGGCTTCCGACATCGGCCTGATGGGAACCTTCTATTTCGCCGGCTTCCTGCTCGGCTGCCTTGCCATCACTCGGATCATGAAGGCGGTCGGTCATATCAGGGCGTTTTCGGCACTGGCGGCGATCGCTTCGGTCGGCACCTTGCTCCTGGTGCTGGTCATCGATCCGGTGATGTGGTGCGCGGTGCGCCTTGCCGGCGGCTTCTGCTTCGCCGGGCTGTTCACCATCGTCGAAAGCTGGCTGAATTCCGGCGTCGGCAATCACGACCGGGCACGCGTGCTGGCGATCTACCGGATGGTCGACATCGGTTCGGTGACATCAGCCCAGTTCCTGATCCCGGTCTTCGGCGCCGGCGGTTTCGCCATCTTCGCCATCATGTCGATGATGATCACCTTGTCGCTGGTGCCGGTGTCGCTCGGCGACCGCTCCAACCCGGCACCACCCGAAGAGGTCAAGCTCGACCTGGCGCGCGTCTGGCGGATTTCGCCGCTGGGCTGCTTCGGCTGCATCGCCGTCGGCGTCACCAACAGCGCCTTTCGCACCTTGTCGCCGGTCTATGCCGAGCAGATCGGCATGTCGGTCGCCGATGTCGTCACCTTCGTCAGCGTCGGCATCTTTGGCGGCGCCATCATCCAGTATCCGCTTGGCTACCTCTCCGACCGCTGGGATCGGCGCCGCGTGCTCTTGATCACGACCTGCTGCGCGATGCTTTCGGCGCTGGCGCTGGTGTTCATCGCCGGCAGCAATCCGGCGCTCAACTTCATCCTCATCTTCATCTTCGGCTGTTTCGCCATGCCGCTCTATTCGCTGTCGGCGGCGCATTCGAACGATCGCGCCGACACGGGCGAGTTCGTGCTGATCAACGCGGCGCTGATGCTGTTCTATTCCTTCGGCGCCATTGGCGGCCCGTTCGCCGCCTCGACGGCGATGCAATATTTCGGACCGGGCGCCCTGTTTGTATTCAGCGCGGTGGTCTATGCGATCTTCATCGCCGTCATCCTTTACCGCATGCAGGCCCGGTCCGGTGTGCCGGCAGGCAGGCGCGGCCGCTTCACCGCGCTCCTGCGCACTTCGACGGTTTTCGCGCGGCTGGCCAGGAGAAACGACGATTCCGATGGTCCGGGAACCTGATGATGGCGTTGCCAAAGCTTGACGAAAGCCCCGGCGGCTGAAATCTAGGAAGACCTTACTCCTGTCAAAAGCGATTTGATGCACGTCATCACCACCCAGAAAGAACTCGAGACCGTTCTCACCGCTTTCGAAAAGTCGGATTTCGTCACCGTCGACACCGAATTCATACGAGAAACGACGTTTTGGCCGATCCTGTGCCTCATACAGATGGCCGCACCCGGCGTGACGGCGCTGATCGATCCGCTGGCTCCCGATATCGACCTGAAGCCGTTCTTCAGGCTGATGGCCAATGAAGCGGTGGTCAAAGTCTTCCACGCCGCGCGGCAGGACATCGAAATCATCGTCCACCTCGGCGATCTGGTTCCGCATCCGGTGTTCGACACGCAAGTGGCGGCGATGGTCTGCGGCTTCGGCGACAGTGTTTCCTACGATCAGCTCGTGCAGCGCATCACCGGCGCACGGCTCGACAAGTCATCGCGCTTCACTGACTGGCGCCACCGGCCGCTTTCCGACAAGCAGCTCGACTACGCGCTGGCCGACGTCACGCATCTCATCGAGGTCTATCAGCACCTCAGCGCCGAATTGGAGCGGGAAAACCGCGCCCATTGGCTCAACGAGGAGATGGAGGTGCTGACCTCCCGCGAGACCTATGATCCGCATCCCGAGGACGCCTGGAAGCGGCTGAAGATGCGGCTGCGCAAGCCACAGGAACTGGCGATCGTGCAGGGCGTGGCGGCGTGGCGCGAGCGCGAGGCGCGCGAACGCGACGTGCCGCGCGGCCGCGTTCTGAAAGACGACGCGATCTACGAGGTGGCGCAGCAGGCGCCGCGCGACGCGGCAGCCCTCGGCAAGCTGCGCACGACGCCGAAGGGCTGGGAGCGCTCGTCGACGGCAACGGCGCTGCTTGGCGCGGTCAACACCGCGCTTGCCTTGCCCAAGGAAGAGATGCCGAAACTGCCAAAGAGTTTCCAGCCGCCCGAGGGCTCGAGCGCCGCGGCGGAACTGTTGAAGGTGCTGCTGCGGATCGTCGCCGAAAAGGAAGGCGTCGCTTCCAAGGTGCTGGCCTCCAGCGACGACATCGACCGTATCGCCGCCGAGGGCGAGGAAGCCGACGTACCGGCGCTGCAAGGCTGGCGGCGCGCGGTGTTCGGCGAGGCCGCGCTCAAGCTGGTGCGCGGCGAGATCGGCATCAAGTTCGACAAGCGCAAGATCGCGGTGTTCGACCTTTAGGCGAACGGACTTCCCTTCTCCCCTGTGGGAGAAGGCAGAAGCGCTCTGCTCAGACCGCGCCGAGCAGGTGCAGCGCGAACCAGATCCATCCCAGCAGGAGAATCACCGCACTGACGAAGAATGACCGGCTGCGCAGCAGCAGATTGTTGCTGGTCAGGTGAATCCAGGCATGGAAATAGCGGGACGCGACGAAAATCCACATCAGCGACAAGGTCAGATAGTTGACGCCGTTGGTCAGGTGCAGCGTCAGGCACAGCACGTAAAACAGCACCGGCAGTTCGAACTGGTTGGTGAGATTGGCGGCAACGGTGACGCTGGAGGCCGGTTCGGCCGAACGCACCTTGAACTGACCGGCCTTCGCCTCGCCTGACCTGATTGCGCCGTATCTGCGACGACCCAGGACGCAGTAGACGATGTAGATCAGCAGCACATGCGCGAGAACGGGCCAGAAGATCGTGGTCTGGTTCATCAAGTGCCCCCTGCCCGGTTGGGCTTCGCGTGCGGCATCAGGCCTGGCGTTTCTGGCCCGCCAGCCAGAAGGCCGCGATGACGATCACCGGTATGGCGAAAAGCGCGAATTTGGTGACGGTGAGCGCCGAGGCGAAAGACAGCGAGTCCGGGTTGGCCGACAGGAAATCGGACAGAAGCCGCGCCACCGCAAAGTTCTGAACGTAATGTGCAAGCGTGTAGGGAAGCACCAGGACCAACGCGAAAATCGACTGCAGCTGCGCCGGCAGCACGCGGAAAGCCTTCAATCGCCGGCCGGTGGCCAGGATGAGGCTGACCAGCGTGACCGACAGCAGCGCCGGGAACAACAGATCGAAGGTCAGATAGTGCCAGACGAGAATGATCTCGCCGCCGCGCCGGCCGAGCGCCGTCAGCCAGGCCATGCCTTCGTCCGGCGTAAACCCTAAAATGCGCATGTCGAGTGACGGCAAGCCGCCGCTCAACTGGCGGAAATAGAAGAATTCCAGAGCCGTCATGGCGATGAAAACCACCGCCGACAGGAAACAGAGCGCGCCTGCGTGGCGAGACAGCCGCAGGATCGTTGCCGTCAGGTTCCGCCCGAGCCCGTACTGGTCAGGCTCCACCGGGATAGTTCGGGCTTTCGCGGGTAATCGTGACGTCATGGGCGTGGCTTTCACGAAGTCCGGCATTGGATATGCGCACAAAAGTGGCGCGCTCGCGGAAATCGGCAAGGTCGCGGCCACCAACATAACCCATAGCGGCTTTCAAGCCGCCCGCAAGCTGGTGCAGCACGCCAGACACAGGTCCCTTGTAGGGAACCTGCCCTTCGATGCCTTCCGGAACCAGTTTCAGCGTGTCGCGCACCTCGGCCTGGAAGTAGCGATCGGCGGAGCCGCGGGCCATCGCGCCAACCGAGCCCATGCCGCGATACGCCTTGAAGGAGCGGCCCTGGTGCAGATAGACCTCGCCGGGGCTTTCGTCGGTCCCAGCCAGCAGCGAGCCGATCATGGCGGCACTTGCGCCGGCGGCGAGCGCCTTGGCGAGATCGCCGGAATATTTGATACCGCCATCGGCGATAACCGAGACGCCGGATTTGTGCGCCGTCTCGACCGCCGACATGATCGCCGAGAGCTGCGGCACGCCGACGCCGGCGACGATGCGGGTGGTGCAGATGGAGCCCGGACCGATGCCGACCTTGACGGCGTCGGCACCGGCGTCGATCAGCGCCTGCGTGCCCGCGGCGGTGGCGACGTTGCCGGCCAGGATGCGAACCGAGTTGGAGAGTTTCTTGGCGCGCGTCACCGCGTCGAGCACGCGTTGCGAGTGGCCATGCGCGGTGTCGATCACCAGAAGGTCGACGCCGGCATCGATGAGACGTTCGGCGCGTTCATAGCCGTCATCGCCGACGCTGGTGGCCGCGGCGGCGCGCAAGCGGCCCTGTGCGTCCTTGCTGGCGTGCGGGTTGAGCTGCGACTTCTCGATGTCCTTGACGGTGATCAATCCGACGCAGTTGCCCTGCCTGTCGACGACAACCAGCTTTTCGATGCGGTGCTGATGCAGAAGCCGCTTGGCCTCGTCCTGGTCGACGTTCTCCTTGACCGTGATCAGGTTGTCACGGGTCATCAGCTCATGGACCTTCTGCGCCGGATCGGAGGCAAAGCGCACGTCGCGATTGGTCAGGATGCCGATCAGCCGCCCGACCTTGTGGCCGCCAGTGCCACCATTCTCGACCACCGGAATGCCCGAGATCGAATAGCTGCGCATCAGGCCCAGCGCGTCGGCGAGCGTCGCGTCGGGGCCGATGGTGACAGGATTGACCACCATGCCGGATTCGAATTTCTTGACCTGCCGCACCTGCTCGGCCTGTTCGGCCGGCGAGAAATTGCGGTGGATGACGCCAATGCCGCCGGCTTGGGCCATGGCGATGGCGAGCCTGGCCTCGGTGACGGTGTCCATCGCCGCCGAGAGGATCGGCACGTTGAGGTCGATGTCGCCGGCGATGCGGGTGCGGACATCGGTCTCGCCGGGCATGACCTCGGAATGGCCGGGCTGCAGCAGCACGTCGTCAAAGGTCAGCGCCAATGCGCCGGTGGACGTTTCGATGATTTTTGCCATGGCCAGTCCCTTGAATATAAAACGCGGTGGGGGAATACAAAAAAGCGCTGGACCGGAATGGACAGCGCCGACTCGTTTCTTCCCTTTCAGAATTGGCGCTGGCTGGTACCACGTCCAAGCGCCGATGAAAAGCCGATCGTCTCGGTGTTTCGCGTTCTATCCAGAAGACTCCCCCAAGAGAGCATTGAGCAGTGCGTGACGCGGCGATGCGAAAGGGCTGACGACAGTTACGCCACCCCATGTGAAGCCATCTTGCAGGTCTTCCGAAAGGAGCATCCGACAACCGGTTTGCGAAGCGGTGGACAAAATGACCGCGTCCCAAATGCTGAAGTGGTGGTCCGTAGCCAGATCAGCCGCCATCATCATTACGTCTTGCACTGTCGCGGCAACTGGAAACGCGTCGCGCCAGCTCAGAAGGGCATCCCGAGCTTCCACAGGCGGTCTTCCGGCCTTGCGGACAAGAACATTGTACAGCTCACCAAGGACCTGGACGGGAATAACAGCAGCCTCTTGCGGCAGGTTGCGCAGCAGTTCGAGAACGATATCGCGCTTCTCGGCACCGTTGACCCCTTCCGCGTAGGCAAGGACATTGGTGTCGAGCGCGACCTTCACCGCTCGTCCTCGTAGAGCTCGTCACGGGTCCAGCGTCCGACATCCAAAACAGGCTGGCGTTCGAGGCGCGACAACAACGCTAAGCGCGAGCGGGAAGCCACACCCTGCTGTCGATCCGCGGGCACGATCCGCGCGACGGGTCGCCCATGACTGGTCACAACATAGCTTTGTCCTTCGCGAACACCGCGCAGGATGAGAGAAAATCTACGGTTGGCATCGGCTGCCGAAACGGCTTCTTCCATGACAAAGTCCATATAGTAGTTATATACACTACAATAGCGTGGCGCATCGCTATTCGCAAGCTATTCCTTGCTGCTTGGCCAGCGCCGGAGACGGAACGAGAGGACCTTAGCCGTCTCGGCAGTTCTGATTTAGGCACGGCGGCAGGCCAAGCGAACTGCCTGTCTCCCCGCAGTCGCACAAAAGTGACAGCAAATTAATGCGACATCAGAGCCAGCCCATGATAACCGCCCTGCATGTTGGCTTGCCTCCCGTCAACCGTAAAAGAATCAAGTCGGACGCGTTTTGTGAACCGCACCATCCCGCTCATCCTGGCGGTCGCCCTTTTCATGGAAAACATGGATTCGACCGTCATCGCGACATCGCTGCCGGCGATCGCCGTCGACATCCACACCAGCCCGATCGCACTCAAGCTGGCGCTGACTGCCTATCTGGTATCGCTGGCGATCTTCATTCCGATCAGCGGCTGGATGGCAGACCGTTTCGGCGCCAAGAATATCTTTCGCGCCGCGATCGCGGTCTTCATCGTCGGGTCGATCGCTTGCGCCCTCTCCGGTTCGCTGCCGGCTTTCGTGGTGTCGCGCTTCCTGCAAGGCATCGGCGGCGCCATGATGACGCCGGTTGGGCGGCTGGTGCTGGTGCGCGCGACACCGAAAAGCGAACTCGTCGCGGCGATGTCCTGGCTGACCGTTCCGGCGCTGGTCGGGCCGCTGGTCGGACCGCCGGTCGGTGGCTTCATCACCACCTATTTCACCTGGCATTGGATTTTCCTGATCAATGTGCCGATCGGCGTGGTCGGCATCTGGTTGGCGACGCGTTTCCTGCCGGAGACCGAACCCGCGCAGACCCCGCCACTTGATTTCATCGGCTTCGTGCTGAGCGGGCTGGCGGCATCCGGGGTGGTGTTTGGCCTGTCGGTGGTCAGCTTGCCCTATCTGCCGCCAATCGTCGGTGTCACCACCGTAACGGTCGGCCTCGTGTCGGGGGCGCTCTATCTGCTGCACGCGCGGCGCGCCAAAAACCCGCTGCTGGCGCTCGAACTGTTCCGCAACCAGGTGTTCCGCTCCTCGGTGCTTGGCGGCGGACTGTTTCGCATCGGCATCGGCGCGGTGCCGTTCCTCCTGCCGCTGATGTTCCAGATCGGCTTTGGGCTGACGCCATTCCAGTCCGGCATGATCACCTTCGTCTCTGCAATCGGCGCCATCGGCATGAAATTCGTCACCGCGCTGATCTTCCGCGTCGCCGGCTTCCGCCGCGTGCTGGTTGTCGGTTCGCTGGTCGCCGCCGCCTCGATCGCCATCAACGGCCTGTTCACACCCGACACACCTTATCTCTTGATGCTGGCCATGCTGCTCGTCGGCGGCTTCATCCGATCGATGTTCTTCACTGGCGTCAATGCGCTCGCCTATGCCGAGGTTTCGGCTGAAGACACCAGCAAGGCGACGCCGATTACAGCGGTGTTCCAGCAGTTGTCGGTCGCGCTCGGCGTGGCGCTGGCCGGCGGAATCCTGGAAGTATCGACGTCAATCCATGGCGGCCCGCTGTCGCTGGACGACTTCCACATTGCCTTCTTCATCGTCGCAGCGGTCTCGGCGGCGGCATCGCTATCCTTCGTCCGGCTGGCACCCGACGCCGGCAACGCCATCTCCGGTCACGGCCGGCTGACAACACCCAAGACGCTGGAAACGGTGAGCCCACCCGGCAACTGATGGCAGCCTACGCTTCGGTCTCACCTTCTCGACGGCCCGATTCGCCCGACGGCGGACCGGCGGTGCCCTGTCAGTCGTCGGCGTCCCCCGGCCCTTCGCTATGGCTCCGGGCGCTCGAGGCCTTCGGAACGTCCACTGGACGTTCCGATCCGCCTGACGGCGGACCGGCCTCTCGCCCTTTAAAATCTTTGGCCAGCAAATAGAGCTCGACCGATTCATCCCGCGACGCCGGCGGCTTGACGTGATGGACGGAGCGGAAGTTCTTCTTGAGCATGGAGAGCAGCTCGTTTTCGGCGCCGCCCTGGAAAGTCTTGGCGAGGAAATGCCCGCCCGGCTTCAGCACCGACAGCGCAAAATCGGCCGCCACCTCGCATAGATGCATGGTGCGGATGTGGTCGGTCCGCTTGTGCCCGGTGGTTGGCGCCGCCATGTCGGACAACACGATATCGGGATCGCCGCCCAGCGCCTCGGCCAGCTTCTGCGGCGCCAGCGGATCGAGGAAATCCATCAGCAGCACCGGCGCGCCGGGCACCGCGTCCATTTCGAGATAATCGATGCCGATGACATGCGGCTTGTCGGCCGTCGATTTCGTCCGCGCTGCCGCGACCTGGCACCAGCCGCCGGGGGCGGCGCCGAGGTCGATGACCTTCATACCGGGTTTCAGCAGATGGTGCTTGTCGTCGATCTCGATCAGCTTGTAGGCCGCGCGTGAGCGATAGCCGTCAGCCTTGGAGCGCTGGACATAGGGATCGTTGATGTGGCGCTGCAGCCAGCGGCGCGACGATTCCTTCAGCCCGCTCTTCTTCTTGATCCGCGTCTTCAGCACACGAATGCTGGCTGATCCTGGTTTTTCCGGTTTCTTGGTCATTGCTTAATTCTTCGGTTCGGGCTCACGCTCTGCCACGCCCATCGTTGCGCCAGACGCCATCATCGGCCATCAGTTCGCTCAAAATACCTTCGCGCAGGCCACGATCGGCGACTCGCAGCCGCTCGGACGGCCACACGGCGCGGATCGCCTCGAGGATAGCACAGCCGGCCAGCACCAGATCGGCGCGATCGGCACCGATGCAAGGGTTGGCGCAGCGCTGCTGGAAATCCCAGCCAACCAGTCGTTCGACCATGCGATCGACGCTGTCGCGGTCCATCCACAGCCCATCGACACGGCGGCGATCGTAGCGATCGAGCTCAAGGTGGACACCGGCCAGCGTCGTCACGGTTCCGGACGTGCCCAGCAGATGGAAATTCGGACTGGCCTTGAGATGGCTCAGCCGATCGCGACCGTCGAAGCTGGCCAGCCGGCCGGCAACGTCGTCGACCATGGCGGCGAAGATCTCGCGCGTCACCGTGCGGCCGCCAAAGCGCTCGGCCAGCGAGACGACGCCGACCGGCAGCGACGTCCACGACACGATATGATTGGCCAGCCTTGGCGAACGGCGGCCAGCGAGATCGATGAGCGCGATTTCCGACGAACCACCGCCAATATCGAACAGGACGACGCCTTGGGTGTCGCGCTCGACCAGCGAGCCGCAGCCGGACACCGCCAGCCGCGCTTCGGTCTGGCGGTCGATGATCTCAAGCTTCAGGCCGGCCTCGCGTTCCACGCGGTCGATGAACTCGACGCCGTTTTCGGCCGTGCGGCAGGCCTCGGTGGCGATCAGCCGGGCTTTTCTGATCTTGCGGTTGCGCAATTTGTCGCCGCAGATTTTCAGCGCCTCGACCGCGCGGTCCATCGCCGGCTGGCCGAGCCGGCCATTGGCGGTGAGCCCCTCGCCCAGCCGGACGATGCGCGAAAAAGCGTCGATGACGCGGAACTGGCCATGCCGCGTCGGCACGGCCACCAGCAGCCGGCAATTGTTGGTGCCGAGGTCAAGAGCCGCAAACACCGGAAGCTCCTGGACCGGCGGCCGACGGGCGCTCTGTTCCGGCCCTGGCACTACAGCGGCGGGCGAGGCCAGCGATTCCGACGGTCTGTGGGCCGCCGCCGCCGGGACACCGGTCTTGCCCGGCGCCGGCGATCGATTCTCCGCGGGACGTGTCTCGTCGCGCGCAAAAACCTTGCGCCCGCGCCTTCGCTTGCGCCGCTTCTTGGGCTTGCCTTTGTGGGGTGCGTCGCCCGCCTGCCCGTCCGCGGAGCGGAACTCCGTCGGGCGGCGTTGCTGCCAGCTTGCATTCCCCGGGCCAGCCGACCGCCGGGAAGCGCTGGACACGCCCACCTCCGGCGCGCTGGCGCCGGTGTCGTGGTCTTCCACTGTCGTTCCTTCCGGCGCCGCGCGAACCTATGATGGACGCAGCAGGCGCTTCAGTGTTTTAAGTTGCCGCCAGACTAACAGCGCCGCGCCCGATCACCAAGAGCCGCGTGCCGAATTTTGCCGGCAGGCCGCAAACCGCCGTTCCGGGGCGGCCGCGTAATGAACCCGCACGCCGCAGTTGCCGGCTACGCCTGCCGGCATCTCTTTCGGCCGCTCACTGCGGCAAATCTAGCCGGCCGACGCTGCGACAAGGGTTCGCGGTTGAATAGCCGGCTTCGATGAGGCATTTCTGAAATGAGCGGAAGAATCCGGCAAAGCCGGCCTCCCACCAGCCACGAAAAGGAAGCGGACCCGCAACGCATGGCAGTCAGGCAATGAACTGGAGACGCTATTTCTGGCCGGTTGTCGGCATCGCTGCCGTGATCTTCTCGCTGCTGCTGCTCTGGCACGAACTGCGCGGCGTTTCGCTCGACGACGTCTGGGACGGTATCACGGCCATTCCGACCCGGGGTTGGGTTCTTGCCGCGCTGAGTTCGATCATCGCCTATGCCTCGCTTGCCGGCTACGACCACATCGCGCTCCTGCATATCGGCAAGCGCGTGTCGTGGCTGTTCGTCACGCTGTGCTCCTTCACCACCTATGCGCTGTCGCACAACATTGGCGGTTCGGTGTTTTCGGGCGCCGTCATCCGCTACCGCGCCTATGGTACCAGGGGCCTGACCGGACAGGATGTCGGCGTGCTGGTGGCGGTCTGCTGGATCACCTTCGTGCTGTCGACGATTTTTGCCTCGGGCCTGGTTCTGGTGTTCGAGCCTGAGATACTCGACCGGTTTTCCGGCATCGCCCATCATGGCCTGTCGGAAGCGGCCGGTATCGCGATGCTGCTGCTCGTCGCCGCCTATGTCTTCGGCAGTTGGCTGCATCTGCGCCCGCTGAAGATCGCCAGCTTTCAGCTGCATTATCCGGCGCTGCCGATCGTCGCGCGGCAATTGCTGATCGGCCCGATCGAGTTGCTGGCCGCCGCCGCGATCATCTTCTTCGCCCTGCCCGCAGCCCAAAATCCCGGCTACTTCGTCATACTGGGCGTCTTCCTCGTCTCCTTCTCGATCGCGCAGATCTCGCATGCGCCGGGCGGGCTCGGCGTGTTCGAGGTGGTGTTTCTCGCCGGCCTGTCGGACATGGATCCGGTCGGCGTGCTGGCGGCGCTGCTGGTGTTCCGGCTGTTCTACCTGATCATCCCGCTGATTCTTGGCCTGGGTGTGGTGCTGTTCTTCGAACGCTCGCAGTTCAGCCGGACGGAGAGCTGAGGCGCGGAAACCGACACGAGGCCTAAGGGCCTCCATCTTCAAACGTGGCGTCTGAACCCGCTGAGGAAACGTAGCAATTGAAACGCCAAGCAGGCTTGACTATTTTCCACTGGCGGCTACAAGGCAGCGCTCAAGCGGCTCAGCCGCTCGGCCCGCGCGGTTCATGACCGCGCCTGCTGGGGAATAGGTTAACGGTAGACCCACGGACTCTGACTCCGTTAGTCCTGGTTCGAATCCAGGTTCCCCAGCCAGTTTAATTTCATAAGCTTTTGGCCTTTTCCTCAAAATATTTACCAACATCGATCCGGCTGGCGTCAAAATCTCGGAAGCTGCAAGCGGTCAATCTCACGCGCAATGATTTTCAAAGGAAATCGAACCAACCATCGGACCGACCTTCCCCTTTCGACGTCGTTATTCGCGGACGACGCCTTAGTTCGCCGCGGCGTCGAGAAATCGCTTCGCTAGCGCGTTGCTAGCGAAGCGCCCGATCTCTTCATAGTCGGGCTGATCCTGTGCATTATCTGGAGACCTTAAGACGACAAAATCACTCGCATCCGGTACAATGAGACGCGTGAGGTCTTCACTTTCAATTGGTGTAGCATGACGAGCGCCGCAATTTGGACAGTCATCGTCGCACATGCATGACCATTCGTCGACCCAATGTTCGCCGCACCTGTAGCATTCATAATGGTTTGCATACCAAGACATTTAGGCATCGTCCCTTTGCTCGGCCTTCAAAAACTCTCTTTCCTCAAGCGATAGCGGCCGCGGGCCACAAACTCGAGATATCCGTTGTCTCTGAGGAACTGCAATTGCTGACGAATCTTCGGTCTTACATTTCTGTTGTTCGGGTACAGAGCGCTCAGTTTCTTTTCGAAGGCGTAGATTTGTTCGATGTCGAAATCCGTCGCGCCGATCATATCGACACATCTCATTACTTCAATTAGCCAGCCACGAGCATCTGCCTTTTCCTCACGCAGAAAAAGGGTGTGCTGCCATTTTGCGACGACGACCTCCTTAGGGATCGGGACGCTGTTTCTAACCACAAATATTCGGCCCGCATCCGGGATGCGATGGAGCAGAATATTGGAACCAATCCAACCCGCCCTCCTCGCTGTCGGCGCCAGTGGGCTCCTCCTCTCGATGATGTCTGGTACGAAGAAATGCTTTGGAATAACGCAAACATGCCTTACCGTTTTTTGCGTCAAGTCATAATTCAGCAATATCAAATTCGGGTTGGTCGATGACGCCAATCTGTCAATTTTGGTAAAATAGGCTCCGTCGGCGACCTTCGTGCCAAATGCCTTCTTTTGGCTTTTCAGCTCGAATTGATCATTGCAATTGCTGCAGAAGAAGTCGGCAACCGGCAAATTAGCGATGAATTTTTCTAGACGGGGGCTTCCACAATTTGGGCAATAAATCCATTGGGAAGCCCACTGCTCGGTCCAAACTCTGGCTTGTTGTGATCCACTGTTATATTTTGCTTGTGTCTCTTCAAAACCAAATTTCATTCGCGGCTAAAACCATCTGTTTGCGGACGCCAAGAGCTTGAACTTACAGTTCGGCAATGGGCGAGCAAGAGCTTCTTGGCTGGCGCAGCCGGTTTGCCCTTGTCTCCACGGACGATATCTGCATTTTGTCGGACCGAGCATACATGGATCGCTTCAACCTCGGCGCCTAACGTCGCCCCATCACCACCCAATCAGCCGAAACCCAGCGCTGGTTCGATATCGGCCTCAACTGGTGCTACGGCTTCAACCATGAAGAAGGCATCAAGTGTTTCGAGAAGGCGCTGGAGACGGATCCGGACTGCCCGATGGCCCATTAGGGCATCGCCTATGCCGCCGGGCCTTTCTACAATCTGACCTGGAAGGAGCATGGCGCGGCTGAGGCCAGCAGCGCGACCAAGCGTTGCTTTGAGCATGTCCAGTTGGCGCGCGCCAATGCGGCTGCCGCCGGCGCCGGCGAGAATCCCGGAGCGAAAAAGATTGTTGGCCGCAGGCTTGTGCTACTGGCTAAGCTTCATGAAAAGCTCCTCCACAAGGCCGCGTCATGCTCACTGATAGCCAGTACATTCTCGAACGCATCAGCCAAGGCTGCGTGACGCTCTCCGACGACGAGTTCGTCATCGACCGGCTGGTCAAGTATTTCGGCAATGGGAGGATCCGCTGGCATGTCGAATTCCGTGGGCATCGCATCGAGCTGACGACAGGCCAGCTCAAGAAGCAGCCCACATTCCGCAGGAAGATACTCGAACAGGCTGGTATGCTGCCGCCCCAGCGTGCCGGGACCGACTACAGGCGATGGGCACTCGATCTGAGGAAGAATGCGGTCGAGCTTCCCTGGCGTGATAGACCGGTCGACGCCGGTTTCGCCATCGACAGGCTCACCAGCCATGGGGATGGGCGCTGGACGGTCGAATACCAGGGCAAGGCCATCAAATTCACGACGACGAAACTCCGCAGGCAGGTGAGTTTCCGCAAACGCATGCTGGCCAAGGCCAAGGTGCTGCCGCCCGAGTTGGCCCCGGCCGCCTATCGGAAGTGGATGGATTGGCTCATCCAAAACGCCACCGAGGCTGCTCCGCAGGCCGGCGATGCTTTGGTGACCGAGAAAAGCTGGCTGGACGACCTGCCTGAGCTAGCCGGCTGGCAAGATGAAACACCGTCCCGAGAGACCAGCTAAAAGCGGCGACAGTATCCAAATGCAAGCAGCGATGGCACTCGTTGCGTTTGCCATGCCTGCCAGTTTCGGCACACATTGATGGCGAAGGTAGTCTGACCAGAGCTGGCTCGCTGGCAATCAGAATTGAAATGAGACCCCATGGACCGCTTCGACCTCGGCACCTACCGCCGCCCCATCTCCACTTGCTCCACGGAAACCCAGCGTTGGTTCGATGTTGGCCTCAACTGGTGCTACGGCTTCAACCATGAGGAAGGCATCAAGTGTTTTCAGAAGGCGCTCGAAACAGACCCTGAATGTCCGATGGTGCATTGGGGCATCGCCTATGCCGCCGGACCTTTCTACAATCTGACCTGGAAGGAACATGGCGACGCCGAGGCCGACAGCGCGACGAGGCGCTGCTTCGAGCATGTCCAGCTGGCGCGGGCCAATGCGGCTGCCGCCAACGAAATCGAGAAGCGGCTGATCGAAGCGCTGGCCGCCCGCTTTCAGAAGCCGCACCGGGTGAGCCCGGAGGAATTCGAACGGTGGGATGACAGCTATGCCGCCGCGATGCGGCTTGTGTATCGGGACTTTCCCGACGACCACGATGTGATGGCACTGCTGGTCGAAGCGCTGATGATGCGCACGGTGCGGCGGCTGTGGAACCTCAAGACCGGCGCGCCGGCGCCGAATTCCGATGTCGTCGAAGCGCTCGACGTCTGCGAGCGGTCGATCCGGCTTGCCGATGCGGCCGGCGCAGTACAACATCCGGCGATCGTCCACCTGCACATCCATCTCCTGGAAATGTCCACCATGCCGGAACGCGGCATCCGGTCGGCGGATCTGCTCGGCGAGATGTGCCCCGATGCCGGGCACATGAACCACATGCCGGGGCACATCTATGTGCTGTGCGGCGAGTATGAGAAAGCCAAACGTGCCAGCGAAAAGGCGGTACGCGCCAACGACCTCTATCTCGCCTATGCCGACGAGCCGACCTACTATTTGCTCGGCTGCTGCCACGATCTGCACCTGATGATGTTCACCTGCATGTTGTCGGGCCAGTACCAGCCTGCACTGTGGGCCGCCGACAGAGTGCGCAGCCTGGTCGCGCGCGACGTGGTCGCCATCCCCGGCCGGCCCAAGCTCACGCAGACGGTGGAAGGCTACCATGCGATGAAATCGCATGTGCAAGTGCGCTTCGGCCGCTGGCAGGAGATCATCGACGAACCGGCGACCGCGGAGCCAGGCCTCTATGTACTGACGGCGGCCATGCAGCACTACGCCAAGGGTGTGGCCCATGCGACGCTCAGGCAATTTGCTGAAGCCGAGCGCGAGCGCGAAGCGTTCCATCGGCATCTGAAAGGCATTGCGCCCGACCGGCGCTTCCTCAGCAACCCGGCGCAGGCTTCGCTGGCTGTCGGTGTGGCCCTGCTCGACGGCGAGTTGGCGTACCATCAGGGCCGGCATGACGAGGCCTATGGCCATTTGCGGCAGGCGGTCGAGCTTGACGACAATTTGTCCTACACCGAACCGTGGGCCTGGATGCACCCGCCGCGCCATGCGCTGGCGGCGCTGCTTCTCGACCAGGGCCACGCGCAGGAAGCAGAACAGGTCTATCGCGACGATTTGGGCCTGAGCGGCTCGGTGCAGCGCTGCGCCCAGCACCCGAACAATGTCTGGGCACTGCACGGGCTGGTGGAATGCCTGAATCGGCGCGGCGAGACTGATGAATTGCCGATATTGCAGACAAGCCTTGCCGCGGCGCTGGCCAAGGCGGATGTGCCGATCACCTCCTCCTGCCTGTGCAGGACGAGCGCGCAACAAGGCTGCTGTCACTGACGCGAAGTCAGCCTACCGCCACTGTTGCGGCCGATCGGCTCGCCAAACAAATTGTCGGCCGATCAGCGTTGGCGGTGGAACCCTCGCCGCCCGGTCGTGTCACCTGCCGATCAGCCCAGGCTCCACGCTTTGTCTCGTATCACGCCTCCCTCGATCAGCACCGAGCAGTCTATCTCATCGTGAAGTTGGGCGTTTGGGTCGGACGAAAGCCAGGAAGCATAGGACCGAAGCTGCTTGAGCCTGGCTGTTTTCTCAAGCCGGGCCTGGCGCTCGTCCTCGGCTGCCGGTCTTCTGTCCTTCTGGGCAGGAAATTGCATGCTGGCTCTCCTCGGTCACCGAGCTGCGCTTCGACTTGAAGCCAACACATGCGCTGGCGAGAGTCGCCATCCATCTGGATGATGGCGGAGCCTTATCAACAATGCACCCGCGCCACCGCCGGGTGCTCCTGGTCCGGGTTCGCTGCGGCGCATCGGCACTCGGCAGCCGGACGCAGCCAGGGGAATGGAACCAGATCGGCCGTGCGACGTCATAGAAGCAGGTGCTCATACAGGAGTGTGACCTCCATGATCAGGCTCGTTCTTGCCGCTGCCGCCATGCTCGTCATGGCATGCGATGCAACGGCGGCGGCAAAACTGGACGCGGCCACTGTCAACAACGCCCAATTTGACGGCAGCGAAGCGAAAGGCGTCAGTGCGACCGTGCTGAAGGCGCAAATCCTCCTGGATCGTGCACGCTTCTCGCCAGGCCTGATCGATGGCCGCCAAGCAGAGAACTTCAGCCGGGCAGTCAGTGCGTTTCAAGCGGCCAACGGATTGCCTGCCGACGGCAAGCTTACCCGCGAGACATGGGACAAGCTGGTCGCGAGCTCCTCGCGCCCCGCGCTTGAGACCTACGAGTTGACGCGCAAGGATGTGCGTGGACCGTTCACCAGGCGAATTCCGGCGCGCATGGAGAGGATGGCCCGCCTGCCCCGGCTCGCCTATCACAATGCCCTGGAAAAGATGGCGGAGCGCTTCCACAGCAGCGAGGAACTGCTTGAACGGCTCAATCCCGGCATCGGCTTCAGGAAGGCGGGGCAAAAGCTGCTGGTGCCAGCTGTAACCCGAGGTGATCCGCCGCAAGACATTGGGAACGTCGAGGTCGACAAGAGCGCTCGCCAGGTTCGCGTGCTCGACCCTTCCGGCAAAGTGCTTGCGACGTACCCCGCCTCGATCGGGAGCCAGGAGAAGCCCGCGCCGAGTGGCGAGGCAGAGGTCAAACGCGTGGTGCGCCACCCAACCTATCACTACGATCCCGAGTTTGCCTTCAAGGGGGTGAAGACGAAGCGCCCCTTCACGATCGCTGCCGGGCCAAACAATCCGGTGGGATCGGTCTGGATCGACTTGTCCATCGACAGTTATGGCATTCACGGGACTCCGGACCCAGGCAAGATCGGAAAGACCTTCTCGCATGGTTGCATCAGGCTGACCAACTGGGATGCCGAAGACCTCGCCTCCGAAGTGCAAAAAGGCACAAAGGTCGTCTTCAAGGAGGAAGCGGCAGGATCGGTCGAACAAGGATCGCAGTAGGCAGGCGCTACGGCCTACCCACTTTCGACCGTGTGACTGGCGTCACCGAAGGCGTAGGGCGGCGCCCCTACCCCAGCCACTTCTCGTAGTCGGACACCAGCAGATGGACCGGGGCAACGTCTTCGTCGATGTTGGAAAAACGGCCGATCGGTTCGCGAAACACATTGTCGGTGAGATCGTCATTGACGGTCGAGACCTCGCCGATCAGCACATCCTTGCCCTCGGCCCAGAAGGCATGCCAGACGCCGGGCAGCAGCGTGACGCTCTGGCCCGGGTCGAGCTTCAGCAGCCCGCCCGCAGGCAGCCTGTGGATGGTTCCGTCGACCGGCACCGAAACCTCGGCCTTGGGATCGATGCCGCCGTCGCGGTCATGCATGAACAGTTCCAGCACCAGCTTGCCGCCGCCACGGTTGATGATGTCCTCGGCCTTGATGTTGTGGCGGTGCATCGGCGACAGCTGGTCCTTGCGCGAGATCATGATCTTCTCGGCATAGAGCATGCCCATGCCCTTCTTCATGTCCTCGTAGCGGCCGTTGCGAACGGTGAACAGGAACAGGCCGAGTTCCTTGAATTTCTCCTGGCCGTAATCGGTGATATCCCAGCCGAGCCGCGAGCTAAACACCGCCGACGAGTCGGCTTGGCGCGCCTTCGCCTCCTGCGGCGACCAATAGGCGAAGGGCGGCATGATGTAGCCGAACGAGCGGATGAAAGCGTCGGCTTCGCGGATGATGTCGTTGATGGCGGAGCGCTTCATGATCATGATCCCTTCGTATCGATTTGTCTGGCAAATCGCATAGCCGAACGCCGATGCGGTGTCGATCCATCTTGCCGCCCTGCCCGGCGTTGCGCAGGGCGTATGGACCACAGATCCGCTTGCCTGGCCGCGTGACATCACGGATTTTCAGGGCCATAAAACCCGCGGATTCCTCATGGGGTAAAAGATGATGCCGACCGTCCACGATCTCGATACGCCATCCATCCTGATCGACGCCGCGCGCGCGGAAGCCAACATTGCCCGCGCCCAGGCGCATGCCGACAAGAACGGGCTGAAGCTCAGGCCGCATATCAAGACGCACAAATTGCCCTACTGGGCGAAGAAGCAGGTAGCGGCCGGCGCGGTCGGCATCACCTGCCAGAAGATCGGCGAGGCCGAGGTGATGGCCGACGCCGGGCTGACCGATATTTTTCTTCCCTACAACATCCTTGGGCGCGCCAAGCTGGAACGCCTTCTGGCGCTGCACGGGCGCGTCACCCTGTCGGTGACAGCGGACAGCATGGAGACGCTCGAAGGGCTGGCAACCACCTTCACCGATGCCGGCCATCGACTGCCGGTGCTTGTCGAATGCGACACCGGCATGGGCCGCTGCGGCGTGCAGTCGGCTGATGAAGCGGTTGCGCTGGCAAGACAGATCGACAGAGCCGGTGGCCTCGCCTTCGGCGGACTGATGACCTACCCGGCCGCCGGGCGGGCAGCGGAGGCCGAAGCCTGGCTCGCCGGGGCCAAGCAGGCACTTGCCGCGTCGGGCCTCGCCTGCGACCGCATCTCCAGCGGCGGCACCCCGGATATGTGGCGCTCCAGCGATACATCTGTTGTCACCGAGTATCGTCCAGGCACCTACATCTATCTCGACCGCTATCAAGTCGCCAAAGGCGTCGGCGGCCTCGACGACTGTGCGCTGACGGTGCTGTCGACGGTGGTCAGCCATCCCGCAGCGACGCGCGCTATCCTCGATGCCGGGAGCAAGGCGCTGTCCAGTGACACGCTGGGTCTCGCCGATTTCGGCGAGTTGCTCGGCGTGTCGGGAGCGCGGGTGACGGGCCTGAGCGAGGAGCACGGCACCGTCACGCTTTCGGGCGACGGCAAGCTGCGCATCGGCGAGCGCGTGCGTGTCGTGCCCGACCATTGCTGCGTCGTCACCAATTTGTTCAACGAGGTCAATCTGGTCGACGGCGACAAGGTGCTGGAAACGCTGCCGGTGGCCGCGCGGGGAAGGATGGGGTGAACTAAGAAGCGTCTTGCCTTCTCCCCCTGTGGGAGAAGGTGGATCGGCGCGCAGCGCCGAGACGGATGAGGAGTGTTCCAGCGGAATGAGACGTTGGCGTTCCCTGGAACACCCCTCATCCGTCGCCTTCGGCGACACCTTCTCCCACAAGGGGAGAAGGGGGAGAGCGCTCTGCCTGCCTAGCCGCGACCCGTCTCATGGCAATCACCCGGCGGCGGCGGATTTCGGTGCGCATCGCCATCAGGTGCAGCGCGAAGAACAGCACGGTAAAGCCGAGCGCCATCACCAGCAGCGGCCATAGCAGGCTGGGGTCGATGGTGGAGCCGCCCATGCGGAACACCGAGGCCGGCTGATGCAGCGTGTTCCACCAGTCGACCGAGAATTTGATGATCGGGATGTTGATGAAGCCTACCAGCGTGATGATGGCCGCGGCCCAGGCGGCGCGGCTGGCATCGTCGAGCGCGCGGGTCAGCGCGATGATGCCGAGATACATCAGGAGCAGCACGAACACCGAGGTCAGCCGAGCATCCCAGACCCACCAGGTGCCCCACATCGGCTTGCCCCAGATCGAACCGGTGATCAGCGCCAGCGCGGTGAAGACGGCGCCGATGGGTGCGGCTGATTTCAGCGCGACATCGGCCAACGGATGCCGCCAGACGAGCGTGCCGAGCGCCGAGACCGCCATCAGCGTGTAGCACATCATGGCGAGCCAGGCGAAAGGCACGTGGATATACATGATGCGGACGGTGATGCCCTGCTGGAAATCCTCAGGCGCGGCGAAGCTCATATAGAGCCCCACGGCGAGGATCAGTGTGGCGATCGTGGCCAGCCATGGCACGACCTTGTCCGCCAGCCCGACGAAGCGCGTCGGGTTGGCGAGGTCCATCCAGCCGGTCAGGCGTGAAGTCGTATCGCTCATGCGGTTCTACATAAACCGCCGCGGCGTTCGGGGCAATCGAGCGGTGGTGTCGCAGACGCAATTGGGGCGGCCGTGCCTGTACTCTCACCCGGACCTACGGTCCGACCTCCCCACAAGGGGGAGGTAAAAGAAAGAGGCTCAGGCAGCCGCTTCCTGCTGTTGCTGCACGGTGCGGCTGAGGCGGCGAACCTCCTCGTCGTTGAGCAGGCCGCCGGCGCGCAGCAGGCTGGCGAAGCGGCCATTGCGTAGCGACAGCTCGGTGAAGCCGCCCATCTCGACCACCCTGCCCTTGTCCATGAACACGACCAGATCGGCGTCGCGAACGGTGGTCAGGCGGTGGGCGATGATGAAGGTCGTGCGGTCGCGGCGCAGCTCGTCGATCGCTTCCTTGACGCGGTCCTCGGTCTCGACGTCGAGCGCGCTGGTCGCCTCGTCGAGCACCAGGATCGGTGCGTCCTTCAGCACGGCGCGGGCAATGGCGATGCGCTGACGTTCGCCGCCCGAGAGCTGCCCGCCACGTTCGCCAACCACCGTGTCGTAACCATTGCTCTTGGACAGGATGAAGTCCTGTGCGGCAGCCGCATTGGCGGCGGCATGGATCTCGTCATTGCTTGCATCGGCGCGGCCAACACGGATGTTGTCCTCGATCGAGCGGTTGAGCAGCCCGGCATCTTGGAACACGGTGGCAATCGAATGGCGCACCGACTTGCGGGTCACGGTGCGGGTGTCGATACCGTCGATCAGGATACGGCCATGAGACGGCGAGAAGACACGCTGCAGCAGGTTGATGAGCGTGGTCTTGCCGGCGCCCGTCGGGCCCACGACGGCGACGGTCTGGCCGGCCTGCACCTCGAAGGACACGTCGTCGATGCCTTGGCCGGAATTGGCGAATTCGAAGCCGACATTCTCGAAGCGGACATGGCCGGTGACGTTGGCAAGATCGCGCAGGCCGTCCGGCTCGGCGGCATCAGCCGCGGAGTCCTCGAGATGGTAGAAATCCTCGAGCTTGGCACGGGCCTCGGAAATCTGGTTGGCGAAAGCCGACATCTGGTCGAGGCGTGCGATCAACATCGTGGCAAAACCGGTGAAGGCAATGACGTCGCCGACACCCAACTGACCACGAGTGACGAGATAGGAGCCGATCGACAACACGATCAGCATCGAGATTGCCGATGACAGACGGTGCAAGGCATTGGCCAGCGCCCACCAGTCGAGAACAGGGTTCTGCGCGTCGAGCAGGTTCTTGACGTAGCGGCGCAGCGTATCGGCCTCGTGGCCGAGGCGATTGTAGCTCTGCAGCACCGCAACGTTGCTGACCGAGTCGGTCACATGCGCGAACACCTTGTGGTAGTGGCGCTCGACCGCGGCCTGGCCCGCCTTGGTGCGGCGCATGACCATCCGGCCGATGCCGACATAGAGCAGCCCGAGGCCAAGCAGCACCAGCGACATGCGCAGGTCCATGCTGATCGCGGTCGGGACCAGCAGTACGAGGGCGACAGCCGTGGACAAATGCTGGCGCATGAATTCGAGCCAAAGGCTGAACAGGGTTTCGACGGCGCGCAGCATCGTATGCAGCGCATTGGAGGTGCCGTGCTGATGGTGCCAGGCGAGCGGCATGGTGATCACGCGCTCGAAGGACTCGCAAAGCACTTCGCTGCGCCGGGCATGGGCAAAACGGTCAGCGCCGCGCGCCACCATGACGAAGGCAACGATGTTGAAGGCGCCGAGACCGGCCCACATGACCAGCGTGGTGAAGACAGAGCCACGCTCGGAGATGGCGCCGATGACGCGACCGAACATAATCGGCTCGAGAAGCGCTACGATGGCGAGAGCCACGTTGGCCGAACAGATCAACGCAACGCGTTTCCTGTCCGCGGCCAGATAACCGAGAGCTCGCCAGTAGATTTGCAGAAGGGTCACCCCAGTTACTCCGCCACGCTGTTTATTGTGCACTGCATCATTTTATTCGTACCGGTTGATACGTCGCAAAACAATGGCCGTGTACCCCTTCAGTTCCCTTAGAGCGAACAAAAGATGGCGACGTTCCGAAATCTGCCGTGATCACCTAACGGTTTGAGAAGACAGGTAAAATGTCAGGCATGCGGCGAAATCATGGCAGTTGGCACGTGCTGCCACAATTTTAATCAGCAACAATGTCGGGCGGATGACTAAGGCCGAAATCGCCTTTTGCGAAGTATAGAGCGAAACAAAGCTGCAGGACGCCCTCCAGGCGAAGAAAGGGCAAACTCTCACTGCTCGTGGCGCCCCCTATCGGACGCCCCAAGCCTTTGATTTCATGCACTCCTCGGTGGCATGTCCTTCAATCGGCAGGCGGCAACGCCAGGCGGGACGGTGCCTCTCATCCCGCCGTGGCGGCAAAAGTTGCGCCCCGGATCCCAGGCCCGAGCGCATAGTTTTTGAGCAACATGCATCAAGCCGGAATCCGGATGACCACCTCGGCAACTTCGCCGTCCTTCAGTTCGACTGCCGAACCCTTGGCCTTTGTCCCATTCACCTCCAGCGACACCGCCTTGGCCTTATTGTCGCGGATGACGCGAACCTTGAGTTCCGCCCCCAGCATTTTGAGATTTGCCGAGTAGCCGTCCCAGTGGCTCGGCAGCTTCGGCTTGAACTGGACACGCTTGCCGCGCCGCTCGATGCCCAGGATGCCTTCGACAGCAGCCCTGTAGAGCCAGCCGGCAGAGCCGGTGTACCAGGTCCAGCCGCCACGGCCGCCCTTGCCGTTGCCGGCAGTGTCGTCCCCGGCATAGATATCGGCCGCCACGACATACGGCTCGACACGATAGTGCTCGGCCGTGGCCTCGTCGGTCGCATGGTTGACGGGGTTCAACATCGAGAAACAGCGATAGGCCTCGTCGACCTGGCCCATCTCGGCAAGCGCGATGACGAACCATGTGGCGGCGTGGGTGTACTGGCCGCCATTCTCGCGCACGCCAGGCGGATAGCTTTTGATGTAACCCGGGTCCTTCTCCGTCTTCGAGAAGGGCGGCGTGAACAGTTTGACGATCTTCAGCTTGTCGTCGACGAGCAGCTTCGTTGCTTGCTCCATCGCGGTCGTCGACCGTGCCGGATCGCCCTCTCCCGAAAGCACGCTCCAGGACTGGGCGATCGAGTCGATCTTGCACTCCTGCGAGTTGCGGGACCCCAAAGGGGTGCCGTCGTCGAAACTGCCGCGCCGGTACCATTCGCCGTCCCATGCGGTGCTCTCAAGCGCCCGCTTCAGCACATCGGCATGCTTTGCCCAGGCCTGTGCTCGCTTGGCATCGCCCTCGGCCTTGGCGACGGGGGCGAAATCGCCCAGCGTCTTCAGCAGGAACCAGCCGAGCCAGACGCTCTCGCCCTTGCCGTGCTCGCCAACGCGGTTCATGCCGTCGTTCCAGTCGCCGCCGAGGATCAGCGGCAGGCCCGCGGGGCTGCTGCGCTTGATGGCGAGGTCGAGCGCACGCGCGCAATGGTCGTAGAGCGACGCCGTCTTCTTCGAGATTTCCGGGGTGAAGAAGGCATCGTGTTCGCCATCGCCCAGCGGCTGTCCATCGATGAACGCCAATTGCTCCTTGAGGATGGTGGCATCGCCGGTGACCAGCAAATAGCGCGCCGTGGCGTGGGCAAGCCAGACCACGTCATCGGAGATCAGCGTGCGTACGCCAGCACCCGTGCGCGGCAGCCACCAGTGCTGCACGTCGCCTTCGGGGAACTGCCGCCGTGCCGCATTGAGTATCTGGTCGCGCGCCAGTTGCGGGTCATGCGCCAGCAGCGCCAGCGTATCCTGCAACTGGTCGCGGAAGCCGAAGGCACCGCTGGCCTGATAGAAGGCGGAGCGGGCACGGATGCGGCAGGCCAGGCTCTGATAGGGCAGCCAGTGATTGACCATGGCGTCGAGCGCCTTGTCAGGCGTCTCGACCTGGATGGTGTCGAGGAAGCCGCGCCATTCGCGCTCATTGTCGGCCAGCCGCTGGTCGAAGTCCTTGACCTTGTGCTCCTGCACCAGCGCGCTCGCCTCCTCGGCGGACTCGGCGTCGCCGAGCAGCCAGAGCAGCGTCACGTCGCCGCCAGCCGGAATCTGGACGTCGCGGGCAATCGCCGCGCATGGATCGTCGCCGGCCTCGACACGGCCAGACAGCGCTGCACCACTCAGCACCGCCTGCGGCAGCTCGCTGGAGCCATGCCGGCCCAGGAACTCCGTCCGGTCTGTCGTCACCGAATGAACGCCGCCGTCAGCCGCGAGGAATGCAACGCGCTCGCCGAAATCCAGCCCGTAGGGGTTTTGTGCCAGCAGCGCCCCGCTGGCGGCATCCCGCGACGGGACGATGGTTGCCGCAGTGCGCGACCGGTGCCCGCCGAGCACCCATTCGGCATAGGCATAGACACGCAGCCGCGCCGGCACCGAGCCGGAATTCTGGATGCGCAGCCGCGAGATCTTCAGCGGATCGACCGGATCGACGACATGGGTGAGATCCATCGACAATGGTCCGCGTCTCGAGCGGAAGGTCGAGAACCCCTGGCCGTGCCAGGCCTCGTAGGTCATCGAGGGATCGCGCACCATGGCGGCGAGCGGCGAGAATGCCTTACCGCTGGCCTGATCGTAGATATAGAGGCCTTCGCCCGGCCGGTTCGAGACCGGATCATTCGACCACGGCGTCAACTGGTAGTCGCGGCTGTTTCGGCTCCAGGTGAAGGCAGCGCCCTCGGCGGAGGTATGGAAGCCGAACGAGGCGTTGGAGACGACGTTGATCCAAGGCTGCGGCGTCGTGCGGCGGCCGGCCAGGCGCACGACATAATGCCGCCCGTCGCCGTCGAAACCGCCAAAGCCGTTCCACTGGCTGAGACCGCTTCCATCGGCGCTGACATTGGCCACTGCCTGCGAGGCAGGAGTATGCGTCGTGGGTGCCGGCGACGGCAACTCACGCGGAATTGGCAATGCTGCCAGAGCGTCGCGCGCCTGCAGAGCCGCGGCTTCGGCGCGCTCGATCTGGTCGAAGATGGTGCCGTTGCGCGTGTGCAGGACCACCCGGGCGACAGCGAGCAGCGTCTTGTAGGTGGTTTCGTCCATGAGATCGCGGCGCACCGCGAATATGTGCTGGCGAGGTCCGAGTTCCTTGCCGCGCAGGCGGCTGTTTTCGCACAGCGTCTCGACCGCCCGCTGCAGGTCCTGGACATAGGAGGACGCCTGCTCGTTGACGACGACGAAGTCGATCATCATGCCGCGGGTGCGCATATATTCCTGGAAACGCAGCGCCTGGGCAACGATTTCGAGATCGGCGACGTCGCCGATCCTGACCAGGAAGATCGGGAAATCGCCGGAAATGCTTGTCGGCCACAGGCTCGACTGCTTGCCCAGCCCCGAGGCGATGGATTCAGCGGGAAGACGCAGGAACGGATCCGGATAGATCAGGTAGCGCGCCAGCTTCTGCACATTGGCGGCATCGGTCAGACTGAGGCCCATATGGCGGGTCTGCACCTGGCTGCGCGTCCAGGCAAGCATGGCCTGGCGGGCAAAGCTCTCCGGATGGTCGAGGCGGGCGATGGCTTCGTCCAGCTCGGTGCGGCCAGCGCCGACGACGGTCCAGAAGGTCAGCGATATCTTCTTGTTGGCCGGCACGCGCACCTGGCGGCGCAGCGAGGCGACGGGATCGAGCGTAAAGCCTGAGTGGCCGCCCAGCCTGGCGCCCGGGTCGAAAGCGGCCGCATCGACGATGGTACGGCCACGGCCGATGAAGGCGCGCCTGTCGGTTTCGGCCTCGGCATCGCGCGCCGATCCGGACGGATCGGTGACGAAATGCACCATGGCGATATCGGGCTCGCTGGTCTCGCGCTTGCGCCGCGTGGCGAAGATCGCCGCGTTGTTGGCAGAGATTTCGGTTTCCACGAACATCTTCGAGAATGCCGGATGCGCGTTGTCGGACGCCTCCAGGCCGAGCACCAGTTCGGCAAAGGAGGTCACTTCGATGTGACGGTCGGACGGACCGTCATTGTAGAGCGTGACCCGACGGCCCTCGCCATTGCCTTCCGAGATGACAATGCATTCGACCTCGGAGCGCAACGTGCCCACGGATTTGACGAAGCTCGCCTTGTCGTCGGAGAACAAGGTCTGCGCCTTTTCCTCGGCGGCGCGCTTCGGCTCGGCCGTAGCCGACCACCAGTCGCCGGAACCGGCGTCACGCAGGAAGATGTAGGAGCCGAGCCGGTCCTCGGTCGGATCCGGCTGCCAGCGTGTGACGGAGAGATCGCCCCAGCGGCTGTAGCCCGAGCCGGTCGCGGTGACCATCACCGAATAGCGGCCGTTCGACATGACGTTGGTCGACCGCAGCGACTGCAGCGGATTGAGCACGATGCGGGTGTCGGGGCTGTCGACTTCGGTCTCGTCCTTGGAGCGTTCGTCGGCCTCGGTCCTGACGGTGGCGGTCGGGATGTCGCGCGGCGCCCTCTCCTGCAGCAAGAGTTCGGCCGATTCGATGACCGGATCGCTGTGGAACCGGTCGCGCATGCGACCTTCGAAGATGGCGTCGGCAACCGCCGCGATCGACATGCCCGAATGGTGGGCCATGTAGTTCTGGACGACGACATGATCCGTGCCTTCCGGCACGCGCTGTGGCGTGAAGTCGACGGCATCGTAGTAGCCGTGGCGGCCGAGCGCCCCGATCTCCCGCAAACGGGCGAGATTCAGCACGGCTTCACGCGGATTGAACTGGGCCGCCAGTATGGTGGCGTAAGGCGCGATCACCGTGTTCTGGCCAAGGCCGCGCTTCAGCCCGAGGCCTGGAACGCCGAAATTTGTGTACTGGTAGGTCAGCTCTCGGTCGCGCGCATTGTAGGCGGCCTCCGAAATGCCCCACGGCACGTTCTTCTGGCGGCCATACTGGATCTGGCGCTTGATGATCAGCTTGCTGGTCTGGTTGAGGATCGAGCCCTGCGGCTCCTTCATCACCAGCGGCGGCATCAGATATTCGAACATCGAGCCGGACCAGGACATCAGGGCGCCCTGGAAACCGATTTCGACGATCGGCCGGCCAAGCCGGAACCAGTGCTCGGTCGGCAGGTCGCCCTTGGCGATGGCGAACAGGCTGGTCAGCCGGGCTTCGGAAGCCAGAAGGTCGTAGCAGCTCTCGTCGAGCTGGTGTTCCTCGACCCGGTAGCCGATCGACAACAGCTTGCGCTCCGGCCGCATCAGGAAGGAGAAATCCATCTCGAAGGCGTAACGGCGCGTGCGCTCGCGCAAGGTGAGCAGCTTGGCACGGAGCGCCTCGACGGCATTGTCGTCGCTGTGCGCGTCATGGACGTGCGCTTCGCAGGAGGCTTCCAGCCTTGCCGCCCAGTCGACAATGACGTCGCTCTGGGGCGACACCGCCTCGGTATGGATGGCGGTGGCCAATTTGCGGATCTCGCCGGCCAGCACAGCCAGGTTGATGGTGCGGATCGACGCCATTTCGGGCTGCGCCTTGATGGTGTCGACAGCGCGCCGCATGCCGTCGAGGCGGTCGGCGAGACGCTGGCGCAGCGGGCGCAACTGACGGCGGTCGTCGGGCAGATCATCGAGGCTTTCGCTGAGAATGGTGACCGTGTCGAGAATGCCTTCGAAATCGCCCTGGAGATGGACGGAAGGTGCTTCGGCCCATTCGGCGCAGGCCGCAGCCACCGCCACCAGATGGCCAGCGAGGTTGCCGCTGTCGACAGCCGAGATGTAAAGCGGATAGAGCGGCTTCAGTGTCGTCGTGTCGTACCAGTTGAAGAGGTGACCGCGCTCACGCGGCATGCCCTCGATCGTCGCCATGGTGGCGTCGATGCGGGTGATGGCGTCGGACAGGCTGATCCAGCCGAAGTCGCGGGCGGAAACGACGGACAACAGGTAGACGCCGATGTTGGTCGGCGAGGTGCGTGGCGCCACCACCGGCGCCGGGCTTTCCTGGAAATTATCGGGCGGCAGATGGTGATGTTCTGCCGTCACGAAGCTTTCGAAATAGTGCCACGTGCGCCGCGCCACCGTGCGCAACGTATGGATGTCGGCCTGCGATATGCGCAGCCGATCCTCGGTTTCAGCCGAACGGCTGATCCAGCTGGCGATGGCGGGCGAGCCAATCCAGAACAGGGCGAAGAAGAAAGCCACGAAGGCGCCGGTCGAATCGGCCAACACCGGAATGGCAAGGCCGACGAAGCCAATGATCACGGCGCCATACATCATGCCGTAATACGACCCGACATCGTTGTCGCCCGCCTTGTGCGCCTGCGAGGCGGTGCGCCATTCCAAAAGGTTCTGGCGGCTGACGAACAGCCGGTAGAGCGTACGCACGATGGCATCGCCCATCATCCAGGCATTGTGTGCCATCAGCACGATCTTCAGCGCCACCATGGCGGTGCCGAAGGCGACGTCGCGCGCCAGAGCCGAGAAATGGCCGCGTGGCGTCTGGTCGCCGCTCTTGGGCAGGATGGCGTTGACGATATCGAATGTCGGCGCCATGAACAGGCTGAGGATCAGCAGGGCCTGCCATTGCGCGGCCTGCGTGAAGGGCAGCAGCGTCCAGCCGGCGATCGCCGCCATTACCCAGAAGATCGGAGTCAGCGAGCGGCGCAGATTGTCGATCATCTTCCAGCGCGACAGCGCCGGCACGCCGGAGCGCGGATCGAGCATGAAGCCAAGCAACTGCCAGTCGCCGCGCGCCCAGCGATGGTGGCGCGAGGCGTCGACCGAGTAGCGGGTCGGATAGTCCTCAACCAGTTCGACGTCGGTGACCAGCGCCGCGCGCGCCAGCGCGCCTTCCAGCAGATCATGGCTGAGGATGGTGTTTTCCTCGATGCGGCCCTGCAGGGCGGCCTCGAAGGCGTCGACGTGATAGAGGCCCTTGCCGGTGAAGGACCCGTCGCCGAAGACGTCCTGATAAAGATCGGACACGGCAAAGACATAAGGGTCGAGGCCGCGATTGGCCGAAAACACCCGCTGGAAGAACGACGCATCGTCGCCTGATGTCAGCGACGCGGTGATGCGCGGCTGCAGGATCGCGTAGCCGGCGGTGACGACGCGCTTGCTGGCATCGAAATGCGGCCGGTTGAGCGGGTGGCAGAGCTTGCCTACGAGGGTGGCGACCGCGTCACGGGTGGTGCGCGTGTCGGCATCGAGCGTCATCACATGGACGACATTCTCCGGCAGCGGCACGTCGAGCGGCAGGAACGTGGTGTCGCTGTCGCCGCGCAGCAGAAGATCGAGCTCGTGCAGCTTGCCGCGCTTGCGCTCCCAGCCCATCCAGGCCCCTTGCGCCGCATTGAACAGCCGGCGCCGGTGCAGGATGTAGAAACGCGGCGCGCCTTCGGAGGGATAGCGGGCGTTGAGACGGGCGATTTCGGTACGGGCGAATTCGAGGATTTCGGTGTCCGCCGCATCGATCTCGGTCTTCGAGTCTGGCCAGTCCGACAGCAGCGCGAAATGGATTTCATCGGCCGTGTTGGCGAGATGATGCACCTCGATATTGCGGATGTTTTCCTCGACATCGTCGCGCGAGCCGATCAGCGACGGCACCACCACCAGCGTGCGCGCCTCGGGCGGCACCCCGTGCCGGTAATCATAACCGACAAGACGCGTCGGTTTCAGGAACAGCGATACGACCGTGTTGAAGAAGGCGAGCGCGCCCTCGCTGGCCGGCACGGCAAACAGCGCCAGCATCAGGACGATCGAGGGCACCGACAGGCCGAGATTGGCAAGCGCGTTGCCGGAGAGGACGAGAAGCAGGGCCGTCAGCGCAAACACCGGTACGACGATGCCGAGCCACCCGGTCTTGCGGAAGGCACGCTTGACTGTCTGGCTGATGGTGGGCCGATAGCCGATCGCCTTCTCCAGCTCAAGCCGGCGTGGGCCGACGAGAAAGAAGCCGACATCGGTGTGGGCGGACCCGGTTAAAACGACGTCGCCGTCACCATCGCTGGCGGCGTGGCCGGCCAACTCGATGGCCTTCTCGGCAACGCGATATTCCGAAAGGTTCGAGCGGCGCGCCAATTCCTCGATCGCGGTCCGGTACTGATCGCGCGAGAAGAAGTCGAGCGCGGCGAAATCGGTGCGCTCGCGCAGCACGGTGTCGATGCGGCTGACGCCTTCGAACCACACCGTCCAGTCGACGTCGTTGATGAGGCGCAGGCCGCGGATGATGTTGCCCGTCGTCACATTGCCGCTGGACAGCGTGTGATGTTCGGAAATGATGATTTCCTCGGCATCGGAGCCGGTCTTTTCGAGCTCGCCTTCCAGCCATTCCAGAGCCTTGCCGGCATTCTGCGATCCATCACGCAGGCGGTAGAGCAGTTGGGTGGCGAAGGTGGTGTCCTGCGCATGCGCGCTGAAATTGGACAGGATCGACTGCCGGTCGGCGCTGTCGTCGGTCGCCAGGACCTTGTCGGCCACATCGTTGGCGATCTGGCGCATCTGGCGGGTGCGATTGACCCTGACGGCCAGCCGGCGGAGATTTTCGATCAGGACGAAGCGCAACAGCGAAGGCAGCGCCCAGAGTTCGCCGATCTTCAGTGGCTCGACCGACTGGAAACCCTGGACGATGGACTTGAACATCGTCGCCGAAACGGAACTGTCCGAATGCGCCACATAGGTCCAGGCCAGCGCCAGCGCGCGCGGCACGCTGCCGCCGTCAGGCAGTTTCAAGGTCGGCAACTGGCGATAGAAGCGGCGCGGCAGGTCGCGCTTGACCTGGAAAATGGTCTCTTCGACCAGGTAATTGTTGTCGAGCAGCCATTGTGCCGCCGGCGTGATCGTCTCGCCCCTCGCCTGCGCCGCATTGGTCGACCGATAGACTTCCAAAATCTTCTTGGCGCTGTCCCGGATACGGGCCTGAAAATCAAAGGGCGTCAGGCCGAATAGATCGGTGAGGTCGCCTTTTGCCAGGCTTTCGCCAAGCACACGAAGACGCTCTTCGGGCAGAAAGTTGGATCGAATCGGCTCTTCCGTGATGGCCGGGAAGCTCGCGCTTGTCTTCTCGATTTGGGCAGGATTCGTCTGAATATTCATTGAAAATTCCGTAAGCGGGCACTGAGCGGCGTCACCGCCACGGCAATGGCCCTAAAACCGGTTCAAATGCAATTGGTTGCATAAACCCCACTTGCCGAAAGTTTGTTTCCGCACCACGACAGGGCGTCGTCTCTCAGCAAAACTCAAAGACAAGCACCCCTCTTCCCGCCAGCCAGATCGGCGGAGAGGATTCAGGCTTTTTCGTGATGCCGCCAGCAGCTTACGCTATATTTCGCCGGTGCCGCGATCATGTTTGGAAACAAGCGTTAATCGTTGCCGGCGACAGAGCCGATCCGGATCACGAACAGCGTTGCCTCATGGGCGGGTTGGACGAGCAGGCCGGTGCTGACCGGACCGGACAGCAGCGTGTCGAGCGGCCCGAGGCGAACCGGTTCAGCGGCGGGCACGCTGACGTCGCCGTCCAAGCACAGGATGAGGGTTGTGCCGGCTTCAGTCCGGATTTCCACGGGGGCGGAAATCACCAGGCGTTCGACCGAATGTGTCATCCGGCTTCGGCGGGTCATGACATTGAGATCGGTGATCGGCCCGCCGATCAGCGCAGCCGAGGTCTGCACGTCGGCAGGGAAAGAAAACAGGTCGGTCGTCCTGTTTATGGATGTCGGCTGGTGGCTGGCAATCTCAAGGACGATGCCCTCGCCTTCGAGCACGGCAAGGGTGCGATCGATGCCGGCGAATTGCGAGAACGGCCCGCTCAATTCGACGCGCGCCATCGAGACGCGCCAGTCGAAGTCGTCGAGACCGGCACCCGAGGGCGAAACGGCGATTTCCGTCGTCACGCCGCCGCCGTTCTTCCACGGCATCGACCGGTATTCGGCTGCCCGCAGGATGCGCATCGGCTCAGCCAATCAGCCGAGAATGCCGGGCAAATTGAGTTGGTGCTCCTTGGCGCATTCGATGGCGACGTCGTAGCCGGCATCGGCATGGCGCATGACACCGGTCCCCGGATCGTTCCACAACACCCGCTCCAGGCGCCTTGCGGCGTCCGGCGTACCGTCGGCGACGATGACCATGCCGGCGTGCTGCGAGAAACCCATGCCGACGCCGCCGCCATGGTGCAGCGACACCCAGGTGGCGCCGGACGCCGTGTTGAGCAACGCGTTGAGCAGCGGCCAATCGGACACAGCGTCCGAGCCGTCCTTCATGGATTCCGTTTCGCGGTTCGGCGAGGCGACCGAGCCGGAATCGAGGTGATCGCGGCCGATGACGACAGGCGCCTTCAGCTCGCCCTTGGCCACCATTTCGTTGAAGGCGAGGCCGAGCCTGTGGCGGTCGCCAAGGCCGACCCAGCAGATGCGCGCCGGCAACCCTTGAAAGGCGATGCGCTCGCGCGCCATGTCGAGCCAGTTGTGCAGATGGGTGTTGCCGGGCGTCAGTTCGCGCACCTTGGCGTCGGTCTTGTATATATCCTCGGGATCGCCGGAAAGGGCCGCCCAGCGGAACGGCCCGATGCCACGGCAAAACAGCGGACGGATATAGGCCGGCACGAAACCGGGGAAGGCGAAAGCGTTCTCGAACCCCTCCTCCTTGGCCACCTGGCGGATGTTGTTGCCGTAGTCGAGCGTCGGGACGCCGGCGTTCCAGAACGCCACCATCGCCTCGACATGTTCGCGCATCGAGGCGCGTGCCGCCTTCTCGACCGCCTTGGGGTCGCTGACGCGCTTCTCGAGCCACTCGGCCATCGTCCAGCCCTTCGGCAGGTAGCCGTTGATGGGATCATGCGCCGAGGTCTGATCGGTGACCATATCGGGGCGAATGCCACGCCTGAACATCTCCGGCACGATGTCGGCCGTATTGCCAAGCAGGCCGACCGACTTCGCCTCCCCGGCCTTGGTCCAGCGTTCGATCTTTTCCAGCGCCTCGTCGAGCGTGTCGGCGCGCTCGTCGACGTAGCGGGTGCGCAGGCGGAAATCGATCGAGTCCGGGTTGCATTCGATCGCCAGGCAGCAGGCGCCGGCCATGACGGCGGCGAGCGGCTGGGCGCCACCCATGCCGCCTAGACCGCCGGTCAGGATCCATTTGCCCTTGAGATTGCCGCCATAGTGCTGGCGGCCGGCCTCGACGAAGGTCTCGTAGGTGCCCTGCACGATGCCTTGCGTGCCGATGTAGATCCACGAGCCGGCCGTCATCTGGCCGTACATCATCAGGCCCTTCTTATCGAGCTCGTTGAACTTTTCCCAATTCGCCCAGTGCGGCACCAAATTGGAGTTGGCGATCAGCACACGCGGGGCGTCCGGATGGGTGCGGAACACGCCGACCGGCTTGCCCGACTGCACCAGCAAAGTCTCGTCATTGGCCAGCGTCCTCAAGGAGGCGACGATGCGGTCAAAGTCGTTCCAGGTGCGCGCCGCCCGGCCGATGCCGCCATAGACGACCAGCTCGTTGGGATTTTCAGCAACATCCGGGTCGAGATTGTTCATCAGCATGCGCAGCGGCGCTTCCGTCAGCCAGGAGCGCGCGCTGATTTCGGTGCCGCGCGGGCTGCGGACTTCGCGGATGTTGTGGCGAGGATTGTTCATGGCGTCACTCCATAAAAGGCCTGATGTCAGACGCGCGCCCAGGACGTCGCAGTCTCGAGGATTTTCCGCAGCGTGGCGCGGATCGGTGCGGCAAACTCGGCATCGTAAGGCACCGGCCAATTGTCCGGCGTACCCTTGCCATCGGGCTCGCGCATATAGCCGCGATTGGAGAGTTCCATCTGCAGCGCATGCACGCCTTGTTGCGGCTGGCCGAAATGGCGTGTGATCCAGCCACCCTTGAAGCGGCCGTTGATGACAAAGGTTTCACCGGTTTCGGCCATGATCTGGCCGACCATCGCCTGCAGCGTCGGATCGGCGCTCCTGCCGTCATTGGTGCCGAGGTTGAAAACCGGCAGCGTGCCTTCAAACAGGCGCGGCAGCACTGAACGGATCGAGTGGCAGTCATAGAGGACGATCTTTTCGTGCAGGCCACGCAACCGGTCGATCTCGACCTGCAAGGCGGCATGGTAGGGCCCGAAGAATTTCTCGCGACGCTCGTCGATCTCCGACGGCCCCGGTTCTTCGCCCTCGCGATAGAGCGGATCGCCATCGAAAGTCTCGGTCGGGCAAAGGCCGGTCGTCGCCTGGCCGGGGTAAAGCGAGGCGCCGGAGGGATCGCGGTTGACGTCGATGACGGTGCGCGAGATCGCGGTGTGCACCACCGTCGCCCCGAGGCCGGCAGCAAAGTCATAGAGATTATCGATCCACCAATCGCAGTCGCGGCGGCCGAGCCAGGGTGAGACCAGCCGATTCTCAAGGCCGGCGAGGTCGATGCCGGTGTGCGGGATCGACACCAGCAACGGGGCTGTGCCGGGCGTGACCGTCAGCCAGGGCGCGCTTGCCATCACATCGCTCCGGAAATCGACGGCAGAGCCACGCCGCCGGCGGCCACGATGGCCGCACCGCTGCGCACCATGGCGATGGCTTTTTCCATATCGGGGTGGAAATGGCGGTCATTGTCGAGATGCGGCACTTCGGCCCGGACCAGCTTGCGCACTGCCTCCAGGGCGTCGCTCGAGGCCAGCGGCGCATGGAAATCGCAGCCTTGGGCCGCGGCCAGCAATTCGATGCCGATCACGGCGGTGGCGTTCTCGACCATCCCGATCAGCCGGCGTGCACCGTGCGCCGCCATCGAAACATGGTCTTCCTGGTTTGCCGAGGTGGGGATCGAATCGACGCTGGCCGGATAGGCTTTCTGCTTGTTCTCCGAAACGAGCGCCGCCGCCGTCACCTGCGGGATCATGAAGCCGGAGTTCAGACCGGGCTTCGGCGTGAGGAAGGCCGGCATGCCGGACAGCGCCGGATCGACAAGCATGGCGATGCGGCGTTCCGACAGCGAACCGATTTCGCAGATGGCGAGCGCGATCATGTCTGCGGCGAAGGCCACCGGCTCGGCGTGGAAATTGCCGCCGGAAAGCGCGGTGTCATCCTCGGCGAAGATCAGCGGATTGTCGGTGACGCCATTGGCTTCGGTGCCCAGTGTGTCGGCCGCCTGGCGCAGCACGGTGAGTGCAGCGCCCATCACCTGCGGCTGGCAGCGCAGGCAATACGGATCCTGCACACGTTCGTCGCCAATCCGATGCGATTCACGGATGGCGCTGCCGGCCATCAGATTGCGCAGGGCGTCGGCCGTCTCGATCTGGCCGGGATGCTTTCTCAGCACATGGATGCGCGGATCGAAGGGGGCGTCGGACCCTTTTGCCGCGTCGGTCGACAGGGCACCGGCGACCAGCGCCGATTGGTAGAGCACTTCGGCCTCGAACAAGGCGGCCAGCGCATAGGCGGTCGAAAATTGGGTGCCGTTGAGCAGCGCCAGGCCCTCCTTGGCGCCCAGCGTCACCGGTTCCAATCCATGCGAGACGAAGGCGACCTTGGCCGGGAAACGGCCATGCGGGGTGAAGCATTCGCCGACGCCGATCATCACCGCCGTCATGTGCGACAGCGGGGCGAGGTCGCCGGAGGCGCCGACGGAACCTTGCGCCGGCACCACCGGGATGACGTCGTTGGCCAGCATTGCTTCCAGCAATTCGATGGTTTGCGGCCGCACGCCGGAGGCGCCCTGCGCCAGGCTGGCGAGCTTCAGCGCCATCATCAGCCTGCAGACGGCAACCGGCATCGGCTCGCCAACGCCGGCGGCGTGCGACAGGACGATGTTGCGCTGCAAGGTCTCGAGATCCTCGGCCGGGATGCGGACGCTGGCCAGTTTGCCGAAGCCGGTGTTGATGCCATAGACCGGCTCGCCCTTGGCAACGATCCTGGCGACAGCCTCGGCGCTCGCCTTGATTTTCGGCCGGCAGGCATCGTCCAGCTTGGGCACGGCGCCACGATAGATGGCGCGCCAATCGGCCAGCGTCGCATTGCCGGGCTTCAGGGTCAGTTCGGTCATTGTCCTCTCCAGATGCGGGCATGCAGCGGGTTGAAGCCCATGCGGTAGACGAGTTCGGCGGGGCGCTCGATGTTCCAGATCGCCAGGTCGGCGGATTTTCCGACCTCAAGCGTGCCGGTTTCTCCCAGCAAACCAAGCGCGCGGGCGGCCTCCCGGGTGACGCCGGCAAGGCATTCATCGACGGTCAGGCCAAACAGGGTCGCGGCCATGTTCATGGTCAGAAGCAGTGAGGTCAGCGGCGAAGTGCCGGGATTGTTGTCGGTGGCGACAGCCATCTTGACGCCGTGCTGGCGAAACAGGCCGATCGGCGGCTTCTTGGTTTCGCGAATGAAATAGTAGGCGCCGGGCAAGATCGTCGCCACGGTTCCGGCCTTGGCCATCGCCGCTGCACCGGCATCATCGGTGTATTCGAGATGGTCGGCCGACAGCGCACCGTAACGGGCGGCGAGTTCGGCGCCATGCAGGTTGGACAGCTGGTCGGCATGGAGCTTGACCGGCAGGCCTGCTGCCTTGGCCGCATCGAAGACGCGCGCCATCTGTTCCGGCGAAAAGGCGATGCCTTCGCAGAAACCGTCGGCGGCATCGGCCAGCCCCTCGGCGGCAACCGAAGGAAGAATCTCATTGGCGACCAGATCGATAAAAGCGTCCTTGTCGCCCTTGGCTTCCGGCGGCAGCGCGTGAGCGCCGAGGAAGGTCGTGCGGATCGTCACCGGCCGCTGGTTGCCCAACTGCCGTGCAGCACGCAGCGACTTCTTCTCGTTTTCGAGGTCGAGGCCATAGCCGGACTTGATCTCGACGGTGGTCACGCCTTCGGCGATCAGCGCATCGAGGCGCGGCAGCGATTGAGTGACCAATGCGTCTTCGCTGGCGGCGCGCAAGGATTTGACCGACGAAACAATGCCGCCGCCGGCCCGGGCGACCTCTTCATAGGTGGCGCCGGCCAGCCGCATCTCGAACTCGTTGGCGCGGTTGCCGGCATGGACCAGATGGGTGTGGCAGTCGATCAGGCCAGGCGTGATCCAGCGGCCCTCACAATCGACCGTTTCTGCGGCCAGGGCAAGTGTTGGGGGCAGCTCCGACTCGGGGCCGGCATAGACAATGCGGCCGTCACGCGCAGCGACCGCGCCATGTTCGACGACGCCAAGTCCGGCAGACCCGTCGGCCATTGTCGCCAGCCGCGCATTGCGCCACAGACGAAGATCCCCTGCCCGGCTTTTGCTCTGTCCAGCCATCATCTTTTCCGTTTCAATCGATGACGATTATGTATATACATATTGAAACGCACTGCAAGTGCCATCATCGCATGAGAGACAGAGAACCGGAGAGAAAAGTGGCAGCGATCTTTGCGGAACAGGCGCTCCTTCCCGATGGTTGGCGCGATAATGTGCGGCTCACCTTCGCCGAGGGACGCATCGCGACCGTCGAGCCTGGAGCTACCGCGCTAGCCGGCGACGAACGCCACGCGATCCTGTTGCCCGGCATGCCCAACCTTCACAGCCACGCCTTCCAGCGCGGCATGGCCGGCCTTGCCGAACTTCGCGGCCCCTCCGCCGACAGTTTCTGGAGCTGGCGCGAGGTGATGTACCGCTTTGCCCTGTCGATGACACCCGATCAGGTCGAGGCGGTTGCAGCACAACTCTATGTCGAGATGCTGGAGGCCGGGTTTTCCCGCGTCGGCGAGTTTCACTATCTGCATCACGACCGCGATGGAAAATCCTACGCCAATCTTGCCGAGATGGCCGAGCGCATCGCGGCGGCGGCCGGCGAGACGGGCATCGGCCTGACGCTTTTGCCGGTGTTTTATGCGCACTCGTCTTTCGGCGGCGCCGCGCCAAACCAAGGCCAGCGGCGATTCATCAACGATGTGAATCGGTTCTCGCGGCTTGTTGAGAAATGCCGCGAATCGGTTCGCGCGTTGGATCAGGCTGTCGTCGGCGTCGCTCCGCACAGTTTGCGTGCCGCGACGCCGCAGGAGCTAGCCGAAGTCGCCGCGCTGGCGCCGGAGGGGCCGATTCACATCCATATCGCCGAGCAAGTGAAAGAGGTCGAGGACTGTCTTGCCTGGTCCGGCGCGAGGCCCGTGGAGTTTTTGCTCGCCAATGCCAAGGTGGATAAGCGCTGGTGCCTGATCCACGCCACGCACATGACCGATGCGGAAACCGTTGCCATGGCCAGGAGCGGTGCCATCGCCGGTCTTTGCCCGATCACCGAGGCCAATCTCGGTGACGGCACATTTGCCGCGCCGCTGTTCAGGGAACATGGCGGCCGCTATGGCGTCGGCTCCGATTCCAACGTGCTCATCGGCCTGCCCGACGAATTGCGCCAGCTCGAATATTCACAGCGCCTCGCCCACCGCGCCCGCAATGTGCTGGCGGTCGCGGGCGGCTCGACCGGCCGGGCGCTGTTCGACGCCGCGCTGGACGGGGGCAGCGTCGCGCTTGGCGCCGGCATCTCGCAGATCGCCGCCAGCGCATCCGCCGATCTCGTCTCGCTCGATCCCCAAAATCCCTCGCTGGCCGGCAAGAGCGGCGACGCGATCCTGGACGCCTGGATCTTCGCCAATGGCGGCAAGGTCGACTGCGTCTGGGTGCATGGGCTCAAGCAGGTCAGCGGCGGCAGGCATGTGAAGCGAGAGGCCATCGCCGAGCGATTTCGCAGCGTGATGACGGCGCTTTCGGCATGAGCATGGCCGGCACAGTGGTAGCGGACGGTGGCGGCTCGCTGCACCAGCGCATCCTGACCGACATCAGCGAGAAAATCACGTCCGGTGCCTGGGCGCCCGGCCATCGCATCCCGTTCGAGCACGAACTGAGCGTGCAATACAATTGCTCGCGCATGACGGTGAACAAGGCGCTGTCACAGCTTGCCAAGGCCGGGCTGATCGAACGTCGCCGCCGCTCAGGCAGCTTTGTGCGCCGGCCGCAGTCGCAAGCGGCGGTGCTGGAAATCCACGATATCCGCATCGAGGTCGAAGCGCTCGGCCTGCCTTACCGCTACGAGCGCGTCGCTCGGCACAAAAGGCGCAGCAGCGCCGAGGATCGCGCCCTGCTGGAATTGGGCTTGGCCGGACCGGTTCTGGCGCTGGAATGCGGGCATTTCGCCGGCGAGCGGCCGTTCGCGCATGAACAGCGGCTGATCAACCTCACCGCCGTACCCGAGGCAGCGGACGAGGAATTCGTGGCCATCGCACCAGGACCATGGCTGATCGGCCGCGTGCCGTGGAGCGAAGCCGAGCACCGGATTCGCGCTGTCGCCGCCGACAGACATATAGCGGCCGCACTCGACATCGAAGCCGGCGCGCCGTGCCTGGTGGTCGAGCGACGGACATGGAGCGCCGAACATCCGGTCACCCATGTGCGCTTTACCTACGCGGCCGAGAGCCACACGCTGGTGGCAAGGTTCAGGCCGCAGGGGTAGCGCCGACGCTCCCTTCTCCCCTTGTGGGAGAAGGTGGATCGGCGCGACAGCGTCGAGACGGATGAGGGGTGTTCCAGCGGAGTGAGACGTTGGCGTTCCCTGGAACACCCCTCATCCGTCGCCTTCGGCGACACCTTCTCCCACAAGGGGAGAAGGGAAAGTCGACGCTTTAGATCGCCGCAGTAATAATAATCTCGACCAGATAGTCCGGGGTGGCGAGCTTTGCTTCGCCGGTGGCACGGGCTGGCGTGTTGCCCTGCGGCACCCACTTGTCCCATTCCGCGTTCATCTCGGCAAAGGTGCTCATGTCGGCCAGCCAGATGATCGCCTGCAGGATCTTGGTCTTGTCGGAGCCAGCCTTGGCCAGCAATTCGTCGACAGCCGCCAGGATGTCCCTGGTCTGCGAAGCGACGTTGCCGGTTGGCTGGCCGACCTGACCAGCCAGATAGACGGTATTGCCATGGATGACGATCTGGCTCATGCGCGGGCCGACATCGATGCGACGAATGCTCATTGGATGGTTCCTTCCTGTGACGGTTGCGCTTCTTTAGAGTCGCGGCCGGCTTGGGGCAAGGTCGCCGGGTCGAATCCCCTTGGGCCAACGGCATATGGCATGCACACACGGCAAGTTGACCCTGCGGCCGCAATTCCGCCGGATTGGCTTGTTGACTAATGTAATAACATCACATATCCAATCGGCCGCTGCCAGCAGCCGGATTTCGCCGCCTACGGATCGCAGAATGACAAATACCTGCCTGACATTCCGCGACCTGACGCTTGGCTACGGCAGCCATCCGGCGATCCATCATCTCGACGGCACCATCCACAAGGGCTCGCTGACCGCTGTGGTCGGCGCCAACGGCTCCGGCAAATCGACGCTGATGAAAGGCATTGTCGGCGTCCTGAAGCCAATGGCCGGCGAGGTTATCCGCGCGCCCGGTGTACGTGCCGCCTATCTGCCGCAGCAATCGGAGCTCGACCGCTCTTTTCCAGCGCGCGTGGTCGATCTGGTTTCGCTCGGCCTGTGGCCACGACGCGGCCTGCTTGGCCGCTACACCAAGGAAGATCGCGATGACGTCAGCAAGGCGCTGATGGCGGTCGGCCTCGGCGGCTTTGAAAAGCGCCCGATCGACACGCTGTCGGGCGGCCAGTTGCAGCGCACGCTGTTTGCGCGCGTCCTGCTGCAGGACGCCGACCTCATCCTGCTCGACGAACCCTTCAACGCCGTCGACGCCAAGACGGTCGGCGACCTCATTGCCCTGATCAAGCACTGGCACGGCGAGGAACGCACCATCATGGTTGTCGTCCACGATCTGGACCTGGTGCGGCAGAATTTCCCCGAAACGCTGCTTCTCGCCCGCCAGCCGATCGCCTGGGGCGAAACCAGGGAAACGCTGAAACCTGACAACCTGTTGCGCGCCCGCCGCTTCCACGAAGCTTGGGAAGAAAATGCACCCTGGTGCGAGCCGGGCGAGGACGCTCATGGTGACGATCACCATGGCCACGATCACGACCGCCAACATGGCGTCGGACCGAGGGCTGCCTGATGGACATGCTTTACGGCCTTGTCATCGCGCCCTTCGCCGATTTCGGCTTCATGCAGCGGGCTTTGATCGGTTCGCTGATGCTGTCGCTCGGCGCCTGCCCTATCGGCGTCTTCCTGATGCTGCGGCGCATGAGCCTGTCGGGCGACGCGATGGCGCATGCAATCCTGCCCGGCGCGGCCGCCGGCTTCCTGTTCTATGGGCTGGAGATCCTGCCGATGACCATCGGCGGCCTGATCGCCGGCGTCATCGTCGCGCTCGGCGCCGGCGCCGTCTCGCGCTTCACCATACAGCGCGAGGACGCCTCGATGGCGGCGTTCTATCTGATTTCGCTCGCCATCGGCGTGCTGATGGTGTCGATCCGCGGTTCCAGCGTCGATCTCATGCATGTGCTGTTCGGCACCGTGCTGGCGCTCAACGATGAGGCCCTGACGCTGATCGGCGGCATCGTCGCGGTGACGCTGGTCAGCCTCGCCATCTTCTGGCGGGCGCTGGTCGCCGAATGCCTTGACCCGCTGTTCCTGCGCTCGGTCAGCCGGCTCGGCAGTCCGGTGCATTTCATCTTCCTCGGCCTTGTCGTGCTCAACCTTGTCGGCGGCTTCCAGGCACTCGGCACGCTTCTGTCGGTTGGGCTGATGATGCTGCCGGCCGCAGCTGCCCGCTTCTGGACAGCTCGCGTCGAGCCGATGTGCGTGCTGGCGGTGCTGATCGGCTTCGCCTCCTGCGTCGCCGGGCTGCTTTTGTCCTATCACGCGTCGCTGCCATCCGGCCCGGCCATCATCCTTTCGGCCGGCGTGGTCTATTTCGCCTCGATCCTGTTTGGCACGCGCGGCATTCTGCGCGCGCGCATCATCCATCACCGTCACAGAACGGCCTGATCCCCGCCCCTAGAAGGAGACCGTCTATGCTGAAATCGATCCATGCCGCCCTGGCGATGAGCGTTATAACATTAACCGCTTTTGGCGCATCGTCGGCCTTGGCCGCACCGCTGAAAGTGGTCGCCAGCTTCACCGTCATTGCCGATTTCGCCAAAAATGTCGGCGGCGACCGTATCGACGTCACCACCATTGTCGGGCCGGATGGCGACGCCCATGTCTACGAGCCGAGCCCGGCCGATGCTGTGGCCATGGCCAAGGCCGACATCGTGCTGGTCAACGGCTTGCATTTCGAAGGGTTTCTGCAGCGGCTGGTCGATGCCAGCGCTACCAAGGCGTCTATCATCACCTTGACCACGGGCGTGACGCCGATCGATTTCAAACCTGAATTCGCCGATGCCGACGCGGCCGAAGGTGCCGGCACCGGCGGCGGCAAGACGGTCACCGATCCGCACGCCTTCCAGTCGATCGCCAATGCCAGGATCTACGTGAAGAACATCGCCGAGGCTTTCTGCGCGGCGGATGCGGAAGGCTGCGTCAGCTACCAGACCAATGCCGCCGCCTACACGAAGAAGCTCGACGCAGTCGAAGGCGAAGTGAAAGCGGCGATCGCCTCAATCCCGGAGAGCAAACGCGTCGTCATCACCTCGCATGACGCCTTCGGCTATTTCGAACACGCATACGGCCTGACCTTCCTCGCTCCGCAAGGCATCTCGACCGACTCCGAGCCATCCGCCGCAGACGTCGCCAAACTGGTCAATCAGGTGAAGCAGGACAAGGCGGCTGCGATCTTCGTCGAGAACATCACCAACCCGCGCCTGATCGAACAGATCGCCAGCGAAACCGGCATCAAGGTCGGCGGCACGCTCTATTCGGATGCGCTGTCGCAGCCCGACGGCCCGGCCGCGACCTATATCGACATGATGCACAACAACATCCGTCAGATCAAAGGCGCCATTCTCGGCAGCTGAGTATGAAGGATTGTCCAGCCGGGCCGCATCGGCCCGGTTGGATTTTCCGGCACGCAGTGTCTATTTGGCAGAGAATTCCTTCGGTACGGATTGCCGCCCATGTCGGGGAGTGGCAAGACTGCCGCCTGACCAGTTTGCGAGGATGCTGCCATGGAATACCGCGAAATCAGCGAGGACTATTCGGTTTCGGGCCAGATCCAGCCTGAGGACGTCGCCGCCATCAAGGAAGCCGGCTTCAAGAGCGTCATCTGCAACCGGCCCGATGACGAACAGCCCGGCCAGCCTTCTGCCGACACCGTCAAGGCAGCGGTCGAAGCCGCAGGGCTCGCCTTCCGCTACATTCCGGTGATCAGCGGCCAGATCACCGCCGAGAATGTCGAGGATCAGGCCGAAGCGCTCAACGAACTCGACGGCCCGGTCTTCGCCTATTGCCGCTCCGGCGCCCGCTGCACCAATCTCTATGGGCTGATCCAACAGTCGAAGGGCTGAACGGCCAGGGCTTAAATCGGCAGTGCGCCGGTCTCCTTCAACGTCTCCAGCACGATCGCCGTCTTCACGTGCTGCACGGATTCGTGTGGCAGGAGCACGCCGTTGACGAATTCCGACAGCGACTTCAGGTCGGGCGTCACCACTTTCAAAATGTAATCCATCTCGCCGGTCAGCGCGTGCGCTTCCTGCACCTCAGGCAGCCGCGCCACCAGTTCGCCGAAGCGCCGCGCATTGTCGCGGTTGTGCGTGGCGAGCGTCACCGAAATGACGTTGACCAGGGAAAAACCGAGCTTGTCGCGGTCGAGAACGGCGCGATAGCCCTTGATAAAGCCGTCCTCCTCGAGCCGCTGGCGGCGGCGCGAGCATTGCGACGCCGACAGGTTCACCCGCTCCGAAAGATCGTTGTTGGTCAGCCGCGCATCACCCTGCAACAGCGCCATTATCTTGCGATCAAACTGGTCAATGCGCGCCTCATCCATGGTTTTTCCTCACATCATGCACGCTTCACGCATGACATCATCATTTCAAGCGTTTGAATGCAAGCACCGTGCGCCTCCTCCGCGCTATGATCGTGTCAAATGGGCTTTGAGGCCAGGCCAGTTTTCGGAGGAATATCATGGGTCCCTTCCCGCACGACGCCCCGCCCGCCAGGATCCGCAAGGACAACCCGGCCGGCACCGACGGCTTCGAGTTTGTCGAATTCGCGCATGCGGAGCCGGAAAAGCTGGCCGAACTGTTCACCCGCATGGGCTATCTCGCCGTGGCCAGGCACCGCACGAAAGACATCACCATCTGGCGCCAAGGCGACATCAACTATGTCGTCAATGCCGAGCCCGGCTCGCATGCGCTGAAGTTCGCCGACAAGCACGGCCCCTGTGCTGCGTCTATGGCCTGGCGGGTGGTCGATGCCAAGCACGCCTTCGACCATGCGGTTGCCAAGGGCGCCACGCCTTACGAAGGCGCCGACAAGGCGCTCGACGTGCCGGCAATCGTCGGCATTGGCGGCTCGCTGCTCTATTTCATCGAGACCTATGGCAAGAAGGGTTCGGCCTATGATGCCGAGTTCGAGTGGCTGGGCGAGCGCGACCCGCGGCCGCAAGGCGTCGGCTTCTATTACCTCGATCACCTGACCCACAATGTCTATCGCGGCCAGATGGACAAGTGGTGGGATTTCTATCGCAATCTGTTCGGCTTCAAGCAGATCCATTTCTTCGACATCGACGGCAAGATCACCGGCCTGGTGAGCCGCGCCATCACCTCGCCCTGCGGCAAGATCCGCATTCCGCTCAACGAGTCCAAGGACGAGACCAGCCAGATCGCCGAATATCTGAAGAAATACAATGGCGAGGGCATCCAGCACATCGCTGTCGGCACCGACGAGATCTATGCCGCCACCGACAGGCTGGCCGAGAACGGGCTGAAATTCATGCCCGGTCCGCCGGAGACCTACTACGACATGTCGTACGACCGCGTGAACGGCCATGACGAACCGATCGAGCGCATGAAGAAGCACGGCATCCTGATCGATGGAGAAGGCGTCGTCGACGGCGGCATGACCAAGATCCTGCTGCAGATCTTTTCGAAGACCGTGATCGGCCCGATCTTTTTCGAGTTCATCCAGCGCAAGGGCGACGAAGGTTTTGGCGAGGGCAACTTCCGCGCGCTGTTCGAATCGATCGAGCAGGATCAGATCAAGCGCGGGGTGATCAAGGTGGACGGCAAAGCGGCGTAAGGTTACTCTCGCTGCGGCCCGGCTTTGGCTTAAGGTTGGGCCTAGCGAGGTCGAGCCGTGCACGTCTCTATTTACGGAAGCCAGAGCCAAACTGTCGGAACTCGTCAGGCGTGCAAATGCCGGCGAGGAGATCGTAATCACCCGGCGCGGCAGGGTCGTAGCGCGTCTCTTGCCGCCCCCCGGCAAGGAAAGACCTATCGGCGCCACCGCTGCTCTGAAAGGGCCGAGCGGCTTGACGATTAATTAGAGCCCCAACCGCTCGACCTCTCTCTCCCTCAGCTTCGCATCATAATAGAGCATAAACTCATCCAGTTGCGGCGGCTTGACCGACGTCCCCGAAAGCATGGCGTGCACCTGGCCGCGGTGATGGATGTCGTGCAGGAAGACATGGGCGAGGATATCGCCGATGCGCTCGGGGATCATGCCGTCCTCGCGCCGGTCGGTGATAACCTGCCGATTGAGGTCGTCGGCCGACAGTCTATCGCAAAAGGCGATCAGCCGCCGGTCGGCTGCGACCTGCACCGCAAACAACGCCCCCGGCTCGTCGAGGGGCACGAAGTCGTCATGGGCGGCAGCACCGAGACCACCCTCTTCGAGAAAATCGAGATAGAGAAGATCGACCGCAAGGATGTGGTTGAGCGTCGCCTTGATCGATGGAAAGAAGCTGGTGCGTTCGGCCTCGAACTCACCTGGCTGGAGCGACAGCACCGCGCGGTAGAGCCGGTCGTTCGACCACAGATTGTTGCCGGCCATACGGCGCAGATGGTCGAGCAGGTTCACGAGATCATCCCCCTGCCCGCATCAGATGCAAGCCTGCCCCCATGATCGCGAATCCGGCAAGAACGATCAGCAGAAGCCGGTTCATGCGCCGCCGCATGGCTTGCGTTTCCTCGTCGCGCGCGACGTTCATGTTGGTGATGGTGTGGAACATCATCGCCTTGCGCGGAAAGCCGCTGCGGTTGGTCAGGCCGGGCGATCGCGCCTCAATGCGGTAGCTCAGCCGGATCGCCTGGATGAAGACCGCCAGTATGGCGAGTGCCCAGACACCGGCCAGAAGATAGTCCCCCGTCATGCCCTTACCTCTCGTATTTCTCGACCTTCTGCTCAATGGCGCCGAAGATCGAATGCCCAGTCTTGTTCTTCATCTCGATGCGCACCGTGTCGCCGAAGCGCAGGAACGGCGTTTTGGGTTCGCCTGACACAATGGTCTCGATCATGCGCAGTTCGGCGATGCAGGAATAGCCAGCGCCACCGGCCGAAACAGGCTTGCCCGGCCCGCCGTCGAGCTTGTTGGAGACGGTCCCCGAGCCGATGATCGTGCCGGCCGCCAATGGCCGTGTCCTTGCTGCGTGAACGATCAGCGCCGGAAAATCGAAGGTCATGTCGATACCGGCATTGGCCCGGCCGAACGGCTTGCCATTGAGATCGGCGAGCAGCGGCAGGCTGACCTTGCCGCCATCCCAGGCATCACCCAGTTCGTCCGGCGTCACCGCGACAGGCGAAAACGCCGAGGACGGTTTTGACTGGAAAAAACCGAAACCTTTGGCCAGTTCCGGTCCGGTGAGCGCGCGCAGCGTGACGTCATTGACCAGCATGACCAGCCGGATCGCCGCGCGCGCCTCATCGACACTGGCGCCCATCGGCACGTCGTCGACAATGACGGCGACTTCGCCTTCCATGTCGATGCCGAAGGCTTCGTCAGCCATGCGGATCGGATCGCGTGGCGGAATGAAAGTGTCCGAGCCGCCCTGGTAGATCAGCGGGTCGGTCCAGAAGCTCGCAGGCATCTCGGCGCCACGCGCCTTGCGCACCAGTTCGACATGATTCACATAAGCCGAGCCGTCGGCCCATTGATAGGCGCGCGGCAGCGGCGAGTGGGCGTCATGCTCGTGGAAGCGCTCCGCCGGCATCGCATTGTTCTCAAGCGATTCCGCTATTGTCGCGAGATGTGGGGCGACGCGGCGCCAGTCGTCGAGCGCCGCCTGCAGCGTGCGCACCAGGAACGAGGCGTCGGTGAAGCGTGTCAGGTCGCGCGAGACGACGACGAGTTTTCCATCGCGCGTCCCGTCCTTCAATGTGGCAAGCTTCATGCGGTTTCCTCTCCTGCTGCAGCTTTGGCGCTGCTTAAGCCCACAACAAGACCGTCGCGGGCGATCGTCAAGTCGCCGGCCCATGTTTTCCTGACAGCGGCAGTCCAATCGGCCTCGCCGATCCCGGGATCGTCGGCCGGAATGAGATGATTGAGCACCAGTCTCTTGACGCTGGCATCGCTGGCGATGCTGCCGGCCTCTTCGGCAAAGCTGTGGCTGGCGAGCAGGTGGTCTTTCAGCCGCGCGCCATTGCCGGTCCTGGCCACCAGCCGCTCGATGCCTTCCTCCAGCATGGCTTCATGGACGAGGATATCCGCACTCCGGGCGAACTCCGCAAGCGGCGGATAAAAGACCGTGTCAGCGGAGAACACCACGCTTTTTCCGCCGTGTTCGAAGCGCAGGGCAAAACAGTCGGTCACCGGCGGATGCTCGACGCGCAGCGCCGAAACCGTCAAGCCGCCCTGCTCGAGTACCTGGCCTTCCCCGAATTCGACGATCGAAACCAGGCCTCGAATATCCGGCCGGCCCTCGTCGACGATGCGGATTTCGATATCGAACTCCATCGCCTGGCAAAAGCGCTGCCAGTAATGATCCGTGCCGGGCGGACCGAACACGTGGACCGGGGTCGCCAGACCCGCCGTCCAGGCGGTGTGATCAGCGGCCCCAGTTCCAGCACATGGTCGGAGTGCAGATGCGTGATGAAGATCAGATCGAGCGATTTCAGGCCGATGCCGGCATCGACCAGACCGCGCGTGACGCCAAGTCCGCAGTCGACGACGATGCTGCGGCCGCCGATCTGCAGCAGCGAAGAGCTTGGCCACGGACCGCCTGGCCGCAGCGCAGGGCCGCCCTTCGAGCCCAAAATCACCAACCGATCCGGCATTGGCTCGGTGCTCAAGACCAGTCGCCCTCGGGCGTGCCGTTGAAACGCTTCTTCAGATCCGCCCAGCAGTCGATGTAATTGTCCTGCCGGGTTTCGAGTTCGGCGCCGTAGCGGGTCAGCATTTGCGGAAATCGGGTCTCGAACATGAACGCCATGGTGTTGTCGAGCTTGACCGGTTTCAGGTCCGCGCGCGAGGCCTTTTCGAAGCCAGGCGCATCCGGCCCATGGGCCAGCATCAGATTGTGCAGACTGATGCCGCCGGGCACAAAGCCTTCTTCCTTGGCGTCGTACTGGCCATGGATCAGGCCCATGAACTCGCTCATGATGTTGCGGTGGTACCAGGGCGGCCGGAAGGTATCTTCGGCCACCAGCCAGCGTGGCGGGAAGATGACGAAGTCGATATTGGCCGTGCCCTCCTCGCCGCTCGGTGCGGCCAGCACGGTGAAGATCGACGGGTCGGGATGGTCGAACAGCAGCGCGCCGACAGGCGAAAAGGTAGCCAGATCATATTTGTAGGGGGCGTAATTGCCGTGCCAGGCAACGACGTCCAGCGGCGAATGGCCGATCTCGGTGACATGGAAATTGCCGCACCATTTCACCGTCAGCCGGCACGGCGTTTCCTTCTCCTCGAACCAGGCGCAAGGCGTCTTGAAATCGCGCGGATTGGCCAGGCAATTGGCGCCGATCGGGCCACGGTCGGGCAGCGTCAGCTTGGCGCCGTAGTTCTCGCAGACGTAGCCGCGCACCTCCTTGTCGACCAGCTCGACCTTGAAGACCAGACCGCGTGGCAGCACCGCGATCTCGCCGGGCCGCAGCTCAATGACGCCCATCTCGGTGACGAAGCGCAAGGCGCCGACCTGCGGCACGACCAGCAATTCACCGTCGGAGTTGAAGAAATGGTCGTCGACCATCGAGGTGTTGGCGACATAGACATGTGCCGCCATGCCCGTCTGCCCGAGCACGTCGCCAGCGGTGGTGATGCTGCGCATGCCGGCGATGAAATCGGTCGGCTCCTTCGGCATCGGCACCGGATTCCAGCGATACTGGCCAAGCGCCAACTCATGGTCGCCGACATTGGGCGCACTCTTCCATAAGGGATAGCTCGCAGGCTTGAAGCGGCCAGTGTGCTTGACGCTCGGTCGGATGCGGTACAGCCAGGAGCGCTCATTGGTGCCGCGCGGCGCGGTGAAGGGAGAGCCGGAAAGCTGTTCGGCGTAAAGACCGTAGGCCGGCCGCTGCGGCGAATTCCGTCCCTGCGGCAGCGAGCCGGGCAGCGTCTCGGTTTCGAAGTCGTTGCCGAAGCCCGGCATATAGAAAAAGGCCATTGCTTCCTCCCCGGAATGGATCTCAATTGACCAAACTGGTTTCATTTGTAACCATTGAAAATGTAACCATCAATGGCGGCTTTGAAAAATGGCGATCAAGAGCGAAGCGTCCGACGCGCCTGAAATTCTCAATCTGGAAAATTTCCTGCCCTACCGGCTCTACCGGCTTGCCGATGCCGTCAGCCGCGAATTTTCGCGGATCTACAAGGATAGCCACGGCCTGACGCGGCCGGAATGGCGCACCCTTTCGGGGCTGGGGCAGCATGGAACGATGACGGCGTCTGCAATCGGTGAGCAATCGGCCATGCACAAGACAAAGGTTTCGCGCGCTGTCGCCGAGCTCGAACGGCGTCGCTGGCTGACGCGAAAACCGGACGAAAAAGACCGCCGTATCGAACATCTGACGCTGACCGGAACGGGACTTGCCGCCTATCGCGAGATGGTCCCGCTGGCCAAGGCGTTCGAACGGGATTTGCTGGCAAGGCTCAGCGCTGAAGAGCGCACGGCGATCACCAGCGGACTGGCTGCATTGGAGACCAGTCTGGTCCCGAGCAAGGGTTAGTCCAAGATCAAGCCAATCACTCTGAACGACGGAGTTCGAGCGAGACTGCGTGGGAGCTCCCACCACAGCCAAAGCATAGCATTGCCTTCGATTTGTTCGTGATTTGCGTTGTCAGGCCGCGTATAATGCCCATTACACCGACGGGAGGACTACGATGAGCATTCGCGCATTAAGTGTCCTGGTGACGCTACTTGTAGGCACCTGCACATTTGCGCAGGCCCAGCAGACAAAGCCGATGTCGATCGAAGTGTTCCCTTTCGAATTGGAGGACAAGAGCGCCGGGGCGGGAATAATTCCCCCGGATGAATATGACAGGCGCTATCTGTCGGAATCGGCACAAGTTGCAAAGGACATGCTCTCCCAGTCTGGGCGCTTTACAGTAATTGATGTGCCGGCGAGGGATACACAGGCTGCTGCGCCGCACGGATTGCGCAACTGCGCTGGTTGTGAAGGACCGATTGCCAAGGAGCACGGCGCGTCGCTTGCCTTGCTTGGCGTCGTAACGCGCGTCAACCGAACGGAACATACTATGTTCATTCGCATCCTTGACGCCGAAACCGGGAGACATGTTTCGGAGGGGTTTACCGATCTTCGCATGGGTGCGAACCACGCATGGCCCCGCTCCGTGAAATGGCTGATGAAAAACAGAATCCTGCGCTAGGCGGCATCTACCAGTCCATCACCACCTTGCCGGAACTGCCGCTGCGCATCGCATCGAAGCCGGCCTGAAAATCGTCGATGCCGATGCGGTGGGTGATCAGGCCGGAGACATCCAGCGGGCCCTGCACAAGCGCGATCATCTTGTACCAGGTTTCGAACATCTCGCGGCCGTAGA
>NZ_RZTE01000024.1:44685-86321 GCF_003997415.1 Mesorhizobium sp. M7A.F.Ca.MR.245.00.0.0 | reverse complement strand
GCGGCCTTCTCCCCCTCGAGGGGGGAGATTAGCGTCGCGCCTAAGCCGCTTGCGGCTCCGGATCGAACGCCGGCTTGCTGGTGTTGATCAGCAGCGAGATACAGGCGGCGGCGATTGCCGTCATGCCGGCGATCAGGAACGCCAGTTCGTAATTGCCCTGCAACTCGCGCATGGTGCCGCCAAAGGCGGCGGCAGCGGCCGCACCGATCTGGTGTCCGGCGACGATCCAGCCGAACACGATCGGCCCGCTGCGATCGCCGAACGCCTCGTTGGCGAGCCGCAGCGTCGGCGGCACGGTGGCGATCCAGTCGAGGCCGTAGAGCACAGCGAAGATGATCAGGCTGGTCGCCGAGAAGCCAGAATACGGCAGATAGATCAGCGACAGGCCACGAATGCCATAATAGACGCCGAGCAGCTTACGCGGATCGAAGCGGTCGGTGAGCCAGCCCGACAACGTCGTGCCGATCAGGTCGAAGATGCCCATCATCGACAGCAGGCCGGCGGCCTGCACTTCGCCGATGCCCATGTCGCCGCAGAACGCGATCAGATGCGTGCCGACCAGCCCGTTGGTGGTGAAGCCGCAGACGAAGAAGGTGGCGAACAGATACCAGAACACCCGCGTGCCGGCGGCACGGCGCAGCGTCGAGAACGTATGCGCCAGAAAATTGCCCTGTGACGCAGGCGGCGTGGGCGGCACGTCGTCAGCCTCGGCGCCGTAGCGCACCATGCCGATCGATGCCGGCCGCTCCGGCACCAGCAGCCAGACCAGCGGTATCAGGGCAGCGGTCGCGATCGCGACCGCAATGACAACCGGCTGCCAGCCGCCCGACTGCGCCAGCGCGGCGATCAGCGGCAGGAACACCAGCATGCCCGAGGCGCTGGAGGCCGACATCAATCCCATGACAAGCCCGCGATTGGTCTTGAACCACCGGTTGACGATGGTCGCGCCGAGCACGCTGGCGACAGCACCGGAACCAATGCCCGAGAACACGCCCCAGGTGATGAACAGATGCCAAGGCTTGGTCATCAGCAGGCTGAGCGCGGTCGAGCCTGACATCACCACCAGCGAGGCCAGCAGCGTGCGGCGCAGCCCGATGCGCTCCATCAGGGCCGCGGCAAATGGCCCTGTGAGGCCGTAAAGCAGGATGCCGACACCGGCGGCCAGCGAGATGATGTCGCGCCGCCAGCCGAAACTGTTCTCCAGCGGCAGCATCATGACAGAGGGTGCGGAGCGCAGGCCAGCCGCAACCAGCAGGCTAAGGAAGATCACGCCGACCACGACGAAAGCGTAGCGCTGGCCAAAGGGGCGGGATTGAGCTATCATGTTACTGACCGGTACGTTGCAGGTGGAGTATGTATACGTACCGATCGGTAACATTGTCAATCGAGTCACACGATGCCAACCGACAAAAATATTGATCTGACCATCAGCGACGATCATGCGTCGGCGCCGCCGAAAGCAGCCAAGAAGATACTCGATGTGGCGTATGACCTGTTCTACCGGCGTGGCATCAGGGCGATCGGCGTCGACGAGATCGTCAAACGTGCCGGCGTCACCAAACCCAGCCTCTATCGCAGCTTTCCGTCCAAGGATGAACTGGCCGCCTCCTATCTCAGGCAGTACGATCTTGAATATTGGGAGCGTTTCGACGAGGCGGTAGCTGCTCATCCCGGTGACCCGCGCGCACAGATCAAGGCTTTCCTGACCCGCATCGGCAAGCGCACGCAAGTGGCGGACTATCGCGGCTGCGGCATGACCAACGCGGCGGTCGAATATCCCGACCACAGCCATCCGGCCCGTGTGGTCAGCGAGGCCAACAAGCAGGAATTGCGCCGCCGCCTGCGCGCCATGGCGGTTGCGATGGGCGCGCAAGACCCTGACACGCTCGGCGACGGCCTGCTGCTGCTGATCGAAGGCGCCTATATCAGTGGCCAGCTGTTCGGGCTCGGCGGCCCGGCGCAAGCGGTCGCCCGCAACGCCGACCTGCTGATTGAAGCGAGCTTGAAGAAATAACGTTTGGCGCTACGCTGCGGCAGCTTGCAACGGAGATTGACCGCCATGCGTGCCATTCTGATCCCGCTTGTTCTGGTCGGTCTCGGTCGGGCTGCGCAAGCCGACGATATTTCCAGCGCCTACACCGATCTGGATTCGAAAACGGACTGCGTGACCTACGCGCAGGCAGAAGAAGGCGATGGCGACTGGGCCGAACTCGCCTGTTCGGGCTATCGCGGCTATCCCGTGCTGATCGCCTATGACGATGCCCGTGAATCGCTGTTCTACGGCTTTCCCCCCGGCGGCGACATGACGACGGTCTGGGAGAGCTTTTCCGGTTTCAATTCGTCTGGAGCCAAGATCGAATGGCGCATCGAAACCACCCGCGACAAGGCTGTGCCCTATGCAGCCATCCATCGCCGCTCGATCAGCAATCCCGAGGACGAGAAAAAGCCGACCGAAGTGCTGCTCGTCGCCAAGATCGGCCAGATGGACGCCCGCGACGGCTGCACCGTCGGCCTGGTGCTGGCCACCGGCAATCCCACCGCCAACGACCAGGCGCGCAAGCTTGCCGACGACAAGGCACGCACCTTCGCCTGCGGCAAGGACAGGCGCACTGTCATCGGCAACGTGCCGGCTTTCGGCCGGGTGGATAACTGACCACCCGCTTCGTCATCCACGGGCGGAGCAAGGAGCGCAGCGACGCGGCGCAGACCCGAGGATCCATGCCGCGACACCAACAACACCGCAACGGCGCAGAATTCCGTTCCGCCGCGCACGTCGCCTGGCGTCACGGCATGCATACCAGGGTCTCCGCGACGCCGCTTTGCGGCTGCTCCGCCCTGGTATGACGAAGTTGGGCTACTTGCTCGCCTTGGCCCGCTCGATCGCGTCGACGATCATCTTCTTGGCATATTTGGAATCATGCCAGCCTTCGATCTTGACCCATTTGCCGGGCTCGAGATCCTTGTAGTGCTCGAAGAAGTGCTGCACCTGCTGGCGCGTGATGTCGGGAAGCTGGGTGTATTCGGTGACGTTCTCGTAGCGCAGCGTCAGTTTCGGCGACGGCACGGCAATGATCTTCTCATCCTGGCCGGCATTGTCTTCCATGATCAGCACGCCGATCGGCCTGACGTTGATGACGCAGCCCGGCACCAGGGCGCGCGTGTTGCAGACCAGCACGTCGATCGGATCGCCGTCGCCCGACAGCGTGTGCGGCACGAAGCCGTAATTGCCGGGGTAGCGCATCGAGGTGTGCAGGAAGCGGTCGACGAACAGCGTGCCGGCTTCCTTGTCCATCTCATACTTGATCGGCTCGCCGCCGATCGGCACCTCGATGATGACGTTGACGTCCTCAGGCGGGTTCTTTCCGCTGGCTATGGCTTCAATGCGCATGGCTTAAATCCCTCTCTCGATGGACGATCGATAGCGGGCGGCGCGTCATGGTGCAATGCGGCGAATGGTGCTGGCTGAAATCGGGAGACGCAATGGCCGAAGGGCCGGGCTGTCATTCCCAGACGAAAGCGACCTTCTTGAGCGCCTTCTGCTCGAAGATCTCGACGCCTTCCGCAACATCGCGGCCGCCGGCGCCGGCATAGAAGGCGAGTGCGTTCTGGTTGTCTTCCAGCGCCCACACGACCATGCCTTTCAGCCCGTGATCGGCCAACCGCGCCTTGGCTGCCGAAAACAGGCGGCTGCCGAGCCCGATGCCCTGATATTCCGGCCGCAGGTACAATTCGTAGATTTCGCCTTGCTGCCTGAGTTCACGGGCGCGGTTCTTGCCGATCGTCGCATAGCCGGCGATCTTTCCGCCGATCTCGACCACCAGAACAGTGGCGGCGCGGCGAATCGCATTTGCCCACCAGTCGGCACCTCGACGGTTGATCATCGATGTCAGGGTGCGGTGCGGAATGATGCCGGAATAGGCGCCGCGCCAGGCCTCCAGATGCACCTCGGCGATGGCACTGGCATCGCGCGGGTCGGCTTTCCGGATGTCGATCGTCAGCGTATTCATGATTTGTTAACCATAAACCCGCATCGCCCGATTGCAAGAGTCCCGGCGGCCCGCCGGCTGCTTTCTCACAGGCGACCATGACACTGATGACATTGGGCAAAGCCTGCTTGAAAACGCGCTCAGCCGAGGCGGATGGCGTGGCTTTCGAGAACCGGAGCGGAGCGCACTTTTGTACGTGAACGCCGGCCGAAGTCGGCCTGCCAAGGCCGCTCATGTGTGAGTGCTTCGGCCGGCGAAGGCCGGAAGCGCAGAAAACCACGTCAGGCGTCCGGCTGAGTAGCGTTTGCAGGCGGGCTTTCAGATTTCGACGAGATGGTCGTCAAGTTCGTTGCTGTCGCCCACTGTGACCGGGAAATGCTCGGCCAGCACCGCACCCACCTGCTCGATCGCCTTGACGAAGCCGTCGGCAAGCCGGTCGTCGCCGGCATGCGCGGTAAGGTCGCGCACGACACCGTCCCAGACATGCTGGCCGACCTTGGCGTCGATGCCCGAATCGGCAACCACTTCGGCGTAGCGTTCAGCGATCGAGACGAAGACCAGCACGCCGGTGCGCGCCGTGGTGCGGTGGACGTTGCGGGCAAGGAACTGCTTGATCGCGTTGGCGTGCGCCGCCTGGTAGCGCAGCCGCCTCGGCACCAGATGGATGCGCAGGCCGGGCAGCGCCCACAACAAGGCCAGCACGCAGGCAAGCGCCAGGAGCTGAGCGAGGACGAAATGCGGCAGCCGGATCGACAGCCACCAGGCCTCCAGACCGTAGCCGACCGCCAGGCTGACGATCAGCATGTACACGGTCGCCATGAAGGCGGCCGGGAAGAAATAGCCGTCGCTGGCATGCGCCACGACGCAGTAGATCTCGCCGTCGGTTTTCTCCTCGGCGGCGCGGATCGCGGTTGCGATGCGCTCATGATCCTGCGGGCTGATTGGTCGTGTTGCCATGATATGTCTCACCAGCTTCCTGAAGAACCGCCACCACCCGATGAGCCGCCGCCACCGGAAAACCCGCCACCGCCGCTTGATCCCGAAGACCAGCCACCACCGGAGCTCCCCGACGACCAGCCGCCCGAAGACGAACCCGTTGTCCAGCCACGGCTGCCCGAGTAGCCGCTCGGCCCACGGCCGTAACGAAACGTCATGCCCAGCCATCTGTACACGCCCGGCGACAGCTTCGTGCCGAACATCGGCGGCAGGAACGCCATCGCCAACCCGCCGAAAAACATCGTCGCCCACAGGATCAGGAACACGGCAACGATCGGATCGATGGACGTGCCGTCATCGGCGGGATTGCGCTTGCCTCGCGCTTCCAGCTCCTCCGGATTGCCTTCCAGCACCATGACCATGTCGTCGACGGCTTTGCTGATGCCGCCGGAGAAATCGCCGGCGCGGAACGCCGGCACCATGTCGTTTTCAATGATCAGCTTGGTGTGCAGGTCGGTCAGCGTACCTTCCAGCCCATAACCGACCTCGATGCGCATCTTGCGGTCGTTCGGGGCGACCAGCAGCAGCACGCCGTTGTTTTCGCCCGCCTGGCCGAGTTTCCAGAAGCGGAACAGCCGGTTGGCGTAGGGCTCGATCTCCTCGCCATCCAGGCTGGGGATCGTCGCGACGACGATCTGGTCTGAACCTTTTGTCTCGAAACCGGCAAGCTTCCGCGTCAGCGCCGCCTTGGTCGCGGCATCGATGATGCCGGCATTGTCGACGACACGGCCGGTCAGCGCCGGAAGATCGGCGGCGAGGGCGGTGAAGGGAAGGAAGAAGAGGCTTAGAAGAGCGAAAAGGAACCCTAGGCTTGCGTTCCGGGGCGCCCCCCTCTGCCCTGCCGGGCATCTCCCCCTCAAATGGGGAGATTGGCCGTCATCTCCGCTTTCGCCAATTTGCAACGTCGCAAGATCGGCGTCAGCGCCGAAGCTGCCAATCTCCCCCCTTGAGGGGGGTGAGGACTGATCCGCGTAGCGGACGGGAAGCCAATTGCTTGGCTTTCCGAACGACGAACGCCCGAAGCGGCAGCGAAGGGCCGGTTCCGGTAGGACAGAGGGGGGTGTTTGCACGCCAGCAGCCCGTCATTTCGCGGGATTTATTCCGATGACAGTCGACGTTCACCCGCCCTGCTTCGTGCCGAAATCGACCTTCGGCGGCTGCATCTTGTCTTCGGCGACAGTGAAATTGGCAAAGGGCTCATTGCCGCGGAACCAGAAGGTCGCCCACAGCACCGAGGGGAAGGTCCTCAGCGTCAGATTGTAGTCCCTGACCGCCTGGATGTAGTCGCGCCGCGACACCGCGATGCGGTTCTCGGTGCCTTCGAGCTGGGCTTGCAGCGCCAGGAAATTCTGATTGGCCTTGAGGTCGGGATAGGCCTCCGAGACCGCGATCAGCCGCGACAGCGCGCTGGTCAGCCCCGCCTGGGCATCCTGAAACTTCTTGAGGGCTTCGGGATCCTTCAGCGTTTCCGGTGTTACCGTGATCTGCGTTGCCTTGGCGCGTGCCTCGACCACCGCGTCGAGCGTATCCTTTTCGTGCGAGGCATAACCCTTCACCGTCTCGACCAGGTTGGGGATGAGGTCGGCGCGGCGCTGATACTGGTTCAGCACCTCGCTCCACGCCGCCCTGGCGTTTTCTTCCGCTGTGGGGATGGTGTTGTAGCCGCAGCCGGCAAGCAGCGGCAGCACGATCGCCATCATCAGGAAGGCGGGCAGCGTGCGGAAAATGGACGGCGAGGCAAGGCGCTGGGCAAACATGATGGGGTCCCTCGGTAGAAGTTGCACGCGAAGCATTACCACAATCAGCGCGCAAGAAAACCGCCCGGGCCGGCAGCCCTCGCCTGGCATGCCCAATGCCGCTGCAAGGGTCTGTGATTGGCCGTACGAACGCGATAAGGTCCGGCAAAACGGGACATCATCATGGCGGAGCGCCAGGACAGCGAGAAGGAATCGCGCCGTATCCTCGAGCGCATCGCGCACGAGACGAATCCGGCGGGCGACTCGTTTGCGGGGCGGGCCGCGAAAGGCATGCGCGATCACGTCACCGCGGCCGATGCCGATCGCGCCGATCCGATCGAAGTCTGGGGCACCCGCTTTGGCCGCACGCTGGGCCTGCTGCTGGCGCTGGGCCTGATGGTCTGGCTCGTGCTTTACGTCATCCGGGGCAGTTAGGAATCAAACGACAATGAGCGCCGAACAAACCGACGCGCCGCGTGCGGTCATCGTCATTTCCAGCCATGTCGCGCGCGGCTCGGTCGGCAACCGTGCCGCCGTGTTTGCGCTGGAGACCCTGGGGTTCCCGGTCTGGGCGGTGCCGACCGTCATCCTGCCCTGGCATCCCGGCCATGGACGGGCAACGCGGATCGTACCGCCGCTCGACCAGTTCAAGGCGCTGATGGCCGATCTCGAGCGGGCGCCATGGCTGGGTGAAGTCGGCGCTGTGTTGTCCGGCTATCTCGGCGAGGCCGGCCAGGCCGAGGCCGTCGCCTCGCTGGTCGCCGCGGTGAAGGCAAGGACACCCGGCGCCGTCTATATCTGCGATCCGGTGATGGGTGATTCGGGCGGCCTCTACGTGCCCGAGCCGACAGCCATCGCCATGCGCGACCGGCTGATGCCGATCGCCGACATAGCCACCCCCAACCGCTACGAACTGGAATGGATGGCCGGCGCCGCGTTGCCCGACCTGAAATCGGCGATCGCGGCAGCGCTCCACGCCGGACCATCGACCATGCTGGTCACCTCTGCGCCGTCGATGATGACGGGCGGCACCGGCAATCTGCTGCTCGATAGCAGCCAGGCGCTGCTCGCCGAACATCGCCTGATCGACAAGCCGCCGAATGGCCTGGGCGATCTGACGGCGGCCGTCTATCTGGCACGTATCCTGTCCGGCCAGCCGCCGGTCAAGGCGCTGCAATCGACGACGGCGGCGGTCTACGAGATCCTGGCGCGCACCGCCAAGCGCGGCGGCGACGAACTGCAGCTCGAAACCGATGCGCAGAGCCTGTCGCATCCGATGGCGATGGTCCAGCTTCGCCACCTCACGCATCCGGGGCGGGGCCGCCGGGCGTGACGTCGACTGAGACCGTGCTTGTCGGCGTCGACGGCTGCAAGGCCGGCTGGATCGCCGTCCGGCGCGCTTCTGGCATGGCACCGTCGGTCGGTGTCTTCGCAACCTTCACCGCCTTGCTCGCATCCCTTCCCGAAAACGCTGTCATCGCTGTCGACATGCCGATCGGCCTGCCCGACTTGTCGGGCAAGGGCGGGCGCGGCCCCGAAGCGCTGGTGCGGCCACTGCTCGGGGCACGCCAATCCAGCGTCTTCTCGATCCCCTCCCGCGCCGCGCTCTATGCGGAGACCAATGATTTCACCACCATCGAAGCCTGGTATGCCGCGCACATCCGGGCAAGCGAGGTGGCCCTGACCACATCCGACCCGCCGCGCGGCGTCTCGATCCAGGCCTTCGGCATTTTTGCCAAGATCCGCGAGATCGACGCCCTGCTGATCGCGCGACCCGATCTGCGCGGCCGTGTGTTTGAATCGCATCCGGAAGTCGCTTTCTGCCGCCTGAACGGCGATCAGGCCATGCGACTGCCGAAGAAGATCAAGGGCAGCATCAATCCGGCCGGCATGGCGGAACGCAAGGCTCTGCTTTGCCGGCATGGCTATGACACGGCCTTTCTCGACCAGCCGCCACCGCGCGGCGCCGCCGCCGACGATTTCCTCGACGCGGCCGCGATGACGCTGATCGCCGGTCGCATCGCCAGCGGTGAGGCACGGCCGCTGCCCGACCCGCCGGGCCGCGACAGCTTTGGCATTCCTGTCGCCATCTGGGCGTAACGCTGTTGACCAAGGTTGCGCTCGATGCATGGCATTTCTAGCCAGCCCTCATAATTCTGCATTGCTCGCGACCGGCTTTTGCCGCTAGAGCCTCTCTAGACCGCAACGAGCTGCCGCATCCAACCCGGAAAGGCTCCAGACGCCGCCCATGTCCCATCTCCCTGAACATCTTCTCGCCGGCTACCGCAATTTCATGAATGGCCGCTATCTCACAGAGAGCGGGCGCTATCGCGATCTCGCTCGGGAAGGCCAGGCGCCGGAGACGATGATCGTCGCGTGCTGCGATTCGCGTTCGGCGCCCGAGGCGATCTTCGACGCCGGGCCCGGCGAACTCTTCGTGCTGCGCAATGTCGGCAATCTGGTGCCGCCCTATGCTCCCGATGGCGAGTTCCATTCGACCTCGGCGGCGCTTGAATTCGCCGTGCAGAGCCTCAAGGTCAAGAACATCGTCGTCATGGGCCATGGCCGCTGTGGCGGCATCCGTGCAGCGCTCGACACCAATTCCGCGCCGCTTTCGCCGGGCGACTTCATCGGCAAGTGGATGAGCCTGATCGCGCCGGCGGCCGAAACCGTCTCCTCCAGCACCTTCATGACCGCGTCGGAGCGCCAGACCGCGCTGGAGCGCATCTCGATCCGCTATTCCATCGCCAATCTCAGAACCTTTCCCTGCGTCTCGATTCTCGAGGGCAAGGGGCGACTGTCGCTGCATGGGGCCTGGTTCGATATCTCGACCGGCGAACTCTGGACGATGAACAAGGAAACCGGCGATTTCGAACGGCCGGAGCTGGGATGAACACAGCGGCGCGCAAGGTGGTAAACATCAGGTCGGCCGCTTTGACGGCGGCCGCGCTGCTGATAGCGATTATTGCCGCCCGCGCCGATGATCGTGCCCTCATCAGCCGCTGGTATTCGGCGCTGCTGGTCGCCGACCGCACCGAACTGTCCGACCTGCTCACCGATGATGTCCGCATCAAGCTGGACGACCTCGGCATCGTGCAAAGCAAGCAGGAATTCATCGCCTCGATGGACGAATGGAAAGGTGCGGTTGCGGGCGCAGCGATCCGGCATCGGATCGAAAAGAGCGAAGGCGGGGTCACCACCGTGGTCGCCTGCTACGACTTTCCCAACAATGACAAGCTCATGCATGAGACTTTCGCGGTGACCGACGACCGCATCACCGCCAGTTCGCAAGCGGCAATCGCCGAGACGTGCGACGGCTTCTGACGCCATCCTGAGGGCCGAGCCGTTGCGCCTTGCGAGGCCTCGCCCTACATCGGGGACGACCAAACCTCTCCCCGTCAACGATCGAAAGACTGTCCATGCCTTCCACGAAAGCCGTCGACCTCGCCGCCCATCCGCTGACCGCGTGGCAAGGGCCGCTCGGCCTGCCCGATTTCACGCGCATTGGCGACGGCGACTTTTCCCCGGTCTTCGACGCGGCGCTGAAGGCGCACGAGGCCGAGATCGAGGCGATCGCCGGCAACAAGGATGCGCCGACCATCGAGAACACGCTTGCCGCGCTGGAACTCGGCGGCGAAGCGCTCGATCGCGTCTCGTCGATCTTCTGGTGCCGCGCCGGCGCCTACACCAACGAGACGATCCAAGCGCTGGAGCGCGACATCTCGCCGAAAATGTCCAGGCATTTCTCGGCGATTTCGATGAATGAGCGGCTGTTTGCCCGCATCGACGCTCTCTACCAGCGCCGCGAGAGCCTGAAGCTCGACGCAGAGACCCTGCGGGTCCTGGAAAAGACCTGGAAGGGTTTTGTCCGCTCCGGCGCCAAACTCGATGCCGACGGCAAGAAGCGGCTGGCCAAGATCAGCGAGGAATTGTCCTCGCTCGGTACCAGCTTCGGCCAGAATGTGCTGGCCGACGAGAGCGACTGGGCACTGTTCCTCGATGAGGCCGACCTTGCCGGCCTGCCGGACTTCGTGAAAAGCTCGATGGCCGAAGCCGCCGAGATACGCGGCCAGAAGGGCCGCTACGCCGTCACCCTGTCGCGCTCGATCTACGAGCCGTTCTCGACCTTCTCCGAGCGCCGCGATCTGCGCGAGATCGCCTTCCGCGCTTTCACCATGCGCGGCCAGAATGGCGGCGCCACCGACAACACGAACGTGGTGCGCGACATGCTGCGCCTGCGCGCCGAGAAGGCAAAGCTGCTCGGCTACGCCTCCTTCGCCGCGCTGAAGCTCGATGACACCATGGCCAAGACGCCGAAGGCCGTGCACGCGCTGCTCGATCCGGTGTGGGAAAAGGCGCTGGAGAAGGCAGCAAGCGACCAGATCGAATTGCAACGGCTGGCGACGGAGGCCGGCAGCAACGAAAAATTCGCCGCCTGGGACTGGCGCTTCTACCAGGAGAAACTGCGTGCGGAAAAATTCGCCTTCGACGAGGCGGAGCTGAAACCCTATCTGCAGCTCGACCGGATCATCGATGCCTGCTTCGATGTGGCGACACGGTTGTTCGGCATCACCTTCGAAGAGAAAAAGGGCATCGCTGCCTGGCACCCCGACGCCCGCGTCTTCGTGGTGAAAAATGCCGACGGCAGCGAGCGCGGCCTGTTCCTCGCCGATTATTTCGCCCGGCCCTCGAAGCGCTCCGGCGCCTGGATGAGCGCGCTGCAGTCCGGCTACAGGCTCGGCCACGGTGCGAGCCCGGTGATCTACAACATCATGAACTTCGCCAAGCCGCCGGCCGGCGAGCCCGCGCTGCTGTCGGTCGACGAGGCGAAGACGCTGTTCCACGAGTTCGGCCACGCGCTGCACGGCATGCTGACCGACGTCACCTGGCCCTCGGTTTCGGGCACCTCGGTCAGCCGCGATTTCGTCGAATTGCCCTCGCAGCTCTACGAGCACTGGCTGACCGTGCCGGCGGTGCTGGAAAGACACGCGCTGCACGTCAAGACCGGCAAGCCGATGCCCAAGGCGCTGCTCGACAAGATGCTGGCCGCGCGGACTTTTGGCGCTGGCTTTGCAACAGTAGAGTTCACCGCATCCGCGCTGATGGACATGGCTTATCACGCACGGCCGGATGCGCCTGAAGTACCACTTCGTTTCGAAACCGAAACGCTTGCAGCGCTGCACATGCCGGACACCATAGCCATGCGTCACCGCACCCCGCATTTCGGCCACGTCTTCTCCGGCGACGGCTATTCGGCCGGCTATTATTCCTACATGTGGTCGGAAGTGCTCGATGCGGACGCTTTCGCCGCCTTCGAGGAGACCGGCGACCCCTTCAACCCGGCGCTCGCCGAACGGCTGCGCAAGAACATCTACGCCGCCGGCGGTTCGAAGGATCCGGAAGAACTCTACACCGCATTTCGCGGCAAGATGCCGTCGCCCGAAGCGATGATGGTGAAGCGGGGATTGGTGTAGCACCGGATAATCTCCCCCCTCGAGGGGGAGATGGCCGCGTAGCGGCCAGAGGGGGTCGGTTCGACCGGGCTCGGCCTGCTGCGGCAGAAGAAGGTTGGCGCATTACGTCAGGCGACCCCCTCTGTCGCCTTCAGCGACATCTCCCCCTCAAGGGGGGAGATTGCCTGCATCCTTCCAAGGATCCGCAACCCTTGGCCACACCGGCCTTGTCAGCTTCTTGTAATCGGTCACCGCCGGATTGCTGGGATACGAACTCGGCGCCGAGACATAGATGATCTCGGCGGCGATCGGCTCGAAGCCGGCGTAGAAATGGTTGGTCGACTTGATCAGCAGCATGTCCTTGGCCATCGGATCGACGCCGATGTTGGAAAAGATATCCGGCTCGAAGGTCTGTGTGCGGTTGGTGTTGAGAATGATGTCGACCTCGGTGCCTTCGAGGCGGACCAGCGCCGTCGGCCCCAGCGTCACCCGACTTGGCCCGAAACTCTGCCAGCCCTCCGCAACCGCCTTCAGCACGCGCACGCGCGCATCGATCGGCTCGCCTGCCTGCGGCCCGGCCTTGCCGCCGAAGCGCAGATCGATGACCGCGCCTTCGCCCGCCGCCAGGCAGAAGGTGACCGCGATCGGGTCCCAGATCGTCGCCACGGCGAACCTGTCCAGGCCACGCGCCAGCATCTGGCGCAGCACGAAGGTGCCGTCGCCGGGAACGCCGCCGCCGGGATTGTCCCAGATATCGGCGATGACCACCGGCTTGCCCGGATTCTTGCCGCGCACGGCCAAGGCCCGGTCGATGCCGTCGGTGGCGCTCAGCATCGTCATCGCCGTCTTTTCCCGCAGCGCGTAGAGTTCCCGCCCGAGCCGTTCCGCCAGCGCGTCGCCCTTGGCCTTGTCATCGTCGGTGACGACCAGTATGCGCGTGCCCATCTCGGCCACGTCCGCCGCCATGAAGCCATGGATGACGGAGACCGACAGCACGCCGTCCTTGCCGTGCAGCGCCTTGATGCGGTCGACGAAGGAGCGCATCGGCTCGCGGCTGGTCGGCAGCACCTGGATCATGCGGCAATCGAAGGTCGAGATGACCGGCTTGATCTCACCCCTCGCCGCCGCAAGCCCAAGCTCGACGACGTGTTCGCCGCGCTCATAAAAATCGGTGTGCGGGAATTCGAGGAAGTAGGCGAGGATGTCGGAGGCCGCCACGCGCTTCGGTGTCAGATGGCTGTGCGGATCGAGTTCCACGGCGATCACCACCTCCGGCCCGACCATTGCGCGAACCCGTTCGAGCAGGTCGCCTTCGCAGTCGTCATAGCCTTGCGCCACCATGGCGCCATGCAGGCCGAGGATGACAGCATCTACCGGCAGCGCGGCCTCGAGCTGGCCAAGGATCTCGTCGCGCAGAGCCTCATAGGTCTGCCGCTGCACCAGGCCGCCCGGCTCCGCCCAGGTTGCGGTGCCCTCGATGACATCGAGGCCTTCGGCCGCTGCCCGCCGGCGCAGCGCCACCATCGGCGAGGAGCACAGCGTCGGCGTGTCCGGATGTTTGCCGGGCCCGGCATAGAAGGCCATCTCGAACGAGGCCCTGTCGGTCGGCACCGGCGAGAAGGTGTTGGTTTCCGTCGCCAGCGAGGCGGTGAAAATGCGCATGAAAGCTCCGTCCGTGAATAGGCGCTATTTGACCGCCCCGAGCGCCAGCCCGCGAACGAGGTAGCGCTGCAGCCAGATGAACAGGATGGCCACCGGCAAGGTCGCCAGCAGCGTCGCGGCCATGACGTGGTGCCATTCGATGGTGTAGCGGCCGGCGACGAGCGAAAACACCTGGATCGGCAGCGTGTAGCTTTCCTGGCTGCGCAGCATGGTGAGCGCGACGACGAATTCGTTCCAGGCGTTGATGAAGGTGAAGATCGCGGTCACCGCGATCGCCGGCAGGCACAGCGGCAGGAACACTTTGCGCAAGGTCAGCCAGCGGCCGGCACCCTCCATCCAGGCGGCTTCCTCGAGATCGCGTGGAATGGTGTCGAAATAGCTCTGCAGCATCCACACCGTGAAGGCGACGTTGAAGGCCATGTAGATGAAGCCGAGCGCCGTCGTGCTCTCGACCAGGCCCCAGGCAGCCATCAGCCGGAACAGGCCGAGCACCAGCACGATCGGCGAGATCATCTGCGAAATCAGCAGGAACTGGCGCAAGACGCCGTAGCCGGCAAAGCGGAAGCGCGACATCGCATAGGCCGCCGGAACCGAGATCAGGATGGCGCCGACGGTGGCGATGACAGACACGTAGAGCGAATTGAGCAACGCCTGACCGAAGCCCGTCGCCACCCACATGTCGGAAAAATTCGACCAACGGAATTCGCTCGGCCACCAGGTCGGCGACAGCACTTCCTGTCTCGGCTTGACCGCGGTCAGGAACATCACGGCGAAGGGAAAGAGCGTCACCACGATCAGCGGCGCCAGCAGCAGCCAGGCGATGATGGAGCGCTTCAGCTTGCTCGTCATGTGCGTTGCTCCCGCATCGCCAGCCGCACATAGATCATGGTGAAGACCAGCAATATGGCAAACATCACCAGCGACACCGCCGATGCTTCGCCCAGCTTGCCGATGCGGAAGGCCAGCTTGTAGAGATGGGTGACCAGGATATCGGTCGAGTTGGCCGGGCCGCCCTGCGTCATCACCCAGATGATCGGGAAGGAATTGAAGACGTAGATGGTGTTGAGCACGATGGCGATGTTGATGAACGGTTTCAGGAGCGGAAAGGTGATTTCGCGGAACTGCTGCAGCGGCGTCGCCCCTTCGAGCGCCGCCGCCTCGTAGAGATCGTCCGGGATCGACGACAGCCCGCCGAGAAAGATCGTCGTCGTGAACGGCACCGTCACCAGGATGCCGATCAGCACTTGCATCGGGAAAGCGGTCTCGGCGCTCGCCAGCCACTGGATGTTGTGATCGATGAGCCCGAGGCCTATCAGCGCCGAATTGAGCATGCCGCTTTCGCCGCTCAGCGCCCAGCGCCAGACCACCGCGGTCATGGTCAGCGACACCGCCCAGGGCAGCATGATGATGACGCGGGCGATGCCGCGGCCATAGAAATCGGTGTTGAGGATCATCGCCACCGGGATCGACAAGAGAAGCGCACCGCCGACCACCATCACCGTCCATTGGCCGGTGCGCCAGAGCGCGGCCGTGAAATCGGGATCGGCAGCGAGTGCCGCGAAATTGGCGAAGTCGTTGAAGTCGCGAAGCTGGCCGAAGCGGCTGACCTCATGCGTCGAGATCTGGATCAGGTCCCAGACCGGCCAGAAGATGACCACCGCCGCCAGAAACAGGCTGGGCAAGGTCAGGAGATAGGGCAAGAAACGATTTTGCATCTGCTGGCCTGCAACCTCGGCGCGCTGGATCAGAAGGTTCTGCTATGCGAATTTCGGATCCGCCGCACCGGGCCGGGAACCTAGGTGTGGCGCGCCCCGCCTGAGTCTGGGGCGCGCCACGGGCGCAGGGAGATACGCCCTATTTCTTCAGCACGGTGTTGGCCTTGGCGGCCGCGTCCTTCAAGCCCGCCTCAGGGTCGCCGCCGAGATAGATCTTCTGCATGGCGTCCGATGTGATCTGGGCGACTTCTTCCCAGCCCGGAATGACCGGCGCGAAGCGGGCGTCGGGCAGGAGCGCGGTGAACGCTGCCAGATCGGCATTGTTGACGTAGTAGTCCATCTTGGCCTCTTCCTTGTTCACCGGCAGGAACCCTTCGCCTTGCGTGAACTTGGCGCGCTGTTCCGTGGTGAACAGGAAATCGAGCAGCTTCCAGGCTTCGTCCTTGTTCTTGGAGTTCTTGAACATGATGATGGAATCGGTCACGCCATAGGTGCCGCGCGCGCCGGTCGGGCCGGCGGGGATGGCTGCCACGCCGTATTTCAGGTTCGGCGCCTCTTCCTTGATCTGGTTGGACAGGAAGGGTGCGGTGATCATCATGCCGACCTTGCCCTGCTTGAACAGGTTCTGCACGTCTTCGCGGTTGTTGGAGGTGACGCCGGGTTCGGTCAGGCCTTCGTCGATCATCGACTTGTAGAGCTTGGCGGCCTCAAGCGCACCTGGCGTGCTCAGGCCCGAAGTGCCGTCCTTGTTGAGGATCTCGGTGCCCTGCGACCACATCGCATAATAGTAATAGACGTCGGTCTCGATCTCCTTGCCCTGCAGGCCGAAGCCGAACGTGCCCGACCCCAGCGCCTTGATCTTGCGCGCATCTTCCTGCAGCTCGGTCCAGGTTGCCGGTGGCTTGGCGATGCCGGCTTTCTCGAACAGCTCCTTGTTGTAGTACATGGCGCGCGCCGAGGCCGCGATCGGCAAGCCGTAGGTCTTGCCGTCCATGATCGAGGGCGACAGGAAGGTGTCGATGAAGCGGTCCTTGAAGTCGGGCTTGATGTAGCCGTCGAGCGGCTCGGCGACATCCTGCTGGACAAAGTCGATCAGCCAGCGCGTGCCGATGATCGACAGATCGGCATTGGTGCCGGCGGTGATGTCGGTGGTCAGCTTCTGCAGCAGCACATCCCACGGCACCACTTCGAACTTGACTGATATGCCGGGGTTCGCCGCCTCGAATTCCTTCTTGACGTCGGCGAAATAGGGAGCAGTCTTGGCGCTGTACTCGGCCACGGTGACGCGCACCTCGCCCGCATCCGCCTGCGCCGCAATTGCCAGCATGCTCATTCCGGCCATCAGGCCGACAGTCCATTTTTCAAGGCTCATTTGATCTCTCCCATTGGTGTTGCGCCTGCGCGCCTCTCCGTGCCGGAGCAGAAGATTTATGTGACTTTCCTACATTATCGATGATTTGAAGGCTTGCAAGCGGATTATTGTGTTGCTTAATTACATTTACAGGCCTAGGCCTTATGCGATTTGTCAGAACTCCCGGAGGATGACGCACGGTGGTTTCGCAATCCGAGTTCGAGGGCAGGGCCGAGTTCGAGGGCAAGACCGTCGTGGTGACGGGGGCCGGCGGCGGTCTCGGCACGGCCATCGTGGCGCTGATGGCGCAAAGAGGCGCCAGGGTCGTCGGTTGCGATCAGTCAAGCGAGGCGCTGAACAGTCCGCACCTTGCCTCCCGCCATGTCTTCGATCTTCTCGACAAGGCATCGATAGCGACGGCGATCGGCGCGATCCTCGACCGGGATGGTGTGCCCGACATTCTCATCAACAATGCCGGCTGGACGCGTGCCGAGACGATTTCGGCGCTCGATCCCGACAGAATAGAGCAGGAACTCGATCTCAACCTGACTGGCGTGATGAATTTCGCCGACCCGCTGGTCAAGGCGATGGCTGGCCGCGGCTCGGGCAGCGTCGTCTTCATCTCCTCGGTCAACGCCATCGCGCATTTCGGCAATCCGGCCTATGCCGCCGCCAAGGCCGGCATCAACGCCTATGCAAAGGCGATCGCCGTCGAGCTCGGCCGCAGCGGCCTGCGCGCCAATGTCGTCTGCCCCGGATCGATCCGCACCGCCGCCTGGGACCACCGCCTTGCCAAGGATCCCGAAATCCTCGGCAAATTGCAGCGGCTCTATCCGCTCGGCCGCATCGTCAACGCCGCGGAAGTGGCGGAAGCCGTCGCCTTCCTTGCGTCCAATCGCGCATCGGGAATAACAGGCGTGGTGATGCCCGTGGACGCGGGACTGACCGCCGGCTGCCTGCCCTTCATCGACGACATCCTGGGAGCGTGACAATGACCGATGTCGAGTTTCGCGATCTGTCGAAATCCTTCGGCCAGCACAAGATCCTCGAGAACATCAGCCTCGATATCAAGAGCGGCGAGTTCGTCGTCCTCGTCGGCCCGTCCGGCTGCGGCAAGTCGACCTTGCTGCGCATGCTGGCCGGCCTGGAGACGATCACCTCCGGCGACCTGTTGATTGGCGGCGTGCGCGCCAACGCGCTGCCGCCACAGCAGCGCAACATCGCCATGGTGTTCCAGTCCTATGCGCTGTTTCCGCATCTGAAGGCAGCTGACAATATCGGCTTTGGCCCGAAGATCCGCGGCGAGACGCGCACGGTGATCGATGAGAAGGTCAAGAAAGCGTCCGGCGTCCTCAATCTCTTCTCCTATCTCGACCGCTATCCCCGCCAGCTGTCGGGCGGCCAGCGCCAGCGCGTCGCCATGGGCCGCGCCATCGTGCGCGAGCCGTCGGTGTTCCTGTTCGACGAGCCGCTGTCCAACCTCGACGCGCAATTGCGCGTGCAGATGCGTGTCGAGATCAAGGCGCTGCACCAGCGGCTGAAATCGACGATCGTCTACGTCACCCACGACCAGATCGAGGCCATGACGATGGCCGACCGCATCGTCGTGATGGACCGCGGCAGAATCCAGCAGGTCGGGGCGCCGCTGGAACTCTATGACAGGCCTGCCAACAAGTTCGTCGCCTCCTTCCTCGGCTCGCCGTCGATGAGCTTTGTGTCCGGTTCGCTCAAGACGGCGCTTGAGAAAACCTGGTTCGAATCGGCCGGTGGCGGGCGGCTTGCGCTTGCCGGCAAACAGGTGCCGGCGGACAGCGCGGTGGAGGCTGGCATCCGGCCCGAGCATTTTATCGTCGGCGAGGCTGTCGACGCGATGGCGATCAGGGTGGATGTCGTCGAGCCCACCGGCTCCGAAACACATGTCTATGGCGCTATCGGTGCTGATACGGTACGCGCCGTGTTCCGCGACAGGGTGCCGGTCAGGCCGGGAGACCTGCTGCCGGTCTCGGTCGACCCCGGCAACATCCATCTGTTCGACAAGGCAACGGGCCTGCCTCTATGAGAATAGCAGCATGAAGACGCCGGCCGACATCATCACGCGGCTGCAGCTGATGTCGCAGGACGGAACGAAGTCGGATCGCAAGCTGGCCGGCTTCGTGCTGGCAGACCTCGATTTCGTTTCCAAAGCGGCGATTTCGGAAATTGCCTTGCGCGTCGGTGTCAGCGAGCCTACGGTGACGCGGTTCTGCCGCAACCTCGGCTGCGAGGGCCTGCGCGACTTCAAATTCTATCTGGCGCAAGCCATCGCCATCGGCGGCCAGTATCTGTCGCCGGAGCCGTTGAGCCGCGATGCCCGCGAACAGCGCATCGCTTCCGCCATCACCGAAGCGGCGATATCGGCCATCCAGCGCGCCAGCGAAAACCTCGACATGACGACGCTGGTCGCCGTCGCCGCACGCATCGCTGTTTCCGGTAATGTGCTGTGCATCGGCTCCGGTGGCATTTCGTCCATGATGGCGACCGAAATGCAGAACCGGCTGTTCAGGCTTGGCGTGTCGGTGCTGGCGCAGATCGACGGACAGTTGCAACGCATGTACGCCGCCGTTGCCACCCCCGACACCACGCTGATCGCCTTCTCCGTCTCCGGCTATGCCAGATCGGTCATCGATGCGGTGCAGGTCGCCCAGCAATATGGCGCCACCACGATCGCCATCACCCCGCCGGACTCCGCACTCGCCAAGGTCGCCGACACGGTCATCCATTTCCAGTCGCTCGAGGATGGCAATATCTACAAGCCGACATCGTCTCGCTATGCGCTGCTGTCGATCGTCGACATGATCGTCACCTCGGTCGCCGAGACGCGCGGACCAAGGGTTTTGGAGAATCTGCGCCGCATCAAGCAGAGCGTTAACACGTTGAAAGTCGACGATCCGCGTTTGCCATTGGGCGATTGAACCCCTACGGCCAAGGACATCAGGATTGATGGCCGAGCGCCTCGATGCTTTTCGCCAATTTCGCCGGATCGCCTTCAATGCGCACGGTCTTCAGCCGCGCGGTGCCGCCGGCGACAACCGAGACAGCGGACCCGGGCACGCCCAGAGCCTTGGCCAGCAGCTTTTCGAGCGCATGATTGGCGGCGCCGTTTTCCGGCACGGCGCGGACGCGCGCTTTCAGATGGCTTCGCCCGTCCGCCGTGGCCTCGAAGCCTTCGAGCCTGTCCAGCGCAGCCTTTGGCGTCAGCCGGACAAACAGCTCGGCGCCGTTTTCGCGCAGGCGAAACGGCGTGCTCATAAGGTCATCCTGCTCACAGGATCAGAGGCGCCACCGTGGTGAGCAGAAACTGCCGTAGGAAGAACAGGATCAGAAGCAGGATGATCGGCGAGATGTCGATGCCGCCAAGGTCCGGCATGAAGCGGCGGATAGGCCGCAACGCCGGCTCGGTCAGCCGGTAGAGCATGTTGCCGATGCTGCCGACGAACTGGTTCTTCGAATTGACGACGTTGAAGGCGTAGAGCCAGGAAAAGATCGCCGAGGCGATGATGATCCACCAGTAGAGGTCAAGCGCCATGACGATTGTTTGAATGAGGGCGAGCATGCCGGTCTCCAATTGTTGCCGACATGTAGCCATTGCACGCGAAACCGGCAAGGGCCGCCTTTCTGTGGAGCGCCAATACCGGCCCGGTCGGACTGTAGGGCATGTCGCCGACACCCCAACGAAGGCGCGAATACACAAAACCGGCAAGGGCCGCTTTCCGCCGGCGCCAGATCGACGCTTGACGGCACTGGATTTCGGCAAACCTCCGCCTTGACAGGAAACCGCGGCGCCCGATAAATGCGCCCATCCGCTGGACGGGGCTGTAGCTCAGCTGGGAGAGCGCGTCGTTCGCAATGACGAGGTCAGGAGTTCGATCCTCCTCAGCTCCACCAGCGGAATAATTCTCCACGCTGCGCGCCAGATGCCCATCTCTGCGCCACATGCAGTCCGCGACGCTCGTCCCGGCTTGCCCCCGCGGTTGGCATTTGCTGTGCCAGCGCACCTTAAAAGGCCGCGCTACATCGCCTATTTCGCGATATCCGGCAAAACTTTTGTCAATTGGACTTATGGCGGAAGAGCTCGCTGATTGTTTCCGTTTTTTTTGGAAACCACCCCACTAAATTGACGTTACCAAATCAGTTTTTTCTGTGCGTTGTGACCAGGGCGTTTCGGCGGGGGCGACCGGAGACGCTATATCGATTTCGAGTCGAAATGAAAAATCCGCCTGCGGAAGCAAAGACGTGTCAATTCGCGACAATCTCGCTGCAAACCTTAGACGGCTGTGCAAGGACCATGCCTCCGTAAGTGCGGTATGCCGTGAGCTGCGCATCAATCGCACGCAGTTCGAACGCTATCTGCAAGGGCAGACCGTTCCCAACAAAGCTACCGCCAAGCTGATATGCGATTACTTTCGGATCGACGAAGCCGAACTGTACCAGGATCCCGGCGCACCCGAGCCGGCGATGCGTGGCCTGCCGCCGGTTTCCGAGAGCCTGTTCATCCAGATGATCCGCCCTCCCAGTCCTTCGATCGCAGGCGGCACCTATTTCACCTATTTCTCGATCCCGGGCCGCCTCGACCTCCTGATGCGCTCGGTGACCTTCGTGAGGCGCGAAGCCGAACTGGTCACCTTCCGAAGGGTCACCGGATGGTCGGAGCGCCGGGGATCGACCTGGGCACGAGCGCGCGGCAATCACTATGGCGTGGCGATCTCGCGGCTGAACTGGATCTATTTCAGCGGCATCAATCGCCGCCAGACCGGAGAGCCCTCGCTGATCTCCGTGCAATGGGCTCCCATCTCCGAACCGGTGCTGATGGGCAAGGCCATGCTTCTGACGGAGGCCGGCCCGGCATTCGTGTCCGTCATCATGCGGCGCGACATTGCCAACATCCACCCAAGGGATGCCATCAGCATGGCGCATGTCATCAATCTCGACGATCCGGGCGTCGATCAACTGGTTGTCAGCCTCACCCGGGACGGGTTGGGCTAACCCCTCGGATCGCCGTGTCTTACGCCAAATAAGAATAAGCGTACGCCGATTAAGCGTATGCCAACGATTGTCTACTCTGTATCTGAATAAAATCGATATTTTACACTTTAATGCCAGGAAAGATAATCCACGGGTCCGCCTTAGGCTCGTGGTTTTACTATAATTTTAACAAACCATTAACTCTTCCGACCTTACCTTTCTTCACGCGGATCCCGTTCCGGGGGTCTTTCAACGGATCCCAAATTGGGGTCAGGAAAGGGATGAAAATGGCCAAGAAAGTGACCAATGCTCCGAAGCTGACGATTGCCGCCGGCACGCAGACCGTCTTCTTTTCGCAGGGCATGCACTACAACAAGCGCTGAAGCCGTTCTGCGCCGACGAGCGTCTTGCTTGTCGGCGCCTCGGCTCCGCAGATGGCAACCAGCTTCATGAAAATGCGCTCTTCGAAAACGCTTGTTTTCTACCCCGGACCGAACAAGGTCACGGCATGCAACTTCCTGACCAGAAGCGTGTTTGAATGCAGTCCTGAGATGGTCGGCCTGCTCGCTTCGTGGGACAAATGGGCATCGACGGCGGACATTGCCCGCGCCCATGGATGGTCGAAGTCCGAGTTGAAGGCTGTCGTTCCCCAGTTGCTCGATTTCTCCGCGCTGGTCACAGCCGGATCGCCTCTCGCCGAGCAGGAGGAACAGTTTTCAGGACAATGGAGTTGGGGGCTTCCGACGGCGCTGATGCATTTCTGCGTCCAGGACAGCGAATACATGACCATCGAGCAAGCGGAAGAGCTGCAGATAGAACGCGCCGGCCATACGCCGCAGCCGAACCTCATGCTCAAGAATTCCGCAGGCGCCATCCAGCTGCCGAATGCACTGGAAGACAATGAACTTCTCAGCTTGATGGCGCGGCGCCGCACCAACCGCACGGCGGCTCAGCCCACCATCACGGCCAAACAGCTTTCCGATTGCCTGTTCGCAGGGCTCGGCATCATCGGCGAGACCGCCAATTGCGTTGGCACCCTGCCGCTCGGCATGACCCCTTCAGGCGGCGCGCGAAATCCCTATGAGGCCTATGTGGTCGCGCTCGGCGTCGATGGCCTCGAACCCGGTGTCTATCACTATTCCGCCGCGGATCACGACCTTGGCAGGATTTCCGCAAACCATCTGCCGAAAATCTCCGAACTGGTCGGCGGACAGGAGTGGGCCGACGCCATGCCGTGCCTTGTCCTGCTTTGCGCCAAGCTCGATCGCACGATGTGGAAATATGAGGACGCCAACGCCTATCGTGTCGTGCTGATCGAGGCCGGCCATATCGGCCAGAACATCATGCTGGCGGCGACCAACCATGGCCTGTCGGCATGTCCGACAGCCGCACTCAGCCATTCCGCCATCAAGCGGCTGCTTGGTCTCGACAGTTTCACCGACGCACCGATCTATGCCTTGACCCTCTCGACGCCGGAAAGAGATCCGTCCACGGCGGGCCAGTCCATCAATTAGCCGACCAACTATGTGCCTCACAGCCAATAACGCGTTCCCTAGGGTATAACCAGAGACAGGAGCAGCACGTGCCAAATCAATCCTTACGCCAGTCGGAAATCGATAGCCTTCAATATATTTCGTCGATGACCAATGAGCTCGTGCAGATGGCCGAAGCAAGCCGTTTTCCGATGATCTCCTATCTGCTGGGCATGGCCTATGCAGAGGCCTTCGACGTTCTTCGCGGCGCACGGCCGGCCAGGCATGCGCAGCTCAGCGGCAACCCGCTGCACCCCAAGGCGCAGGCAAAGGACACTCGGGCCGCCCAGCCACGGAGAGCGTAGCGACATGCAATCGTCAGCCGCATGCGCGGTGGCCGGCTCGACCTCCCGGCCAAACCGCTGGGAGACGCTGTGCGCGTTGCAAAGCCTGCTGCCGTTGCTGAAGAAGGCCGCGACGGACCTGCGCCGCGCCGACATGGTCTACTGGTTCGAGCAGGCCGACGCCGAGGTCGCCAACATCATCAGGGGCCACCCCTCCGATGCAACCGCAATCCCGGCCCTGATTGCATCCTGCCCGCAGGACCGGCATCCGGTCGCTCAAGCTTGATGCCAAACGCGACGCGTTCATTGGCGCCGCTGAAAATGCTCTGATCACCAGTTTTTCAATTTCAGACCGGAACCTATTGCGCGTCTGGAATGCCCAGGGGACCTGCACATGAACATGATAGCCAACATCAGAAGCGTCGATGCCAGGGAAAGCGTTTTCAGCCGGCTCGACGTCTTGATCGCCAGGCGGCCGCCATCGCCTGACGCCGCGCGGGTCGAGGCCCGCCAACTCGTCTCGATGGCGATTGCCGACAGCTGCCAGGCCGACAGTCTCTGGGGTACAGTGGACGCTTTCCACGCCCATTTCGACTTCATGATGCAGACCATCGAGATCAACGGCGCCGATGACCCGGGCCTCGGGCCCTTGCGCACGAAATGCCGTTTCTATCTCGAACAGGTCGAGGCCCTGAGCCTGTCACTGGCCTATTGACAGGCCGGCCCGAACAAATTCGGTCCTAGAGCAATTCCAGGAAAAGTGTGAAACGGTTTTCCCGGGAAAACGCAGAGCGTTTTCCCTTGGGAATTGCGTCAAACCAAAGAATTAGAGCAGTTAGCCGTTACCGTGAAACGGTGAACTGCTCTAGTTGCGCAGGCTGAACACGAACGGCGCTGTACGGCTCAGACGCGAGCCGAGTTCCGGTGGCGGTTTCGGCACCGTGGCGCCTTGCAGCACAGCGAGCGCCGCACGGTCCAGATCCGCATCCCCCGAGGAACGAGAGAGCCTGGCAGACAGGACCCGGCCGGACGAGTCGACCGTGAATGCGACATATGGCCTGCCCTCCACGCGTCGGGCCTTGGCAGAGCTGGGATAGCGTGTGTGCCGCTTGATCCAGGCGCCCAGACGGGAGTCCCATTTGCTGGAGTCGCCGGAGCGAGACGTCGATTCCGCCGCCTTCGGCGCGGCGGTCTTGGCCGCGGGCCGTGCGTCGGCGCTGGCGACGGTTGCCGTCTTCGGCGGAGCCGCCTTCTCCTTCTTAAGCCGCGGCTTGGGCTTCTCGACAGGCTTCTTCGCCTTGGCCTCGACCGGTTTCTTGTCTTTGACAATTTCGACCGGTTTCGGCTGCGGCAAGGGAATGACGACGTCTGGCGTGACAGCCTCGACCACATCGGGGATGACCTCATCCGGCGGCGGCTGATCGACCTGTTCAGCCGTTTCGGCCTGGGCAGGTTCGGTCGGGGTGGGTTCGGCCTCGTCGGGCGCGACCGCTTCCGGCGGCTCGACAACCGGCTCCGCCTTTTCGACCGGTTCTTCAGGTGTCGGTTTGGTCGTCGGTGTCGGTTCGGTCTGATCTGGCGTCACCGCATCCAGCGCGGCGACCTGTTCTTCCACGGCCGGCATCACCACCATCGGTGCCATCTCGATCATCTGCGCGGGGGGTGGACCGCCATCCGCTTCGGTGACCATTGTGAGGTTCTGCACTGCATAGGCGACCGCGACATGGGCTCCAAGGACCAGCGCGGCAGCACCGGCCCACAAGCCAAGGTCGCGCCAACCGAAGCGCGACAGCTGGACCGAGGGCACGGCGACCGCCTGCGTCATGGCGCCGCCGCACCAGTGGCTGCGGGCGCCGGGGCATTGGACGCGGGAGCCGTCTCCAGGCCGACCAGCGCGATCTTCAGATAGCCGGCACCGCGCAATAGGTTCATCGCCTCCATCAGGTCGCCATAGGCGACCGCCTTGTCGGCGCGCAGGAAGATGCGCGTCTGCTTGTCGCCCTTGGTCTTGGCGTCCAGCGTCGTGGCGAAAGCCGGGCGCGGCACGCTGTCATTGCCGATCGCCAGCGTCAGATCGTCCTTCAGCGTCAGGAACAGCGGTGTCTCGGGCCTCGGCGCGGGCGTTGCCGTCGAACCAGGCAGGTCGACATTGACATCCACCGTGGCCAGCGGCGCCGCGACCATGAAGATGATCAACAGCACCAGGATGACATCGATGAACGGGGTGACGTTGATCTCGTGGCTTTCCTCGAGATCGTCCTCCATGGTCTGTCGGATTCTGCTTCCCATGGCGCTACTCCGCCGCCAGTGGCGTTGCCGGCGCCACGGTGCGGAAGTCCAGGTCGCGGCTGACCAGTCGTTCGACCCCGGCCGAGGCATCGGCGAGGATCTGCCGATAGCCGGCTATCGAGCGTGCAAAGACGTTGTAGATGACGACGGCCGGTATGGCCGCGACCAGGCCCATCGCGGTGGCCAGCAGCGCTTCGGCGATGCCCGGCGCGACCACAGCGAGATTGGTGGTCTGCGCCTGCGAGATGCCGATGAAGGCGTTCATGATGCCCCAGACAGTGCCGAACAGGCCGACGAAGGGCGCGGTCGAGCCGATCGTCGCCAGCACGCCGGTGCCGCGCGACATGCGCCGCGCCGCCGCCGCCTCGATGCGCGACAGGCGCGACGTGACCCGTTCCTTGAGGCCGTCGCCCGAGACATGATCGAGCGCGCCGGCCGAGAGTGCGGTCTCCTCCTCGGCCGCCCGCACCAGCAGCGCGCCGGGCCCGCCGCTGCGGTCAAGGGTACGGCTGGCCTGCTTCAGCGTGGCGGCCTCGCCGATCGCCCGCACGGCGCGACGGATGCGCAGCTTGCCACTGAGAAGCTCCAGCGACTTGGCCAACCATATCGTCCAGGTGACGAGGGAGGCAAAGGCCAGCCCGATCATCACCGCCTTGACGACGATATCGGCCGCCATGAACATGCCCCATGGCGACAGGTCATGCGGCAAGGTCAACTCCATCGCCGTCGAAGGTCCAGCCTCGGACGGCGCGGCCGTGTTCGGCTGGGTGCCTGGCTGCGAAGGCGCCATCGTGGCCGGCGGAGCGACTGCCGGTGCGTCGGGTGCGGGTGCAATCGGGGCTGGGGCCGCGGGAGCAGCCGGGGTGGGGGATTCGACCGCCGGCGCGGCACCGGCGGGTTGCTCCTGGGCCATCGCACTGCCGGCCGACAGGATGACGGATGCGACCAACGCCGCCAACAAACCAGTTCTCGACAACAGCTTCTTCCTTGTTCTCACAGCGGCCTGCCGCCTTCTATTTCCCGCCGCCGCATTGTCACTGCACATAGCCGACAGGCTGGCCGGTGACGGGGTGCGCGAACACGCCCATCTCCACACCGAAAATGCCTTTCAGCACATCGCTGCGCATGATTTCGCCTGGCGTGCCGCGCGTCAGCAGCTTGCCGTCCTTGAGCGCGATCAGTTCGTCGCAGTAGCGCGCCGCCATGTTGGGATCGTGCAGCACGACGACGACACATAGGTCGCGTTTGCGGCTGAGCTCCTTGACCAGCCCGAGCACCTCGACCTGATGGGCGATGTCGAGTGCCGAAATCGGCTCGTCGAGCAGCATGACGCCGGCGTTCTGCGCCACCAGCATGGCGAGCCAGGCGCGTTGGCGCTCGCCGCCCGACAATTCGTCCACCAGCCGGTCGGCAAAACCCTCCATATCGGTCAGGGCCAGCGCCTCCTCGACATGCTGCCTGTCTTCGGCGCGGAAACGGCCAAGCGCGCCATGCCAGGGATAGCGCCCGAGCGTCGCCAGTTCGCGCACGGTCAGGCCGGTCGCCGCGGGCGTCGTCTGCGGCAGATAGGCAAGCGCGCGGGCAAATTCGCGGGCACCCCATTGCGGCAACGGACGTCTGGCGAAAGTGATGGCGCCTGAACTCGCCGGCTGCTGGCGCGCCATGAGCTTGATAAGCGTCGACTTGCCCGAACCATTGTGGCCGATCAGCCCATAGACACGCGAGCGCTCCAGTTCGAGCGAGACCGGACCGAGCAGCGTCCGCTCGCCGACGGCAAAGCGCACCGCGTCGATATGGAAGGCAGTCTGGGCATCAATTCCAGCCATGCTCATGGCTTTTCTCCAGTGCGGCCGCCCGCATTTCCAGATTCCGGCATTTCGACGGGTCGTGCCCGGTTGACTATGAAACATGACCTTACTAGTCAACATTGAAGATGACTGCAACGATCAACAAATCGTCGCGACCGGCAATATCGGCACGAAAATTTGGAAACAGGGGGCGCACCAGATGATTTCGGGACATGGACCGATTTGGCGGAACCGGATAGCGCGCAAGCGCCTGCTGATCGCAACGGTGTCGCTGCCGGCCCTGCTTGGCTGCGGCCATGCACTGGCCCAGGAGACGGTCACCACCACCCTAGACCCGATCAAAGTCCAGGAACGTGTCGAAAGCGCTTTCGGGCCGGTCAAGGGCTACGTTGCCACAAAGGGCTCCACCGGCACCAAGACCGACACGCCGCTGATCGAGACGCCGCAATCGATATCGGTCATCACCAGGGATCAGATGGAAGCGCAGGCCGTCGACAGCCTGAACAGCGCGTTGCGCTACACACCCGGCGCCACCGGCAATCTCTACGGCACCGACAATCGCGGCCTCGGCCTGCAGTTGCGCGGCATTTCGAACGCCAGCGGCGTCTTCTACAGGGACGGGCTGCAGCTCAAGGAGAGCAATTTCACCCTGTTCACCGCACTCGATTCCTATGGCGCGGAACGCTACGAGGTGCTGCGCGGACCGGCATCGGTGCTTTATGGCCAGGCAAGCCCCGGCGGCATCATCAACTATGTCAGCAAGCGTCCGACCGAGGAAAACCTGCGCGAGGTCGAATTCGGTGGTGGCAGCTTCAACCGGTATGAAGGCAAGTTCGATTTCAGCGGCGCGGTGAACGCCGACAAGTCGCTGCTGTTTCGTCTCACCGGTGCCGCTCACATGGGCGACACGCAGACCGATTTCGTCAAGGACGACCGCATCTTCATCGCGCCGGCGATCACCTGGCAGCCCGATGCCGACACCAGCCTGACCATCCTCGCCAACTACCAGCGCGACCGCTCCGGATGGGCGATGCAATATCTGCCGGCATACGGCACGATCACGCCGGGCAAGGATGGCAAGTTCTTGCCCAACGGCATGTTCGTCGGTGAGCCCGGCTTCGACGGCTACAACAACGACCAGGCGTCGATCGGCTACGAATTCGATCATCGTTTCAACGAGACCTGGCAGGTCCGCCAGCATGCCCGCTACGTCCATCTCACCCATACCGAGGAGGGCGTCTTCGGCGGCGGACTGACGGACTCGAACGGCCTGGAACCTTCAAGCGGCGACTACTACCGTTATGCAGATGCCGGCGGCACCAAACTCAGCGGCGTCACCATCGACAACCAGGCACAAGCCGATTTCGACACCGGGCCGCTTGCCCACACGCTGCTCGTCGGCCTCGACTACAAACGCTATACTTACCGCGACTATGCCTCGGAAGGGACCGTCGAGGACGGTTTCAACGTCTTCGATCCGGTTTACGGGTACCCGATCACCGATCTGACGCCCTACACCGATACCGACACCACCCAGCAGCAAGTCGGTCTCTATGCGCAGGACCAGGTAAAGCTCGGCAACTGGCGGCTGACCCTTGGCGGCCGCCAGGATTGGTCGGACGCCAAGGTCTACGACAATCTGGCCGGCGGCTACATTCCCGAGCAGAGGGACAACGCCTTCACCAGCCGGGCGGGGCTCGTCTATCTCGCCGACAACGGGCTTGCGCCCTATGTCAGCTACTCCGAATCGTTCCAGCCCGTGGCCGGCGCCGACAGCGACGGCAATCTGTTCGTGCCCGAGACCGGCAGGCAGTACGAGATCGGGCTGAAATACCAGCCGACCGGGTGGAATTCCTTCATTACGGCATCGGTTTTCGACCTGACCCGACAGAATGTCGTGCGCTATGGCAATGAGGGCCGGCCCGACGACATGTTCCAGACCGGCAAGATCCGCTCGCGCGGCGTCGAACTCGAGGCCGTTGCCAGCCTCGATTCCGGCTTCGACCTGAGAGCGGCCTACACCTATCTCGACACCAGGATCACCAAGGCGACTTCTGTTGTTGATGATAATGGGAGTTCGATCAGCAATGAAGGCAATACGCCCTTCGGCGTGCCGGCCCATTCCGCATCGCTCTGGGCCAATTACACCTTCATGAGCGGCAAGCTCGAAGGTCTCGGCCTGGGTGCCGGCGTCCGCTATGTCGGCTCGACCTATGGCGACGACGCCAACAGCTTCAAGGTTCCATCGGTCGTGCTCGCCGACGCGGCGGTGCATTACGCCTGGCAGAACGCCACGCTCAGCCTCAATGCCAGCAATCTGTTCGACAAACGCTACGTCGCCTCCTGCTTCTCCTCGGGCTTCGGCTGCTTCTACGGCGAGGGCCGCAGGATCAACGGTTCGGTGAAATACACATGGTAGAAGCAAGGTGGCCGGCCGGCCCAAAATGGCGGCGCTGACACGGCGCCAGTATCTTGCCGGCCTCGCCGCGACCGGCCTCGCTTTGCCGGGCGGCATGGCACGCGCGGCACCTGCCCGCGTCGTCTGCCTGGAATGGACATCGGCCGAACTGGTGGTCTCGCTCGGCCTGTCGCCGCTCGCCGTCGGCGACACCAGGGGTTATGGCGACTGGGTGCAGGGCCCGGCGCTGCCGCAGGCCACCATCGACCTGGGATCGCGCAGCGAGCCCAATCTCGAACTGCTTCGGGAATTGCGGCCCGACCTGATCGTCGGCGCCTATGGCTATGGCTTGGACGAGAACAGCTTCACCAGATTGGCGCCGACCTTCAGCGTGCCGTTCTACAGCGGCAAGGCTCCACCTTACGCGCAGGCGCAACAGGTGACGCTGCAGCTTGGCGACATGCTTGGCCGCAGGACGGAAGCAGAAAACCTTGTCGGGCGCACCGAAGCCTCGATCGCCCAAGCGCGTGCCAGGCTGGAGCGGGCGGTGCAAAAACCGGTCTGCGTCGTCAGCATGTTCGACGATCGCCATGTCCGCGTCTACGGCGCCGGCAGCCTGCTGCAGGATGTCCTCGACCGGCTCGGCCTCGTCAACGCCTGGACCGGCGCCACCAATGAATGGGGTTTTTCGACGGTCGGCATCGAGGAACTGGTCGCCGTCGGCGAGGCGCAACTGATCTCGGTCGATCCGATCCCGCCGCACGTCAGGATCAGGATCGCCCGCAGCTCACTCTGGGCCAATCTGCCCTGCGTCCGGAACGGCCAGGTGCGGACCATTCCGCCAGTCTGGCCGTTCGGCGGTCTCACTGCTGCCGCGCGTTTCGCCGAATTCGTGGCAGCGGCATGATCGCTCAGGCAATGTCCCTGCCGCGACAGCGCGACGGCATCGGCGCGCTCATCCTGCTGGTGGCCGTGCCCGCGGGCCTGGCACTGATGCTGACCATCTTCGATCTCATCAACCTTTTCCCGACGCACCTGTGGTGGCAGCCGCTCACCGCTCCCGACACATCCGATCCAGCGCAGTTGCTGTATCGCTATGCCTTCCTCCCGCGTGTCGCCGTCAGCATGCTGGCCGGCGCGGCACTTGGTCTCGCCGGTGTCATCATGCAGCATGTGCTGCGCAACCCGCTGGCCGAGCCGACCACGATCGGCACCAATGCCGGAGCGAGCCTCGCTTTGGCGGCCGCCACCCTCTACGCACCATGGCTGCTGGAAGGCGGCCGCGAAGGCGTGGCGCTGGCTGGCGGCGCGCTCGCCACATCAGCCGTTTTCGCACTGGCGCGCGGGCGCAGCTTCTCGCCAGTGTCGATCATCATCGCCGGCCTCGTCGTCAGCCTCACTTTCGGCTCGGCCGGCGCGCTGCTGATGGCGCTCAACCGCGAATACACCGAGGAGCTGTTCATCTGGCAGAGCGGCTCGCTGGTGCAGAATGGCGACGTGGCGGTCCTTGTTCTGGCGCCATGGCTGCTGGCCGGCATCTGCGCCGCGCTCCTGCTCTGGCGACCGCTACGCCTGCTCGACCTCAGCGACGACGGCGCGGCATCGCTCGGCACCCGGCCGGCCGTCATCCGCCTTGCCGGCATGACAGTCGCCGTCTCGCTCAGCGCGCTGGTCGTCGCCGAGGTCGGCGTCATCGGTTTCGTGGCGCTCGCCGCCCCGGCGCTGGCGCGGCTGGCCGGAGCGCGCACGCTTGGCCGCCGCCTGGTCTGGTCGCCGCTGGTCGGCGGTGCCCTGCTCTGGCTCACCGACCGTCTGGTGCAGCATTTGCCGTTCACCGGCGAAATCCCCGCCGGCACCGCGACCGCTTTGCTCGGCGCGCCGCTGCTGCTGTTCCTGTTGCCGCGAATGCGAACCACCCCCGAAAGGCAGGCCGACATGGTGTCGTCGATACGCCTGCCGACAAACGGCCTGCCGTTGATCGCGGGTCTGCTGGCGCTCATCCTCGCGGTTGTCCTCGCCATCGGCTTTGGCCGTGGCGCAGGCGGTTGGCACTGGATCGCATCCGCGGATTTGACCGAGCTGCTTGCCCTGCGCGCGCCTCGCGTCGTCGTCGCCCTGTCGGCGGGCGTCCTGCTCGCCGTCGCCGGCACGCTGATGCAGCGCATGACCGGCAACCCGATGGCCGCACCCGAGGTCCTGGGCATTTCCGGCGGCGCCTCTTTCGGCGTGCTGGCGCTGCTGCTGCTCAGCGACAGCTTCGACCGCTCAACAATGCTCGGCGCGGCCTTCGCGGGCGCCTTGCTGGCGCTGGCGATCGTCGTGCTGGTCGGGCGGCGCAATGCCCTGTCGCCCGAGCGGCTGCTGCTTGCCGGCGTCGCCGTGGCGACGGTCGCGTCCGCCTTCGCCGCGCTGCTTCTGGCCAGCGGCGATCCGCGCATGGACTTCCTGCTCGCCTGGCTGTCGGGATCGACCTATCGCGCAACGCCAACGGATGCCTTCACCGCCGCAACGGTCGCGGTCACCGTCCTCGCGCTGGCGCCGCTGACCGCGCGCTGGCTCGATATACTGCCGCTCGGCGAAACCGCCGCGCGTGGCCTTGGCCTGCGACTGGGACGTGTTCGCGCCACATTGCTTGCGCTCACCGCATTGGCCACCGCAACCGCGACATTGGTCATCGGCCCGCTGAGCTTCGTCGGCCTGATGGCGCCGCACCTCGCACGCATGCTCGGCTTCCGCCGCGCCGTGCCGCAGCTTCTGGCCTCGGCCATGACAGGCGGGCTGATTCTCGTTGCCGCCGACTGGGCAGGGCGGACGCTGATCTTTCCCTGGCAAGTGCCGGCCGGCCTCATCGCCGCCTTCGTCGGCGGCCCCTATTTCATGGCGCTGATGTGGAAAGGCAGGCAATGAAGTCCGTCCTGGCATATTGCCGCCCTTGCGCTGCCGATTGTAAGCAGCGCCCACCGATGACGGCCGGCGCGCTCACCGCGCCCGCCAAGACAGCTTGCGGTTCACCTCGATGATCAGACGTTTCCTTTCCTACTACGCGCCCTGGAAGGGGCTGTTCGCCCTCGACTTCTCCTGCGCGGTGCTGGCCGGCCTGCTTGAACTCGGCTTTCCCATGGCGGTCCGCACCTTCGTCGACCAGCTGCTGCCGCAGCAGGACTGGACCTTGATCATCATCGCGTCTGCCGGGCTGCTGGTGATCTACCTGCTCAACACCGTGCTGATGGCGGTCGTCACCTATTGGGGTCACATGCTCGGCATCAACATCGAGACCGAGATGCGGCGCAAGAGTTTCGACCATTTGCAGAAGCTGTCGTTCCGCTTCTACGACAATCACAAGACCGGCCATCTCGTCGGCCGTGTCACCAAGGACCTCGAGGAGATCGGCGAGATCGCCCATCACGGCCCCGAGGACCTGTTCATCGCCATCATGACCTTCGCCGGCGCCTTCGTGCTGATGTTCACGGTCAACATGCATCTGGCGCTGATCACGGCGGTGATCGTGCCTCTGATCGCCTGGGTGACGATGCGCTACGGCGACCGCATGGAGCGCAACTGGCAGGCGCTCTACCGGCGTGTTGGCGATTTCAACGTCCGCATCGAGGAGAATGTCGGCGGCATGCGCGTCGTCCAGGCCTTTGCCAATGAGGAGCATGAGCGCACGCTGTTCGCGCATGACAACCAGCGCTACCGCCAGACCAAGCTCGACGCCTACCGCATCATGTCGGCCAGCAATTCCCTGAACTATATGGGCATCAGGTTGATCCAGCTCGTGGTCATGATCGCCGGCAGCTATCTCGTCATCACGGGAGGCCTCAGCAATGGCGGCTTCGTCGGCTTCCTGCTTTTGGTCGGCGTCTTCGTACGGCCGATAGAGAAGATCAACTCGGTGATCGAGACCTATCCCAAGGGTATTGCCGGCTTCCGGCGCTACACCGAGCTGCTCGACACCGAACCCGACATTGCCGACCGGCCAGGTGCCGTGACTGTGGGCGGCCTCAAGGGCGACATCGAATATCGCGGTGTCAGCTTCGGCTATGGCGACGGCAAGCCGGTGCTCAGGGGTATCGATCTCACCATCCACGCCGGCGAAACCATCGCCTTCGTCGGCCCGTCCGGCGCCGGCAAGACCACCATGTGCTCGCTGCTGCCGCGTTTCTACGAGGTCAGCGCCGGCGCGATCAGCATCGACGGCATCGATATCAGGGACATGACGCTCGCCTCGCTGCGCGGCCAGATCGGCATCGTCCAGCAGGATGTCTTCCTGTTCGGCGGCTCGATCCGCGAAAACATCGCCTATGGCCGTCTCGGCGCCTCCGACGACGCCATCGCCGATGCCGCGCGGCGGGCGCAGCTCGACGGCATGATATCGGGCCTGCCGGCCGGCTATGACACGATCATCGGCGAGCGCGGCGTCAAACTGTCCGGCGGCCAGAAGCAGCGGCTGGCGATCGCCCGCATGTTCCTGAAGAACCCGCCGATCTTGATCCTCGACGAGGCGACGTCGGCGCTCGACACCGAGACCGAGCGCGAAATCCAGAGGTCGTTGGCCGAACTTGCCGAGGGCCGCACCACGCTGGTCATCGCACACCGGCTGGCAACGATCCGTGGCGCCGACCGCATCGTCGTCGTCTCGGAGTCGGGCGTCGTCGAACAGGGTTCGCACAGCGAACTGCTCCGCGCCGGCGGCATCTATCGGCGCCTGCACGACGCGCAGCATCTGGTGTCGTCGCGCTGATCCACTATGGTGGCGGCCCAAAGCAGGGAGCCCCGGATGATCAAGGCAACGCCCTTCGATTTCCCCTATGACGGCAGGCTGGTGGCCGAAAACACCGCACTGGTCGTCATCGACCTGCAGCAGGATTTCCTGTCGACGACAGGCTACTTCGCCAGGCAGGGCTATGACCCGTCGCCTCTAAGGGCGATCCTGCCGACGGTGAGCCGGCTGATCGCTGCCGCGCGCAAGGCCGGCGTCAGGGTCATCCACACCAGGCAGGGCTATCGGGCCGACATGGCCGATATGACGCCTTACGAAAAATGGCGCCGCAAGCGCGCCGGTCTCGAGGGCACCGATATCCTGCTGCGCTCGGGCACGGGGTTCCAGATCGTTCCGGAGATCGACGTCGCGCCGCAGGACATCATTGTCGACAAGACCTGCAACAGCGCCTTCATTTATACGGATTTCGAGCTTGTCCTGCGCGCGCAAGGCATCACGCATCTCATGTTTTCCGGATGCACGACGGATGTCTGCGTCCACACCACGCTGCGCGAAGCCTGCGACCGGAATTTCCAATGCCTGACGATCTCGGACGCCTGCGCCAGCGGCGACAGACAAGCGCACGAAGCAGCCCTTCACATGGTGACGGTTGAAGACGGCGTCTTCGGCGCGCTAACGGATTCGAGCGCTGTCATTGAAGGCCTGTCGCGGCTTGGCGACAGGCCCGAGGCAACAAAAGGCTGAAGAACTTCAGCCCGTTGCCCGCGTCTCCAATCCTGCACGAGACGCATATGCCCCAGGCTGGAATGCCTCGTGTTCGCGACGCGCCAGCGAATTGCGCAGCAGAGCGATCGTTTCCCGGCCGAGCGTTGCGATCTCGCGTGGCGTGTCGACGCCGACAATCATGAATTCATCGATCCCAAGGGCTGCATAAGCAAGCAGCGACAGGGCGGCCTGGGCTGGCGGCCCGGCAACATCGACCGCTTTGTGGCCGGAGGCGGAAGCACCTTGGTGAATCCCGACCGGAAGCGCGAAGCGCAGCTTGCCGGCCCGGCCATGTTCGGCGGCGGAGCGGCGCACCCGCTCCATCAATTGCCGGATCTCGTCGATCGAGCCGGGCGCCAATTCAAAGACATCGGCATGCCGGCCGGCAACTTTGAGTGCCGTTCCGGACTGCCCGCCCATGCGGATGACCAGGTCGGCGCCGTGCGGTCCCTTGCGCGGCACATAGCCGCCCTTGATGCTGTAGAACGTTCCTTCGTGGTCGAAGGGCCGGTCGTTCGACCACAGCCGCTTCAGCAGCACCAGATATTCGTCGATGCGCTGCCAGATGACGGTGTGCCCGACCGGCCGTGTTTCGGCGTCGGCGTCGCTCAGCGGCTCGCTGATCATTCTCAGCGCCAGGCGCCCGCCGCTTTTCCTGTCGATCGACGCCAGTTGGCGGGCCGCCACGGTCGGTTCGACCACGCCCGCCCAATGGGTGAGCACGACTTCCAGCGACGAGGTGCGATCGAGCACCTGGGCCGCAAGATCCATGTTGGTCAGCAGTCCGGCCGAATCGTCGATGACGATCTTGCGGAAGCCGCCATCCTCGATCAGCCCGAGCTTGGCCGCGGTCTCGGCAAAGTCGTAGAAAAAGGGAACCGCGGCATCGGCGGTCTTACCGGGGATATGCGTGAACTCGATCGGCATTGCCATGTCCTCCGTGGTGTCGGGCGCGCGAAAGCACGCCGAGGATTCGGTTCATTCAACTCCGATTGCCTGAAAGCGGTGGGCAGCTAAGCCCGGTCGATCTGACGACTCAGGGAATAAGGCCCAGTACGACTGCCCCGGTGAACACGAACGCAAGGGCAAAGACGAGATAGGCGAAAGCCCCGGCATAGGCCGGGCGAAAGGCCTGGGCATTGGCCGACCGCTGATCACTGCGATCCGTCTGGGCGTTCTGGATATAGGACATATCGACCTCCGTCTCGGCGGTTAATCTATAAAACTTGTAGACTTTGTCGATTGCTATTTTTCGGCCAAAGATAGAATAATTTTCTCCTATCGTGCTAGAAGTTGGTAGACACTTGCTTAGAGGGAGCACTCCAACGGCCGATCCATATGGCGCGTCCGTTTTCGCTTCTGTGTCCGAATGGACCTATGGCCTTGCCCTCGCTGCACGCAATTCGTGGATTGGCCGCCCGGCGCCGGCGCGGTAGCATCGCCCAACCCGCAAAGCGAAATCGTCACATAGGGGCAGAAAAATGGGCACAAGACTGGCCGGCAAGGTCGCCATCATTTCGGGAGGAGCGACGGGAATGGGTGGAGCGGCTTCGGAGCTGTTCGCCGCCGAAGGCGCCAAGGTGGCGATCATCGACCGCAACGGCGAGGCGGCCGCCGCAACCGCAGCGACAATCAGGGCGCGCGGCCATCTCGCCGAACATTTTGTCGCCGACGTCTCCGACGAGGCACAGGTCGAAGCGGCGGTGAAGGGTGCTATCGAAAAACTCGGGCCCATCACCGTGCTGTTCAACCACGCCGGCACCATCGTGATAAAGCCTTTCCTGGAGACCACGGTGCAGGAATGGGATTGGCTGCATGCCGTCAATGTGCGCTCGATGTTCCTGATGACGCGCGCCGTTTTGCCCGGCATGATTGCGGCCGGCGGCGGCTCGATCGTCTGTACTTCGTCGATCTCGGCGGTGGCGGCGACTCCCAACGAAGTGCTCTACGACACCACCAAGGGCGCCTGCCACATGTTCGCCCGCGCCATCGCCGTCGAGTTCCGCGACCGCAACATCCGCTGCAACGCCGTCTGCCCCGGCTTCATCCGTACACCGCACGGCCTGCGCGAGGTCGCCGACCTTGGCAGGCTCGGCGTTGACGTCTCGGACGCGGCACTGGCCGCGCAGCAGGGCCGTATCGGCGAACCGGAAGAGGTGGCGAAGGCAGCGTTGTACCTCGCCAGCGACGAGTCGAGCTTCGTCAACGGCACGTATCTGTTCGTCGACAACGGTTTTACCGCGATGTGAAACGCTCAAAGGAGGCGCGAACTTGGCAGGATGCGGGTTCCTCGCCCCCACGAAGGTGGGGGAGAGGAACCCAAGCTTTGCTACCGCTCTTCCCTACGAAACGGCTTGAGCAGCGCCGACGGTGCCACCGCGTTGCGCGACATCACAGCCATGGCGACGATGGTGAAGATGAACGGCAGCATCAGGAACGCCTCGTAGGGAATGTGCCCGAGCCCGCTGGCCTGCATGCGCAGCTGCAGCGCATCGACGAAGGCGAACAGCAGCGCCGCGCCCGCCGAGCGCCACGGATCCCAGCGGCCGAACACGACCAGCGCGATCGCCACCCAGCCGCGCCCCGAGACGACGCCGAAGGTGAAGGCGTTGAACTGCGCCATCGACAGGAAGGCGCCGGCCAGCCCCATCAGCGCACCACCGAGGATGACTGCCTGGAAGCGCGTGGCGATGACACTGACCCCCGCCGAATCGGCGGCCCGCGGATTTTCACCGACCATGCGCACCGACAGGCCCCATGGCGTGCGGTAGAGCACGAAGGCGGCCAGCGGAATGGCCAAGATCGCCATGTAGACCAGCGCGAACTGGTTGAACACCGCCGTCCCGAGCACCGGGATGTCCGACAGGAGCGGGATCGGCAGTGTCTGAAACCCCTTGATGTTGGGCGGCACCGATTGCTGGCCGAAGATCAGCCGATAGAGAAAATAGGCAAGGCCCGACGAGAACAGCGTCACCCCGATGCCGCAGACATGCTGGCTGAGGCCGAGCGTCACGGTGAACAGCGCATGCAGCGCACTCATCAGCATGCCGGTCAGCACCGCAGCCAGCACGCCGAGCCACAGGCTGCCGCTGAGGCTGGCGGCGGTAAAGCCGGTCATCGCCGACAACAGCATGATGCCTTCGATGCCGAGATTGAGCACGCCGGCCCGCTCCGAGAACATTTCGCCGAGCGTCGCGAAAGCCAGCGGCGTGGCAATGCGAATGATCGCGGCCAGGAAGCCGACCTGGAATATCTGTTCGAACACCGCGCTCATCGGGCAACTCCGACGCGACGGATGCGATAGGCGGTGAACAGCAGCGCCACCAGCATGGCAAGCAATGCGGTGCCCTGGATGACGTCACTGAGGAAGGCCGGAACGCCGGTCGCCCGCGACATCGCCTCGGCGCCGGTCATCACGGCGGCAAGGAAGATCGCTGCCGGCACCACGCCGAGCGGATTGAGCCGCGCCAGCATCGCAACGACGATGCCGGAATAACCGTAGCCCGGCGAGATGTCGCTCATCACCTGGAAATGCACGCCGCCGACCTCGCCGACGCCGGCCAACCCGGCCAGCGCGCCGGACAGCAGCGCCGTCGAGATCAGCACCCGCTCGACATGGATGCCGCCATATCTGGCGGCTTCCGGGTTTTCGCCGGTGACCCTGATCCTGAAGCCGAGCGTCGTGCGCACGATCAGGAACCAGATCAGCGGCGCCGCGATCAGCGCCGCGACGACGCCGAGATGCAGTCTTGTGCCTTCGAGCAGCACCGGGAAATTGGCCGAATCCTCGATCGGCGGCGAGATCGGATAGCCGCTGAAGGAGTCCTTCCACGGGCCTTCGATCAGCGCCATCAGCGCATAATAGATGACCGAGTTGAGCAGCAGCGAACTGACGACATCGTCGACCTTGAATTTTACTCTGAGCGTCGCCGGCACCAGCGCGACTGCGGCTCCCGCCGCAGCACCGGCGACCGCCATCAAGACCATGGCGAGCGGCCCCGGCATTGGAATGGCGCCGACAAAGCAGCTGGCCACCGCGCCGGCCAGCAATTGCCCCTCGGCGCCGATGTTCCAGAATTTGGCCCGGAAGGCGACCGCGACCGCCAGTCCGGTGAAGATCATGGGTGTTGCACGCACCATCGTTTCGGTGATCGCATAGCTGTCGCCCAGCGACGCCGTGAACATCACGCCATAGGCTTCGAGCACGCCGGCGCCGGCCAGCGCAATCAGGCCGCTGCACAGGATGAGCGTTGCTCCGATCGCCAGCAATGGCAGAGCGAGGTTGAACCAGGTCGGCGTCGAGCTGCGGACCTCCAGGCGAAACATCAGCTGTGGCCCTCCGCCCCGGTCATCATCAGGCCGAGCCGCGCGATCGTCGCATCGGCGCTGTCGAGCGTGCCGACGATGCGGCCCTCATACATCACCGCGATGCGGTCGCAGAGCACCAGCAGCTCTTCGAGATCCTCGCCAATGACGATGATGCCGCAGCCCTTGGCCCGCATGTCGAGGAACTTTTCATGGATGAAGCGGGCGGCACCGATGTCAAGCCCGCGCGTCGGCTGCGAGACAACAAGCACCTTCGGATCGAAGGCAAGCTCGCGTGCCAACAACGCCTTCTGCAGATTGCCGCCGGACAATGCGCCGGCCCGGGTCATCGGCCCAGGGCACCTGATATCATAGGCCTTGATCTGCGCCTCGGCAAAGGCGCGGATCGCATCCGGCTTGAGCAGGCCCCTGCTGCTGAACGCCGCGGTGCCGATGCGAGGCAGCACCATCGAATCGGCGAGCGGCAGATTGGTCACCAGCCCTGTGGTCATGCGGTCTTCCGGGATACGTCCGAGCCCGAGCGCCTGCACCTCGCGCGGCGAAAACCGCGAGACCTTTTGGCCGGCAATCGTCATCCGTCCGGCATCGGGCGCCCGCACGCCGGAGATCACCTCCGCCAGCGCCCGCTGGCCATTGCCCGACACTCCGGCAATGCCGAGGATTTCGCCGGCACGAACGGCAAGCGATATGTCGCGCAGCGGCGTGCCGGAATGATGCGAGGTGGAAATGCCGTCGAGTGTCAGCACATCAGCACCTGGCGTCGATGGCCCCCGCGCCGGCGGCACGATCTCATGGCCACACATCAGTGTTGCCATCTCCGAGGATGTCGTGTTGGCGGGGTCATCGACGCGGCCGGCAACGCGGCCTTGCCGCAGCACCGTGCAGCGATGCGTCAGCGCCCGCACCTCGTTGAGCTTGTGCGAGATGAAGATGATGCCGAGACCTTGCGCCGCCATAGAACGCAACGCCGAAAACAGCCCGTCGACCTCGCTTGGCGCCAGCACCGCTGTCGGCTCGTCGAGGATCAGCAGCCTGGCGCCACGAAACAGAGCCTTGACGATTTCGAGCCGCTGCTGCTCGCCCACCGACAGCGCCGAGACCGGCAGGTTCGGGTCAAGCATCAGCCCATGCTGGCGGCCGATCTCGGCCAGCCGCGCCAGCCCGCCGGCGCGGTCGATCCGTCCTGTCTTGCCGGGAATGCCGATCAAAAGGTTTTCCAGCACAGTCAGCCGCGGCGCGAGGTGAAAATGCTGGTGCACCATGCCGATGCCGGCAGCCAGCGCATCGGCGGAACTGGTGATCCGCACCGGCTTGCCCTGGATAAGGATTTCACCGGCGTCGGGCGCATAGGCGCCGAACAGCACATTCATCAGCGTCGTCTTGCCGGCGCCGTTCTCACCCAGCAACCCGAGGATTTCGCCGGGCGCGACGCTGAGATCGACAGCCTCGTTCGCCTTGACGGCGCCGAAGCTCTTGGTGATGCCGCGCATTTCGATGAGGGGGGCGGGCGTCGGCAAGGATGCTCCTGATCGGGATTGGCTTTACGATTCAGCTTTGATTGAGAGGGATGCGCCGCACCCCCCTCTGGCCTGCCGGCCATCTCCCCCTCAAGGG
>NZ_RZTE01000024.1:0-44675 GCF_003997415.1 Mesorhizobium sp. M7A.F.Ca.MR.245.00.0.0 | reverse complement strand
AGGGGGAGATGTCCGGCAGGACAGAGGGGGGCACCTAGCACCAACCCCCAAAAGCCAGAGCGTCAATCCGAAACCGGCGTATTCTCGTCCACATCCACCCGGAAATTGCCTTCGAGGATCTCGGCCTTCTTCTTCTCGACCAGCTCCTTCACGTCCGCCGGCAGCGTCTTGTCGAACTTGTGGTAGGGCGCCAGATGCGAGCCACCCTTGGCCATGCGCGAGAAGTCGCCATAGTCCTGCGCGGTGAAGACGCCGGCCCTGACCAGTTTGATCGCCTGCTCGACCGTCGGATACATGTTCCAGACCGGGCCGGTGATGACCGTGTCGGGGCCGAGGCTCGACTGGTCAGACATGTTGGAGATGGCAAGGATCTTCTTGTCGACCGCGGCTTCGATGACGCCGAAGCGCTCGGCATAGATGACGTCGACACCGGCGTCGATCTGCGCGACCGCCGCTTCCTTGGCCTTGGGCGGATCGAAGAAGGAACCGATGAAGGCGACCTTCTTCTTGATGTTGGGATTGACCTCCCTGGCGCCGGCGAAGAAGGCGTTGACCAGCCGGTTGACTTCCGGAATGCCCATCGCCGCGACGGCGCCGATCGTGCCCGACTTCGACATCTTGCCGGCGATCAATCCGGAGAGATAGGCCGGCTCGTGGATCCAGTTGTCGAAGACGCCGAAATTGGGTTCCGCCGGGCCGGCGCCGGAGCCGAACAGCCAGGCGGTCTTCGGGAATTGCTTGGCTGTGCGGCGCGATTCACGCTCGGCGGCAAAGGCATCGCCCAGCACCAGCTCATAGCCGCCTTGCGCATATTCGCGCATGACGCGGCTGAAATCGGCGGTCTGCACCTTCTCGGACCATTTGTATTCGATGCCGAGTTCCTTCTCGGCCCTCTGCAAGGCGACATGGATCTGGTTGTCCCACGGCTCCTCGATCGGCGTGGCGAAGATCGCCGCCACCTTCAGCTTCTTGTCCGCCGCGAAGGCGGCGCCCGGCAGCATCGCAGCAGCCAAACCAAGCGCGCCCAGCTCCAGCACATTGCGTCGCGAAAGCCCTTCGCGTTTTATCTGCGATTTATTGTTCCGGTTTTCCATTGCATTCCCCTCGGTTCGACAGCCGTGTCGAGCCGGCTGTTCGTGAAAATGTCAGACGGGGAAGTATGGAACGACGCCAGACTTTTGTCCACGTGGTCAAATTTGAACCGCGCACCGGATTCTTGATCTTAGCCGGCCAAGCAAGGGCCGCCGATCAAACCCGTTCCAGCGCGATCGCGATGCCCTGGCCTACACCGATGCACATCGTGGCAAGCGCATAACGGCCGCCACGTTCGCGCAGCTCCAGCGCCGCCGTGCCGGAGATGCGGGCACCCGACATGCCCAGGGGATGGCCAAGCGCGATGGCGCCGCCATTCGGGTTGACGTGTTCCGCATCCTCGGCAATGCCAAGCTGGCGCAGCACGGCTATGCCTTGCGAGGCAAAGGCTTCGTTGAGCTCGATGACATCGAACTGTTGCGGGGTCAGCCCAAGCCGCGCGCAGAGTTTTTGCGTCGCCGGCGCCGGGCCGATGCCCATGATGCGCGGCGCCACACCTACGGCGGCCCCGCCGAGAATGCGGGCGATCGGGGTCAGGCCATATGTCTTCACCGCCGCCTCGGAAGCGACGATCAGCGCCGCCGCCCCGTCATTGACGCCGGAGGCATTGCCGGCCGTGACTGTGCCGCCCTGGCGGAACGGCGTCGGCAGCTTGGCCAGCGCCTCGACCGTTGAGCCAGCGCGGGGATGCTCGTCCTTCGAGATGACCACCGGATCGCCCTTGCGCTGCGGGATCGTCACCTCTGTGATCTCCTTCGCCAGCCTTCCATTGGCTTGGGCCGCGACCGCCTTCTCCTGGCTGCGCACGGCAAAGGCGTCCTGGTCGGCGCGTGACACCGAAAAATCCTCGGCGACGTTCTCGCCGGTTTCCGGCATCGAATCGACGCCATACTGCTTCTTCATCAGCGGGTTGACGAAGCGCCAGCCGATGGTGGTGTCGTAAATCTCGGCATTGCGCGAGAACGCCGTGTCGGCCTTGGGCATGACGAAGGGCGCCCGGCTCATTGATTCGACACCGCCCGCGATCATCAATTCCGCCTCGCCGGCCTTGATGGCGCGCGCGGCAATGGTCAGCGCATCCATGCCGGAGCCGCACAGGCGGTTGACGGTCGAACCTGGAATCTCCTTCGGCAAGCCTGCCAGCAGCAGCGCCATGCGCGCCACGTTGCGGTTGTCCTCGCCGGCCTGGTTGGCACAGCCATAGACGACGTCGTCGATAGCCTGCCAGTCGATGCCGGGATTACGCTCGACCAATGCCCTCAGCGGTATCGCGCCAAGATCGTCTGATCGTACCGAAGACAGCGAACCGCCGAAGCGGCCGATCGGTGTGCGGATGTAGTCGCAGATATAGGCCTCGGCCATGTCATGCAGCCTTTGCTTTTCCGGTTCCCTCATGCGCCGCCTTGGTGCGGGCCTGCAGGTCGCGCAATGTCTTGAGTTCGAGTTCGCTTGGCGCCGGTGTTTCGTCAAGCGCCTCGGCGAACTTAACCACCCAGCCACAGGTGTCCTTCACCTGCTGGCGGGTCACGCCGGGATGCAGCGACACGACCGTGAATTCCTTGCTCACCGGATCCGGCTTCCAGATGGCAAGATCGGTGATCAGCAGCGTCGGGCCGGCGGTGTCGATGCCAAGCCGTTTTCGATGGTCACCACCCTCGCCATGGCCGAAGGAGGTGAAGAAGTCGATCTTCTCGACCATGCCGCGCTTGGTCTGCGCCATGGTGATGTAGATCTCCTTCGACGACGTCGCGATCTCCGGCGCGCCGCCGCCGCCCGGCAGCCGGGTCTTGGGATGGAAATAGTCGCCGATAACCGTGGTGTTGATGTTGCCGAACTTGTCGAGCTGCGCCGCACCAAGGAAGCCGATCGAGATGCGGCCGCCCTGAAGCCAGTAGCGGAACATCTCCGGCACCGCGACGGTGGTGATAGCGGTCTCGCACAATTCGCCGTCGCCGATCGACAGCGGCAGCACGTCAGGCGCGGTGCCGATCGTGCCGCTCTCGTAAATCAGGGTGATGTCAGGCGCATGCGTCAGCCGCGCCACATTGCAGGCGGCCGATGGCGCGCCGATGCCGACGAAGCAGACATCGTCGTTGCGCAGCGCGCGGCTGGCGGCGATGGTCATCATCTCGTTGGGGGTGAATCCCGGATTGTCGCTCATGCCGCTTTCCTCAAATGCTCGACCCGGGCCGCGAAATCGTCGGCGCTCTTCTCGATCACGTAGGCCTGCATCCACGCCTGGAATTTCTCGCGGTCGGCGGCGATCTCGTCCCATTCGAGATAGGCCGCATTGTCGCGCGCATAGTAGCCGTGCGCGTAGGACGGATGCGAGCCGCCAGGCACGACCGATATCGCCGCGATCGTCCAGCGCGGCAGCACGGTCAGATTGGGGTGCAGATCGTCGAAATTGTCGACGACTTCCTCGACGGTCACCACAGCGCGTTTGGCCGCCAGCACCGCTTCCTTCTGAATGCCGATGATGCCCTCGACCAGCACATTGCCTTTCCTGTCGGCCTTCTGGGCATGGATGAAGGTGACGTCAGGCCGGATCGAAGGGACAGCAGCCAGCACCTCGTCGGTGAACGGACAGGTCACCGACTTGATGTTCGGATTGACCGCCGCCAGCCCAGCGCCGCGATAGCCGCGAAACACCGCGCAGGGCAGGCCGGCAGCACCCGCTTCATAGGCGTTGGCCATGCCGGCATGGCTGTGCTCCTCGATTTCGAGTGAGCGCGGAAAGCCGTTCTCGATGGCATCGCGGGCGCGCCGCAGCAGGCCGACGCCGGGATTGCCGACATAGGAGAAGACGATCTTCTTCGCCATGCCCATGCCGATCATCTGGTCGTAGATCAGGTCCGGCGTCATGCGGATCAGGGTCAGGTCGCGAAAACCCTGGCGGATCGCCTCATGCGCCGCCGCCGTCGGGATCAGATGGGTGAAGCCCTCGAAGGCGACGGAGTCGCCATCTTTCAAATTCTCGGCCACGGCCTGTTTGAGCGGCAGGAACTTGACCATCGCATCGGCTCCGGGTTTTCAGAAAGTTCGTATTGCGAACATATGTTTTGTATGCGATACTTCCTACGCTGAGCGAGGGCGAGGAGTCAATCCTGACGCCGATGCCGTTCCGCGGAGACAAGATGGACGAAGCGGCTGTTTCCCGTGATCATGTCGGCTCGCTCGAGCGCGGCCTCGCCGTCATGGAGATCCTGGCCCGCCATCCCTCGGGCACGACGCTGACAGAAATGGCGGAGGAAGCGGGCCTCACCCGCGCCGGCGCCCGCCGCTTCCTGCTGACACTCACCGCCACCGGCTATGCAACACAGGCCGGCCGCGTGTTCTCGCTGTCGCCGCGCCTGCTGACGGTTGCCCGCACCTGGCTCGGCGGCGCCTCGCTATGGGCCTTCGCCGCGCCCATCATGCGCTCTGTGGCAGCACAACTGAACGAGGCCTGCTCGGCGGCCATCCTGTCGGGTGAGGATGTCGTCTATGTCGCCCGCATTCCCGGCCGCCGCATCCTCAGCGTGTCGCTCGACGTCGGCACCAGGCTGCCGGCCTACTGCACCTCGATGGGACGCATCCTGCTTGCCGGCCTGACATCAGGGGAATTGGACGCATTCCTCGGTCAGGCGACCATCGAGACACGGACACCGAAGACGATCACCGATATCAGGCTGCTGGCCGGCGCCATCGGCAAGGCGAAAGCCGACGGCTTTGCCATCGTCGACGAGGAACTGGAGCTCGGCCTGCGCTCGATCGCGGTGCCGATCCGCGACCGCGCGGAGCGCACGGTCGCGGCCATCAACGTCTCGACTCAGTCGGCGCGATTTTCGGTGGCGGAGATGGAGCGGGAGATACTGCCGGTGCTGGTTGAGGCCAGGCAGCGCATCGAGGATTTTTTTGTCGTCTAATCAATCGCCCGAAACCTCTTCAAACGCCAGCGCCGCCCCTCATTGCGCTGCCGGGCATTTCTCCCCGTATAGTGACGGGGAGAAAGTAGCTGGCGCAACGCCATCGCCTTTCCTGCAACATTGGCGATACCGGCGACAACAGCGTCCCTCGCCCCGTTGACGGGGAGAGGATGCCGGCAGGCAGGTGAGGGGCAGTGCTAACGTCGACAATTGCTTCTGATCAATGCTTGATGCGATCCCGCATCGCGTACCACAGCATGCCCAGCACATAGAGCGGCCCACGCAACGCCGTGCCGCCGGGGAACGGCATCGGGCTCAGCGTCGAGAACAAATCCAGCCGCGAGGCATCACCCGTGATCGCTTCGGCCAGCAGCTTGCCCGACAGCGTCGACAGGATGACGCCCTTGCCGGAATAGCCATGCGCGAAATACACCTCGCCATAGTGCCCGACGTGCGGCAGCCGTGATGTCGTCACCGACACCAGCCCACCCCAGGCGTGATCGATGCGGCAGCCCTTGAGCTGCGGAAAGGTGGCTTCCATGTGCGGCCGCACGAAGCCGGCGATATCGGCCGGCGGTGACGGCGTGTAGCGTTCGCCGCCGCCGAACAGCAGGCGTCCATCCGCCGACATGCGGTAGTAGTTGACGACGAAGCGGGTGTCGGACACCGCGACATTGGCCGGGATGACATAGCGCTTGCCCTCCAGCGGCTCGGTGGCGACGATGTAGTTGCCGACCGGCATGATGCGGCTGTTGACGCGCGGCTCCAGCCCGTTGAGCAGAGCGTCCCCCGCCAGCACGACATGTCTGGCCCGAACCGATCCCTTTGCAGTCGAGACCCGGATCGAAGGCTCGCGCTCCAGTTTCACCACCACCGAATTCTCGTGGATGATGACGCCGGCCGCAACTGCCGCACGGGCAAGGCCGAGCGTGTAGTTCAGCGGATGCATGTGGCCGCCGAGCGGCTCGTACATCGCGCCATGGTAGGATGTGTCGACCTTGGCTCGGGCTTCCGCCGCCGACAGGATCTCGGCATGCGGAAATTTCATCACCGTGGCCAGACACTCGGCCTCTTCCTCGAGATCCCTGAGGTCGGAGCCATTGACCGCGCCGACCAGATGGCCGGTCAGCCTGAGATCGCAATCGATGGCGTGGCGCTCAATGATATCGAGCACCAGCCCGCGTGCCTCGAAGGCAAGATCGAACAGCACCTTTGCCCGCTCCGGCCCGTAGAGTTTGACCAGGCCCTTGGCGCCCTTGCGCAGACCTGGGATCATCTGGCCGCCATTGCGGCCCGATGCGCCCCAGCCGATCTTGCCGCCTTCGAGCAGCACCACCTTCAACCCGCGCTCGGCGGCGTGAAGGGCGGCCGACAGGCCGGTGCAGCCGCCGCCGACGACAACCAGGTCGGTGTCGACGTCGCCGACCAGCGCCGGATGATCCGGCGCCGGATTGGCGGTGGCGACATAATAGGATTTGGCGATATCGAGGCCCGAATTGAAGCCCGTTGAACTGGAAGCCATGTTCACACCTTCAGCAGAAGGTGGTCGCGTTCCCAACTCGTCACCACGCCCTGGAACAGGTCGAGCTCCACGCTCTTGACGCGCAGGTAGGTCTGGAAGAAATCCTCGCCGAGCAACTCTCGCACCGGGCCGCAAGCCTCGAAACGGTCGAGCGCCTCCTCCATCGTTTTCGGCAGCGTGCTCTTGATCTTGTAGGCATTGCCCGACGCCTCGGCCGAGCGCGCCAGTTTCTGTTCGACGCCAAGATAGCCGGCAAGCAGCGAGCCGGCGATCGCCAGGTAAGGATTGGAATCCGCACCCGGAAGCCGGTTCTCCACCCGCCGCGCCGCGCGGCCCCCGGCCGGCACGCGCAGGCCGCAGGAACGGTTGTCATGCGACCATTCGATGTTGGCCGGCGCGCTGTGGTTCGGCCGTATGCGACGGTACGAATTCACATTGGGCGCAAACAGCGGCATGATTTCCGGGACATATTTCTGCAGGCCGCCGATGAAGTGGCCGAACATTGCGGTGTCGGCATCGTCGCTGCCGGCAAACAGCGTCCTGCCAGCCTCGTCGATGACCGACATGTGCAGATGCATCGAGCTTCCCGCCTGCGCGGCGATCGGCTTGGCCATGAAGGTCGCATGCATTCCGCTTTGCTGCGCGGCCTGGCGCGTCAGCCGCTTGAACAGCAGCACCTTGTCGGCCAGCGGCAGCGCATCGCCATGCAGGAAGTTGATCTCAAGCTGCGCCGTACCCGATTCATGGATCAGCGTGTCGAGCGGCAGGCCGGCCGCCGCCGCATAGTCATAGACGCGGCGGATCACCGGCTCGAACTCCTCGAGCGCGGCCATGTCATAGGGATGCTGCACACCCTCGGCACGGCCATTGGCGCCGATCGGAGCGGTCAGCGGCTGGTCCGGATCGGGATTGGGCGCGGTCAGATAGAATTCGAGCTCCGGCGCCACCACCGCCCGCCAGCCGCGCTTGGCATAGAGATCGAGCACGGCGCGCAGCACATGGCGCGGCGAGGCCATCCAGGGCCGGTCGTCCATATGGAAGGCATCGGCGAAGACATAGGCCTTGCCGGGAGCGGCGCCGGGCGCCAGGCAGAGCGTCGAGACGTCGGGCACCATGCGCATGTCCGGGTCCGAATAGGCAAAGCCCTCGTCGACCGAACCGGAATAGCGGCCGTCGATGCTGACCAGGAAGGCGCTGCTCGGCAGATAGAGCGCCCGGTCTTCCAGCGCCTGGAGGAATTTGGCCGTAGGCAGCGCCTTGCCGCGCAGCACGCCGTTCATGTCCGGCACCAGGCACTCGACTTCTTTTATGCCGTGCCGGGCCAGCCAGGCCTTGGGATCGTTGCCGCTGGAGAGCGAGATATTCGTGTTGTTGTCAGGCATTTCGTTCATGTCCGTATCAGGGAGAGTATGGCTTGCGCGGCCACATCCGTTCCAGGTTTCAGCGCCATTTGGGCTGCATTGTCCTTGAGGCGGGCGCGCATGGCATCGTCGGCCAACAGGCCGAGAATGGCTCTCTCCAACACTCCTTCGGTCCAGGCGTCGCGGCCGATATGGTCACCGACGCCGGTTTCTCCGGCGCGGCGCGCATTGTCGTGTCCGTCCCAGCAATAGGGCATGATCAGTGACGGCACGCCGAAGCGCAGCGCTTCGCAAAAGCTGTTGTTGCCGCCGTGATGGATGAACAGGTCCGACTTCGCCACCACCGAGGGCTGGGGAAACCAGGCATCGAGATAGACGTTGTCGGGCACCGCGCGATAGGCGTCGCGCAGGCCGCCAACATTGACAATAAAGCGCGCCGGCAGCCTGTCGAAGACGGCAAGCATGCGCTCGATCAGGCCGACATCCATGGCGCCGAGGCTGCCGAAGCTGACATAGACCAGCGGCCCGCCATTGCGTGGGAACACGGGGACCTCGAATGGCCCTTCCGAGCGCACGCAGCCTTCGAGATACACGAAGCGCTCCGGATCGAGCGGCTCGGCCCGCTCACGACGCACGATCGAAGGCGTCAGCAGCAAATTGAGGTCGGGCGACGCCTCGAGGAACAGGCCCTTCGGCAGCGACGCCAGGCCGGCATCCATGCGAAAGCGATTGAAGCGGTCATGTGCGGGCGCGCAAGCCGCCAGATACCTTGCCTCGAAAGCCGCGCGTTGCGGGTCGTCGGCGCCAAGCCCCGACAGATAGGGAGGCACATTGGCATCCGGCAGCTCGGTCTCGGCGCAGGAGACGACACGCACCCAGGGACAGCCGGCGGCTGATATCGCCGGGAACATGATGACATTGTCGAGCACCACCGCGTCCGGCTTCAGCCGCGCCAGCAATTGGCGCAGCGGCGCCTCGGCATTGACCGCAGTGTCGACGATGGCCTGCCAGGTCGGCGCGACATAGGTTTCCAGCTGGTCGATCGGGCTCAGCCGGAAATGCGGCAGGTGCCGGCGCACGAAAGCCTGCCAGTAGCTCTGGCGTTCGCTGTCGCTCAGCGGCTCGTCGGTCGGCAGCTGGTATTCCTGGAAACCATAGTCGGCAAAGACGCCGGAAAAGCCGGCATGGCAAATGAAGACGGGCCGGGCTCCCTTGGCACGCAATGCCTGCGCGATGCCGACGCAATTCAACGCCGCGCCGAAACTGGCTTCGGGAAACAGCGCGATGGTCGGGCTGGCTTTACGCGTCAATTATTCCTCGTCATTCCGGCCGGCTGATCATGCCGAACAGGGCGGGCGCCCCGCGACTGGCCGCTTGCGGTCGCTGGTTGCGGGAAAGCCGCAGGTGGATGCGAAGCAGATCGGCCGCCACCTCATACTGCAGGCTTTCAAGATGGTCGAGTATAACAAGGTGTTCGCGCAGCGATTGCCGCAAGCGGAAGACGTTGACGCCGGTATAGATGCCCGGCAGCCGGCGCAGCCTGAGGTGATCCGCCAGCGCATCGGCAACGAAGCGGTTGGCGCAGCCTTCGGCGAGCATGCCGTGAAAATCGATGTCCAGCCGCTGGAACTCGCGTGTGTCGAATGCGGCGTCCGGCAGCGCCACCAGCGCTTCCATGCCCTGGCGCAACGTCGCCGCCCGCGCGCCGTCCAGCCGGAAGCCCGGCGTCAGGATGGCCGCGGGTTCCAGCAGCAAGCGGAACTCATAGCTGTCGCCTTGCGCCTCTGGATCGTCGGGCGTGCGCCGAAACAGCCAGGACTGGCCTGGCGCACGGTCCAGCAGATTCTCATCCGTTAGTTTGTTCAGCGCTTTTAGTACCGTCTTGCGCTCGGCACTGTAGCGCCGCATCAGCCCCGCGACGGTCACCGTCTGGTCCAGCCGCCGCGCCGAGCGATCGCGCAGGATCGCCTCGGCCAGTTCGTTCTCCTCGGCAGCAGGCAATTCCGTGGCGACCGAAGCCTGCGCGGTGAGGTCGATCGCCAGGTGATAACCGGAATCCGCCTCCCAGCGTACGACGCCCCGCTCCGCGAGCAGGCCGAGTGCCGCCCGCACCGGCGTGCGCGAGACATTGCACAGCGAAGCGATCTGCTGCTCCGGCAAGCGTGCGCCGGGCTCAAAACCGCGCTGCCGCGCCACATCCAGGATGCGCTGCGCCAGATCGAGATGGTTGGTACGAGGTCGTCGGGCTGCGGCTTGCATGGCTGGTCCGGTGGAAAACGGGATGACCGCATCGATCTGACCGATCGCCCGCACGGACGCAATCGGCCAGATTCCACGATCGCTTAGCAAATTATGGATTGACGTACTTTTTTCTGCAATAGTACTGTCAGGGCAATCGGCGAGAAAAAGACCGAGGGAACGGGATCGAGGCAGCGGCAAGGGTCGCAAGCGTTGGTCCGGCGAATGCAATTCGACGATCAACCGAAATGGGAGTCTGTCATGACCGCTACCAGCCTGCGGCGCCGTGCGCTGAAAACATCTTCGATCGCACTTGGCCTGGCCTTGGCGCTGTCCGCGCCGGCGACGGCTGCCGACCTCGTCATTTCCAACTGGGACGGCTACATGGCGCCTGACGCCATGGCCGCCTTCAAGACCGCCACCGGCGTGTCGGGCGAAGTGGTGGTGCACGCCACCAATGAAGAGATCATGGGCAAGCTCATCGCCGCCGGCGGCAAGGGCTATGACGTGGTCTTCGTTTCTTCGCCCTTCGCCGAGGTGCTGAACAAGCTCGGCCTGACCGAGCCGATCGACCACGCCAAGATACCGAACCTCACCAATCTCTATCCCGAGGCAACCAAGCTGCCGCACGATGCCGGCAATGCATTCTCGGTGCCATACACCTGGGGCACCACCGGCCTCTGCTATCGCTCGGACCTGATGAAGGTCGCACCGACCAGCTGGAGCGACCTGCTCGCGCCTTCCGACGAATTGAAGGGCAAGACCACCATGCTGGCTACCGACCGCTGGCTGCTGGCCGCCGGCCAGCTCGACAAGGGCTATTCGGTCAACGAAACCGACCCGGCCAAGATGGCTGAGGTCAAGGATCTGCTGATCTCGGCCAAGAAGACCCTGCTCGCCTATGACGACACCACCTTCTATTCCAAGCTGGTGTCCGGCGAGGCGCTGATGGTGCAGGCATGGGACGGCTGGTGCAATTACGGCATCGCCGAAAAGCCCGAGATCAAATACGTCATTCCCAAGGAAGGCTCCGACCTCTGGGTTGACACGATGGTGGTGATGAAGGCCTCCGCCAACAAGGATGCCGCCTTCCAGTTCATCAACTTCATGCTCGACGCCAAGAACCACGCCTGGGCGGCGCAGAACATCGACTACAAGGTGCCGAACAAGCCAGCCATGGAAAGCCTGCCGGCCGATTTCCTGGCCAAATTCCCCAACATGGCGATGCCGGTGGCCGACCTCGTCAAGTTCGAGCAGTTGCGCGACGTCGGCGACGCCCAGCGCGACTATTCGAAGATCGTCAGCGAGATCAAGGCGGCGCAGTAGGGACTGTTCCAACAGCATCCTGGAATCAAGCTTGCGTTCCGTGTCGCCCCCCTCTGGCCTGCCGGCCATCTGCCCCTTAGCGGGGGAGATTGGCTGGCTTGCAGGCTTTCGCCAATCTTCGGCGCAGCTCCCCCTCATCCGACCGCTTCGCGGCCACCTTCTCCCCGTTGGGGAGAAGAGGAAGGCGTTAGCGCCAACGGCCTCCTCTCCCCTCGGGGAGAGGTCGGATCGCCCCGAATTGCCCTTCGCAATTCGGTTGGCAATCCGGGTGAGGGGGTCTTTGGTCGCTGAGATGCCCGGCAGGGCAGAGGGGGGTACTTCGTGAAGCACCTCCCCTCCCGCTCCTCCCTGCTGATGGCCCCGGCACTGGCCTGGCTCGCGGCCTTGATGGTGGTGCCGTGCGCGCTGGTGCTGGCGCTCGCCTTCTTCCGGCGCGGCGTCTATGGCGGCATCGAATACACCTTCACGCTCGAGAATTTCGGGCTGGTCTTCGACCCGCTCTATGCCGGCATCTTCCTCAACTCGGCGCGCATCGCCGGCACCGCCACCCTGATCGCGGTGGTGATCGGCTATGCCGCCGCCTACGCCATCGCAGCCGCCCCGCGCCGGTGGCAGCCGGTGTTCCTGTTCTTCGCCGTGCTGCCGTTCTGGTCCAATTACCTGATCCGCACCTATGCCTGGATCGTGCTGCTCAACCGCGAAGGCCTGATCACGCAGTTGTTGCGCTGGTTCGGCTACACCGGCGAGCCGCCATCGATGCTCTATACGGAAGGCGCGGTTATCGCCGGTCTGGTCTACAACTATCTCCCCTTCGTCATCCTTGCCTGCTACGCGCCACTGTCGCGCCTCAACCCGGAACTGGCCGAAGCCTCGCGTGACCTCGGCGCCTCCGCCGCCACCACATTCCGCCGTGTCATCCTGCCGCTGACCGTGCCCGGCATCGCCGCTGGCGCGGTGTTTGTCTTCGTGCTGTCGATCGGCAATTTCGTCACCCCGGCCCTGCTCGGCGGCGGCCGCTTCCAGATGATCGGCAACCTCGTCTACGACCAGTTCCTGACCGCAAACGACTGGCCGTTCGGCGCCGCGCTCGCGATGGCGCTAATCGCCATCATGCTTCTGGTGCTGATGGCGCAGGCGCTGGCCGCCAATCGCGCCTCGGGCCACGCCGCGCAAGCCGGCGGAGACACCGATGGCTGAGCGCTCCCCCGCCACGCGGCGCACGCTCTGGCTCGTGCTGAGCCTGGTCTTCGCCTTCCTCTACATCCCGATAGCCGTGCTGGTCGCGCTGTCCTTCAACGAAGGCGGGCTGCCGACGGCATGGTCGGGCTTTTCGCTGAAATGGTATGCCTCGCTGGCCGGCAATTCGGCGATCCTCTCCGCTGCGCTCAACACGCTGATCGTGGCGCTGGTGTCGACCGCAATCGCAACATTGCTCGGCACGCTGCTGGCGATCGGCATCGAGATGCGCCGGCAATACGGCAAGGGCCTCGAAGCGCTGATCTTCGCGCCGATGATCATCCCCGACATCGTGCTGGCGATCGCTTTGCTGTCGTTCTTCTCCATGCTCAACCTGACCATGGGGCTGCACACGATCATCCTCGCCCATGTCGTCTTCAACCTCGCCTTTGTCTGCTCGGTGGTGCGTGCCCGGCTGAAGAGTTTCGACTGGTCGATCGTCGAGGCCTCGGCCGATCTCGGCGCCTCCGCGCTCACCACCTTCCGGCGGGTGACATTGCCGGTCATCGCGCCGGCGGTGATCGCCGGTGCGCTGCTCGCCTTCACGCTCTCGGTCGACGAATTCATCATCGCCTTCTTCACCGCCGGCGCCGGCCGCGCCTCGACGACGCTGCCGATGCAGATCTACGCCATGATTCGCTTCGGCATCACACCGGAGATCAACGCGCTGGCGACCATCGTCATGGCGGTCTCGATCACTGCGCTGACCCTGTCGCAGCGGCTCAACCGTGGGACCATAGGCCAATGAGCAAACCCCACACGCTTCTGGCCATCGATCATGTGTCGAAAAATTTCGGCCGGGTAACCGCCGTCGACGGCATCTCGCTCGACATCCGCGAGAATGAGTTCTTCGCGCTGCTCGGCCCGTCGGGCTGCGGCAAGACCACGCTGCTGCGCATGCTGGCCGGCTTCGAGACGCCCAATGACGGGCGCATCCTGCTCGACGGAAGCGACATTGCCAAAACCCCGCCCAACAAGCGGCCGGTCAATCTGATGTTCCAGTCCTATGCGCTGTTTCCGCATATGAGCGTCCGCGCCAATGTCTCCTACGGCCTGGAGATGGAACGTTTGCCGGCAGCTGAAATCCGCTCCCGCGTCGACGCCATTCTGGCGACAACCGAGCTGGTCCCCTTCGCCGACCGCAAGCCGGAGCAACTGTCGGGCGGCCAGAAGCAGCGCGTCGCGCTCGCCCGCGCGCTGGTCAAGCGGCCACGCCTGCTGCTGCTCGACGAGCCGCTTGGCGCGCTCGACAAGAAACTGCGCGGCGCCATGCAGCTGGAATTGAAGCGCCTGCAGCATGAGGTCGGCATCACCTTCGTCATCGTCACCCACGACCAGGAAGAATCGCTTGTGATGGCCGACCGCATGGCGGTGCTCAAGGACGGCAAGCTGCTGCAATGCGACACGCCGCACGCGATCTATGAGCATCCGGCCGACCGTTTCGTCGCCGACTTCATCGGCGTGATGAATTTCGTGCCGGGCAAGGCCGCCGCCGATGGGGTTGTAGCCGCGAATGGCGTTCGAGTACTAGGCAAGGTTCCAGCAAAGCTCTCGCCCGGCGCGTCGGCTGTCGCGTCGGTGCGGCCCGAGCGCATCCGGCTGTTCCCATCGGTGGAGACCGCCAACCGCACCACCGGCACGGTCGAGGCGCTGGCCTATCAGGGGCTCGACCTGCAGCTGCATGTCCGCACCCCCCTGTCGCCAAAGCCGTTCCTGGTGCGCGTCACCGCTGATGCCGCCGACCGCCGGCCGGTCGCGTCGGGAGATCAGGTCGAACTCGGCTGGGACGCCGCCGATGCCAGAGTTTTCGCAGAATAAAGGAGAAGCCTGATGGCGCAGAAGACGATCGCGTTTTTTCCAGAAGCGGCCTACGGCCCGGCGCTCAATTCCGTCGGCATCGCCCAGGCGGTCGAGGCGCGCGGCCACAAAGCCGTTTTCCTGTCCGACCCCGGCTTTCTCGATGTCTACAAGGGCTACGGTTTCGAGGCGCATCCGGTGAACCTGTCGGAGCCGATGCCCCCCGAGCAGATGGCGAAATTCTGGGAGGATTTCATCAACGGCCACATCCCGAACTTTCGCAAATCGCCTTACGATCAGGTCGACAATTACGTCAAGGATTGCTGGACGGCGATCGTCGACAGCGCCAAATGGGCGCAGAAGGATCTGCCGCGCGTTCTCTCAGCCATCAAGCCGGATGTGATCTGCGTCGACAATGTCATCCTGTTTCCGGCGATCAAGCAGTTCGGCAAACCCTGGGTGCGCGTCATCTCCTGCTCGGAAAACGAGATCGACGACGAGGACATCCCGCCCCATCTCTCCGGCTGCGGCGAGAACGACCACGCCGGTCACCAGCGCTACCGCGATCATTTCAACGCGGTGATCAAGCCGATCCATGGCGACTTCAACGCCTTCCTCGCCGCCAACAACGAGGCGCCTTATCCGATCGGCCAGTTCTTCGAGGCCTCCCCCCATCTCAACCTGCTGCTCTATCCCGAAGCGGCAAAGTTCAAGCGCCGCCATCCGCTCGACCCGGCAAAGTTCCAGTATCTGGAAGGCTGCGTGCGGCAGGAGAAACCCTACACGGTGCCGACATTCGCCAAAAACAATGACGGGCCGCTGCTCTATGTCTCCTTCGGCAGCCTCGGCGCCGGCGATGTCGAGCTGTTGAAGCGCATCATCGCGACGCTGGGCAAGACGCGCTACCGGGCTCTGGTCAATGTCGGCGGCTACAAGGACCAGTACCCGGACGTGCCCGCCAACGTGATCGTCGAGAGTTGGTTCCCGCAGCCTTCGGTCATCCCGCAGGTCGATGCGGTGATCCACCATGGCGGCAACAACTCCTTCACCGAGTGCCTCTATTTCGGCAAGCCGGCGATCATCATGCCCTATGTCTGGGACGGCCACGACAACGCCACCCGCGTAGAGGAAACCGGCCACGGCTTCGGCATGCCGCGCTACGACTGGACCGATGCCGAGCTGATTGCCAAAATCGAAACCTGCCTGACCGACCCGGCGATGAAAGCCAAGCTGGCGACGACATCGGCGCAGATGCGCGCGCAGAATGGGCCGGAGAAAGCAGCCGGGTTGCTGGAGACGCTGCTATGACCTCCTCCGCTCCCCACCTCCACCAGGCCTCCACCCGCGCCGATCTCGTCGACTGGGGCGCCCAGCCGGATGCGTTGGACGGTGCCTCCCACTCGACCGGCAAACTCGTGCACAAAGGCCCGAACAACCAGCCGGAATCCGGCATCTGGGTGTGCACGCCAGGCCGCTGGCGCCTGAGCATCCCGCGCGATGAATTGTGCCATTTCGTCGCCGGCCGCGCGACCTACCGGTCCGATGTCGGTGAGCTGATAGAAATCTCCGCCGGGACCGTGGTCATGTTCCCTGCCGGCTGGACGGGTGAATGCACCGTGCATGAGACCATGCGCAACGTCTATATGCTGGCCTGACCACGGAGCTTGACGACATGCCGACACCGCACTGGCCGAAGGCCTCGAGCGTGGAACTGGAGGATTGGGGCGCGAGCAGCAGCACGCTCGCCGGTTCGCCGCGCACCTCGGGCAGGGTCCTTTCCCAGAACCCGGACGGATCGAGCGAATGCGGCCTGTGGTCATGCACGCCGGGTACGCGCAAGGTCACCTTTGCCGCCGACGAGTTCTGCCATTTCCTCTCAGGCCGTGGCAGCTATGTCCATGACGACGGCGAAGAGATCCCGGTCGAGGCCGGCACGCTTGTATTCTTCCCCGCCGGCTGGAACGGCATCTCCATCATCACGCAAACGCTGACCAAGGCCTTCATGTGCCGCTGAGCACTCTTTTCAAGGAAATCGACATGACCACACCCATCATGAAATCCCCGCTCACCATTACCGACCTCGTCGACTGGGGCGTCATACCGACCATGATCGAGGGGCAATCCCACACCTCGGGCAAGCTGCTGTACAAGGGGCCGGAAGGCCGCTCCGAATGCGGGCTTTGGGTCTGCACACCAGGGAAATGGCACTGCCATGTCACCCGCGACGAGTTCTGCCACTTCCTCGAAGGACGCTGCACCTACGTCCACGAATCCGGCGAGGTCATCGAGATCGAACCGGACACGGCGGCCTTCTTTCCACAGGACTGGAAAGGCGTCTGCACCGTCCATGAGACGATCAAGAAGGTCTACATGATCCGCTGAGCGGATCCGAGAGGATGTCCATGGATTTCTCCCCTGACCGGCCGGCTTTCTTCGTCAACCCGGACTACCGGCCGATGGCCGGCACGAACAAGCCAGTGATCGATCCGGCGACGCTGGAAACCGTCGGCGCCGTCGCTGCAGCCAGCGATAGCGAGATCGATGCCGTGCTCACCGCCGCGACCAGGGCGCAGGCCGCCTGGAAGAAGCTCGACGCCAAGAGCCGCGCCAAGCACCTGCATGCCGTCGCCAACGCCATCGAGGCGGCGGACTTCACCCGCTGCGCCGAGCTGATGGTGCGCGAGATGGGCAAGCCCTACCCCGAAGCGATCGGCGAGATCGCCAACTGCGCGCCGATCTTCCGCTACTATGCCGAGATGGCGCGCGACGATGCCGGCAAGATCGCCGGCACGACGCAGGCCGGTTCGTTCCAGTATGCGCGCTACGAGCCCTATGGCGTCTCCGTCCACATCATGCCCTACAACTTCCCGATCCTGCTGATGTGCTGGACGGTCGCCGCATCGCTCGCCGCCGGCAATGCCTGCGTCATCAAGCCGGCCGAGGCGACGACGCTGTCGACGCTGGACTACATGACCGTGTTCCGCTCGCTGCCGGAGGGGCTGGTCTCCTGCCTGCCTGGTGGAGTGGCCACGGCGCAGGCGCTGATCGCCTCCGAACGCACCCATGCGGTTGCCTTCACCGGCTCGGTCGCCGCCGGCAAGGCGGTGGCGGTGGCCTGCGCCGAACGCATGAAGCCTTGTGTCATCGAGGCCGGCGGCAGCGATCCGCTGATCATCAGCCAACACGCCCCGCTCGATGTAGCGGCGGCCGGCAGCGTCACCGCGGCCTTCCATCTCACCGGCCAGGTCTGTACCTCCGCCGAGCGTTTCTTCGTCGTCGACGCCGTTCATGACCGCTTCGTCGAGCTGTTCGCCGAAAGGACCCGGGCGCTGCGCATCGGCAACGGCATGGACAAGACCGAGATCGGACCGCTGGTCAGCGAAAGCGCGCGGACCAAAGTCATGCGCCTCGTTGACGATGCTATCCGCAGCGGCGCCAAGGCGGTGACCGGCGGACGCATCCCTCCGGCACACAACACCGGCTGGTTCTACGAGCCGACGATCCTGACCGGCGTCACCCCGGACATGGCAATCGTGCGCGAAGAATGCTTTGGACCGGTCGCCGCCATCTGCCGGGTCAGGGATTTCGACGAGGCGATCCGGCTTGCCAATGACAGCCCGTTCGGGCTCGGCGCCTCTGTCTTCACCACCGATCTGGCCGAAGCCCACGAGGCGGCTGAACGGCTCGAAGCCGGAATGGTCTGGGTCAACAACCCGCTGATCGACAATGATGCCCTGCCCTTCGGCGGCTGGAAGGCCTCGGGCCTCGGCCGCGAGCTCGGACGCCAGGGGCTCGACGCCTTCCGCCGCTCCAAAATGGTGATCATCGACCACAAGCCTGCAATCCAGGAATGGTGGTATCCGTACCCCGACAGCTGGTTCCGCGAGACCGGTGGCCGCAAGCACGTCTGAGTGTTTCGAACCTCGCCAGCTCCGGATAGCCAGCTCGGTGGCTATCCTGGGATAGCCAGTCCATGACCGGGAAAAAGCAATGCCGCCGGGCGAAGGCCCGGCGGCATCTTTCTTCGATTGGCTACTGCCGATTCAACGGCAAGTCGTTACGGCGTCGTTTCCGCCTGCATCGCGGCGGCCGTCTGGTCGATCTTGTCGGCAAGGACGCCCTGAGCCCAGGACGTGACCGCAGCGTCGACCGGCTTGTTGGCCATATCCGCCAGTGCCGCGTCGAGCGATGCATCATCGGTGCCGACCTCTGCCGCGGCAGCCGCCTCATTGGCGGCGGTGACCTCTGCCTCCTGGGCAGTGATTTCGGCCTCCAGATCCGTTATCTTCCCAGGCAAGGCCGCCTGATCTTCGGGCGTCATGGCCGCAATCTGCTCGGGCGTCAGCGATGTCAGCGCGGTCAACTGAGAATTCAGCGCATCCAGCTTCTCCTGGGCCGCTTCAGCGGCGGCCTGAGTAATCTTGGCTTTGGCGGACTGCGTCACGAAGGCCTGGATGGCAGCGAACTTCTTGCTCTTCGAGTTCATATAGGCGTTGATGTTACGCTGAAGCGAGTTCAGCCGACCGAGCTTGGCGTGGATGTTCTTCTCCTTGGGAACCGACGAGACCTTTGTGGTCTTGTCGACCGTGGTGTCGTCCGTTTTGGCCTTTGCCACCTGCCCCCGAGCCGACGAAGACTTGCCGTGCGAAGCGCCGCTCTTGCCATTGCTATTGCCGCCGTTACCGCCGGCATTGCCCCCGCCGTTGCCGTTGCCACCGCCATTGCCGCCGCCGTGCCCGTTGCCGCCGGCTCCGGCGAGCGCCGGAGACGCCAGAAGCGCCAATGCGGCAAGCGCCGCGAACAGAGTTTTCCGGTTTGTCATGGTAATCTCCTCGGGAATCGTCACCTGGCCCGACCGCTAGCGACCGTCCTATGAGAAATCGCTAATTGTACAGAGTAAACTTTAGACAAATGCTGTCTCAATACGCGATCTGCCGATCAGCCCGAAGCATAACCATCTGATATTAAACACGAATCAGCGCTCTTGAACGGCGATGGCACTGAAGTCCCATGCCGGCAGGACTATAGTCCTGCCGGAATCCAGCGGCATGGGTGAAAGTCGTGACGTGGTATATCGGAAAGGCTTTGAAACAGGGCAATTGATAAAGAAAGCACAAGTCTCAGCCGATACTTTCACCGCCGTCGATTACCAGCGCCTGGCCGGTCATGAAGGATGAGCGGTCGGAGACGAGGAACAGGATCGCTTCCGCGATCTCATCGGCGCTGGCCCAGCGTCCCATCGGAATCTTGGTGCGGACATAGGTTTCGATCGCCTCGCGTCCGCCCATCTGGGCGATGAACGGTTCGTTGAACGGCGTGTCGACCCAGCCCGGGCAGAGCGCGTTGACGCGGACATTGTGCCGGGCATAGTCGAGCGACATCTGCCGCGTCATTGCCACTACCGCGTGTTTGGAAGTGGCGTAAGCGATCATCTCGCGGTCGTAGAACACGCCCGAATTGGAGGCGGTGTTGAGGATGACACCACCGCCTCGTGCGACCATCGACGGCATGACCATCCTGGCCGCCAGGAACTGCGCCCGCACATTGACCCGCCATGACGCGTCCATGCCGCCGACCTCGACCTCGGTCAGCGTTCCGCCGACCTGGATGCCGGCGTGATTGTGCAGGATGTCGATGCGCCCGTGCCTCTCGATCGTGCCGGCAATGAGCTTTTCCAGCGCCCCATCGTCCGCGACGTCAGTGGCGATCGCCTCGGCCTGCCCGCCCACTGCCCTTATGTCCGAAGCCGTTGCTTCTCCGGCGGCCTGATCCCTGTCGGCGATGACGACCACCGCGCCTTCCCTGCCCATGATCATGGCGCCGGCGCGCCCGATGCCGGAGCCGGCGCCGGTCACGACGGCGATGCGGTCTTTGAGGATCATGATGCGACTTTCAGTTCGACGGCTTGCGCTGGCGCAATTGCCATTGGGCAAGCACCACAAGCAGCACGGAAGCGACGAGCACGATCGTCGCGATGGCGTTGATCTCCGGCGTCACGCCGCGCCGGATCGACGCGAAGACATAGATCGGCAGCGTCGTCTGCGCCCCGGCGACGAAGAAGGCCACAATGAAATCGTCGAAGGAGAAGGTGAAGGCGAGCAGGAAACCGGCAACGACGGCCGGCATGATCTGCGGCAGCACGATCGAGCGGAACGTCGTCAATGGCGTGGCGTAGAGATCGCTCGACGCCTCGACCAGATTGCGGTCGAGGCTGCCGAGACGCGTGCCGACGATCATCGTCACCAGCGCCATGGAGAACAGGCCGTGCGCCGCGATGATCGAGCCGTAGCCGAGCGCCAGGCGCGGCGGCTGGTCGTCGGGCCAGATCGAGGCGAGGAACGGATTGACGACCGTGAACAGCTGGACGAGCGCGACCAGTGTCGAAATGCCGATGACGACGCCCGGAACGACGATCGCGGCGCCCAGAAGCGCATCGAAGACCGCGCGTGTTCTGATGCCGACGCGCGCCAGGCCGAGTGCCGCCGCAGTGCCGCACAACGCCGCCAGCAAGGCGCTGGTGGTGGCGATGAACAGGCTGTTCTTCAGCGCTTCGACCAGGAACGGGTTCGCCAGCGCCTTGCCGTACCATTGCACCGAAAAGCCGGTGAACTCGCTGGCATGGTGGCCGGCGTTGAAGGAGAACAGCACGACCAGTGCGATCGGCAGATAGAGGAAGGCGAACACCACAATGACGAAGGCGCGCATCAGATCAAATCCACCCGGCGGGCGCCCGAAACCCGGGTCGAAATGCGATTGGCGGCAATCAGCACCACCACCGAAACCAGCACCAGCGTGATCGCGATGGCCGAACCGAACGGCCAGTTGCGCGATTGCAGGAACAGGTCGACCAGCGCATTGCCGATAAAGAACACCTTGCCGCCGCCAAGCAGCGTCGGGATCAGATATTCGCCCAGCAGCAGGATCATGACCAGCGAGAAGCCGGTCATCACGCCCGGCAGCGACAGTTTCAGGGTCACGCCGAGGAAGGTCGAGAGCGGCGTCGCGCCGAGATCGGCGGAGGCTTCCAGCAGCCGGCGGTCGAGCCGCTCAAGGCTGACATAGATCGGCAGGATCATCAGCGGCAGGTAGCCATAGACGATGCCGAGCAGCACCGCGCCCGGCGTGTTGATCAGCCTGATATCCTCGAAACCGATATAGGACAGCAGAGCCGGGATGCCGCGCCCGCCCAGGATATACATCCAGGCATAGGTCCGCATCAAAAGGCTGGTCCAGAACGGAATGACGACTAGCGCCAGCAGGATCAGCCGCCAGCGCTGCGGTGCGCGCAGAGCGAGATAATAAGCAACGGGATAAGCGACGAGCAGACAGGCGAGCGCCCCTATCGGCGCCAGCACCATCGTGTTCCAGAAGGCAGCCGCCCGCGCCGGAAGATTGGCATATTGCGCGAAGGTAAAAGCCGCTTGATAGCCGCCTTCCGGCGCCCGTTCGCCGACGCTGAACACCGCGATGGCAATGAATGGAAGCACCAGAAACACCACCAGCCACGCGGTCGCCGGACCGAGCAGCATGGCGGTCGTGAGGTTGTGACGAAATCTATTGCCGCGCATTGAAAACCGCCCCGATACCGGCGGACATATGCCCGCCGGTCAATTGTCCGCGCCAGACCGGCCCTCAGGCCGACTTGAAGCGCGCCATCAATTCGGCGCGGCCCGGATCGGTCAGCGTTGCCGCCGCGCCGAATTCCAGCGGCGTCAACAGGTCGGCCGCCGGATAGAGGATCGGATTGTCGAGCACTTCCTTGGGCAGCAGCTTATTGACCCGCGCATCGGTCGACGGCGCACCATTGGCCAAATGCTCCTTCACCGCCACCTGCGGATTCATCAGGTAGTTGAGCAGGGCGTAGCCGGCCGGCTTGTTCGGCGCATCTTTCGGAATGGCGTAGAAATCGGTCCAGATCTCGCCGCCTTCCTTGCCCAGCACATAGGCGATCTCGGGAATGTCGCGATGCAACTGCGCGCCATCGTTCGTCCAGCACATCGTCATCCAGGCGTCGCCGGCGCGCATCCCCGGCTGGTAGTCGGAGGAGACCGCGAACAGATGCGGCTTGACCTTGAGCAGCAGTTCCTCCGCCTTGGCGAGCTCGTCTTGCTTCAACGAGTTGAACGAATAGCCGTAATATTTCAGCGCATTGCCGATCGTGGTCAGCTGGTAGTCATGCACCATGGTGCGGCTGTCGCCTTCCGCCATGGCGGTGTCCCAGAACTCCTTCCAGCTGGTCATCGGCTTGGTCAGCTTCTTGGTGTTGACGGCAAAGCCGGTGGTGCCCCAGTTCTTCGGCACCGCATAGGTCACCGCATCGATCGTGCCTTCCCCGGTGAAGCGGGGATCTTGCTGCGAGCCGTCGAAATTCGGCAGCTTCGCCATCTCCAGCGGCTCGATGATGCCGAGCTTCTTATAGGTCGAGATCGTGTAGTTGGTCGGCACGAACAGGCTCCAGCCCGAGGCGCCTGCCTGCAGCTTGGCCAGCATCTCCTCGTTGGAGCCGAACACGTTGACCTCGACGGCGACGCCGGTGTCCTTCTTGAAATTCTCGAAGGTCGCCGGGTCATGGTAGTTCGGCCAAGTGGCGATCGACATGCGGTCGCCAAGGCTTTCGGCGGCAAAGGCCGGTGTCGGCATGATGCCGATCTCGCGCGCCATCACCGCCGTGGCAATGCCAAGGCCGGTGAGGCCGAGGAAGTCGCGGCGGCCGATCGAGCCGCGCTTCAAACGCATCAGCTGATCGACAAAATTCTTGGGGCTTATCGGCAGTCCGTCACGATATGATTTCGACATGTTTATCTACCCTCTGGTTGGCCCCGTTGTTCTTGGTCTCCGCAAACGCCAGCGGCGTTCCGGAGGCAAAGCCGATGGCGACGGGTTCACCCGGCTTGAAGAGATTGCCGTGACCGATCAGGTGATCGGCCTTGGCCAGCAGCGTTCCGATGCCCTGGACCTCGATCGCGTATTCCGCTGTCGAGCCGAGGAAAATTCGGTTGCGGACGATGCCCTTGAATGGACCGCTTGTCTGGGCACCAAGACTGAGCGATTCAGGACGCAGGCTGACCGAAACGGCCTCACCTTGCTGCAGGGCGGTGCGCTTGCGCGCTGCAATGACGGTGCCATCGGCAAGCGCCACCTCCACCAGATCGCCCGAATGTCCGGCGACGGTGCCGCTCAGCAGGTTTGTCTTGCCGACGAAATCGGCGACGAACAGGTCGGCCGGTTCGTCATAGATCTCGCTCGGCTGCCCGAGCTGGACGATGCGGCCGCCGTTCAGGACGCAGACGAAATCGCTCATCGACAGCGCTTCCTCCTGGTCGTGCGTGACCAGCACGAAGGTGATGCCGATCTCGCGCTGCAGGTTCTGCAGCTCGATCTGCATGTCGGTGCGCAGCTTCTTGTCGAGCGCAGCCAGCGGCTCGTCGAGCAAGAGCACCGCCGGCTTGTTGACCAGGGCTCGTGCCAGCGCCACACGCTGCTGCTGGCCGCCCGACAGTTCATGGATCTTGCGGCGGCCATAGCCGGCGAGCCGCACCATTTCGAGCGCCTCGCCCGCTCTTGAGGCGATCTCGCGCGAAGACAGCCTTGGCCGCGCCTGGCGCAGCCCGTAGGCGACGTTGTCCTCGACATCGAGATGCGGAAACAGCGCGTATTGCTGGAACACCATGTTGACCGGCCGCCGGTAGGGCGGCGTCCCGGCCATATCCTGGCCGCGAATGAACACCCGGCCTTCGCTCGGCTGTTCGAAGCCGCCGATCATGCGCAGGCAGGTGGTCTTGCCGCAGCCGGACGGCCCGAGCAACGCGACAAAGGCGGAGGGCGGGACAGCGAGATCGATGCCGCTGACCGCGGTCACCGCGCCATAGCGCTTGGTGACGCCGCGAAACTCGATGTCCGGCACTGCGGTCAAGGCTGATGGCTCCAGCAACAGGGCAATGTCGGGACGCTACCAGAGCCAATGGCGGCTAGTATATACCTCTCAGGTGGTATATCTGATCTATTTTCTCGTTTAAGGGGGTATAGATTGTCCCGCAGCGACGAATACAGCCAGCTCGCCACGCTCGTCGCGGCGACGCGGGAGACCAGCGGCGACCTGTTCGGCAATGCGCTGGTCGATTGGCTGCGGCTCCATGTCGGCTTCGACCACTGCGTGGTGTTCGGCTATCGCGGCGCGGCGCGCCCGCCGCTGCTGTTCGAGACCTTCTCGCCGGCCGAAAGCCACGTCTTCGTCGCGCTCTATCAGGAGGGGCCGTATCTGCTCGACCCGTTCCATCATGCTGCGGTCGAGCGCAAGGAAGGCTTCTGGCGCATGCGCGAACTGGCACCGGACCGTTTCTATGCCAGCGAGTATTTCCGTTCCTACTACAGCCAGACCAGGCTGGCCGAGGAGGTCGGCTTCTTCGTGCCTCTGCCGGGCAAGGATGCGCTGGTGCTCTCACTGATGCGGCTGCGCGCTTCAGGCCCGTTCGGCACCGCCGATGCCAGATTGCTGCGCGACATGGCGCCGGCGGTGATCAGCTTCGCCAGGCTGCGCTGGCCCACCCTTCCGGCCGATGAACCTGCAGAGGCGCAGCAGGACGAGACGACCACTCCGGTCAACGAGTTCGACCGCGCCCACATCTGGCAGAGCCTGTCGCTGACGCCGCGCGAAAAACATGTCGTCGACCTGGTGCTGCAGGGGCATTCGACGGAATCGATCGCCAGGGCCATGCGCATCGTGCCGGGTACCGTGAAGGTCCATCGCCGCAACATCTACCGCAAGCTCAAGATCAAGTCGCAGGCTGGCCTGTTCGCACGTTTTGTCGAGATCATCGACGCGCGGATAAGGTAGCTACTTCGCCCCGCCGTTTACCTGGGCAATCGCTTCGGATTTCGAATCCGCGTCACTTTTTTGCGAACGCCGGCGCTGCCCCTCACCTGCCTGCCGGCATCCTCTCCCCGTATAGGGACGGGGAGAGGGGCGCAGTAATTACCGGTTTCGCCAATCTTCAACGTTGCAAGACAGGCGACGAGGTTACCGCGAGCCCCTTCTCCCCGTCACTATACGGGGAGTCGAGGCGTGGTCCGCGCAGCGGACGAAAAGCCAACTGCTTGGCTTTTCGAACAACGAACGCCCGGCAGGGCGATGAGGGGCAGCGCAGACCTCGACAATTGGGTGGATTGCCCATGACGATTGATCAGGCTATCGCGTCGCCGTTCCACGACCCGGTCTCGACCATCTGCTTCAGCAGCGGCGCCGGCTTGAACACGTCCTTGCCTGTCCGTTGATGCCAGTACTCGAGCCGCTCGATGATCCTGGCCGGGCCTTCGAGGCCAGCCCAGAACATCGGCCCGCCCTTGCCGATGGGGAAGCCGTAGCCATTGACCCAGACGACATCGATGTCGGACGCGCGGGCCGCTATGCCTTCCTCCAGGATCTTGGCGCCCTCGTTGATCAGGGGGTAAAGCGTGCGCTCGATGATTTCCTCCGCACTGATCGCGCGCGGCGCGATGCCCCTCTCGGCGGCCTTGTCGCGGATCAGCGCCTCGACCTCCGGATCCGGGGCCGGGGTACGCGAACCGTTCTCGTAGATATAGAACCCCCGGCCGGTCTTCTGGCCGAAACGTCCTTGCTCGCACAGCGTGTCGGCGATCACGGCCGACAAGCCACGCGCCTTGCGGTTGCGCCAGCCGATGTCGAGACCGGCGAGATCGCCCATCTGGAAAGGCCCCATCGGCCAGCCGAAATCGGTGAATACCTGGTCGATCTGGCTGGGCATCGCGCCTTCCAGAAGAAGCGCTTCCGATTCCGAGCCGCGCGCGGCCAGCATGCGGTTGCCGACGAAGCCGTGGCAGACGCCGACGACAACGGCCACCTTGCCGATCCGCCGCGCCAGGTCGACGACGGTCGCCAGCGCATCGGGCGCGGTCTTGTCGGCGCGCACGATCTCCAAGAGCTTCATGACATTGGCCGGCGAGAAGAAATGCAGGCCGAGCACGTCCTGCGGCCGCGAGGTCGAGGCGGCGATTTCGTTGATGTCGAGATAGGAGGTGTTGGTGGCGAGGATCGCGCCCGGTTTGGCCACCGCTTCGAGCTTGCCGAACACCTCCTTCTTGACCGCCATGTCCTCGAACACCGCCTCTACGATCAGGTCGCAATCGGCGAGATCGGCATAATCGGTGGAGCCCTTGAACTGGGCGAGCCGCTCGCGCTTGGCGACTTCACTTAGCGAACCGCGCGTGACGGACACCGAGTAGTTTCTGTCGATCGTCGCCAAGCCGCGCTGCAATGCCTCATGGCTGGTTTCCAGCAAAGTCACGGGATAGCCGCCATTGGCGAAGGCCATGGCGATGCCGCCGCCCATCGTGCCGGCGCCGATGACGCCGACGCGGGCAATCCTGCGCTTGACGATGTCTTTTCCCGAAACCTTTGCCGCCTCACGTTCGGCGAAGAACAAATGCCGCTGCGCCCGCGACTGGTCGCTGCCGACCAGTTTCACGAACAACGCACGTTCCGCCGCCAGCGCCGCATCGAAGGGCAGCGTGACGGCATTGCGCACCGACAGCGCACAGGCGATCGGCGCCTCGAGCCCGCGCGCCTTCCTGGCGAGGTCCGCAGCCTCCGCGTCGAAAGCCGCGAGGTCGGTCTCCTTGAGCCCCTCATTTCGATCGCGCACCGGCGTGAAGGGGCCACCCTTGCGGGCAATTTCCCTGGCGAAGTTCACGGCATGCGTCGTCAGATCGCCTTCGAAGACGGCATCGACGAGACCGGCGGCATGCGCCTCGGTCGCACCGATCGGCGTACCGGAGACGATCATCTTCAGCGCCTTCAGCGCGCCGACCAGGCGCGGCAGCCGCACCGTGCCGCCGCCCCCCGGCAGCAGGCCGAGCTTCACCTCCGGCAGGCCGAGCTTGGCGCCGGCATCGGCGACGCGGAAATGGCAGCCCAGCGCCAGCTCCAGCCCGCCGCCGAGCGCGGTGCCGTGGATGGCGGCCACCGTCGGCTTGGCGATGGTCTCCAGCATAGCCACGATGACGCGCAGCTCCGGCTGCTGCATCGGCTTGCCGAATTCGGTGATGTCGGCGCCGGCGACAAACGTCCGGCCGGCGCATGCAATGACGATGGCGGCAACCGAAGCATCGTCGCGCAACTCAACGAGCGCCTGCATCAGCGGTTCGCGAACATGAAAACTCAGCGCGTTGACCGGCGGGTTGTCGATAGTGACGACGGCGACGTCGCCGTCACGGCTGACCTTCACGAAATCGGACACGCAAACCTCCCAGCGCTATTCAGCGGCCGTGGCCGCGCGAACGGGATTTACAGCGCCATGACGTCGAAGGGAACCGGATGTCGGCCTGGCACAATGATTACAGGCCTGGGACGACGAAGGCGGAGCCTACCGCGGCGCCTTCTGCCCGCCCGCCGCCGTGATCACCCCGACAATGATCAGCCCCGTCAGCAGCAGCCTTACGCCGGCACTCACCCCAAACGTGTTGAGCATGGTCAAAAGCAGCACCAGGAACAGCGCCGCGCCCCAGACGCCGGGCACGTTGGCCTTGCCGCCGGCGACCGACGTGCCGCCGATGACCACGACGGCGATCGAGGCCAGCAGATATTCATTGCCGATATCGACATTGGCGCCGCGGAAATAGCCGGCGAGCAGCGCGCCGTCGATGCCGCCGAGCGCGCCCGACAGCGTGTAGGTGAGGAAGCGGATGCGGCCGACATTTACGCCGGCGAGCCAGGCGGCGCGGATATTCTGGCCGATCGCCAGCACCGAGCGGCCATAGATCATACGCTGCAGCGCGATGGCCGCACCGATGGTGAACAGCACGGTGAGGATGGCCAGCACCGGAACGCCCAGTATCTGCCAGTTGGCGAAATCGGCGAAGCCCGGCGGCGGCTTGATCTGCAGCCCGCGCCCATAGCTGATGTCGATCGACTGGATGATGAAGCTGGCCGACAGAGTGGCGATGATCGGCGGGATGCGCAGCGCCCAGATCAGCAGATAGTTGGCGGCGCCGATCGCCGCCCCGCAGGCAAGCGCCGCCAGCAGCCCGACCGCGATCATGGAATCATTGCCGTCCATCACTTTCATCGCGACGGCGCTGGCAAGGCCGATATTGGCCGGCAGCGACAGGTCGACATTGCCCGGGCCGAGTGTGATGACGAACATCTGGCCGACGCCGACAATGACGGTGAACACCGCCAGCGACAGGGCCGCCGTCACCATGCCGCCGGCGCCATAACCGCCGGTGAAGGCGATCGTCGCCAGCCACACCAGAAGCGCGCCAATGAACGACCAGATCCAGGGTTTGGCGAGCAGCGATTTCACCGATGTCATCGCTCACCTCTCCTTGCGGCTGATCAGCACCCGCGCCGCCAGCACGATGATGAGGATGGCGCCGTTGGCGGCAACCTGCCAATCGGGTGGAATGTGCATGAAGGTGAGCAGCGGCGAGGCCGCCAGCGCCAGCGTCAGCGCGCCGATCACAGCACCTATCGGCGACACCCGGCCGCCGACGAATTCGCCGCCGCCGAGGATGACGCCGGCGATGGCCAGCAGCGTGTAGCCGTTGCCGATATTGGCGTCGGCCGAGGTGGTGATGCCGATCAGCGCCATTCCGGACAGCACGCCGAACAGACCGGCCAGCGCAAACAGCACGATCTTGGTCTTGAGCAGCGACCAGCCGGCGCGGCCGAGTGCCGCCGGATTGCCGCCGGAGCCGCGTAGGATCACGCCATAGGAAGTGCGCATCAGGCCGAAATGAACGATGAGGCCGATCAGCAGCGCGGCGATGATCGGGAACGGCACGAAAGGCGGCTTGAACGCCATCAGCCCGAGCAGCCAGTCCGGCGCCTTGCCGCCCGGTTTGGGCAAGACGAGAATGGCAAGCCCCTGCCAGACGAAACTCATGCCGAGCGTCACCACGATGGACGGCAGATTGCGCAGATGGATCAGCGCGCCGAGCAGTGCATAGACGCCGATCGATCCAAGCAGGATGACGGCACCGATGAGCGGCGCGTCCTTCAGCCAGGTCGCCGTGACACAGCCTACGAAGCCGACGAAAGTACCTATCGACAGGTCGAGCTCGTTTCCGGCGATAACGAACATCTGCGCGATGGTCGCCAGCGCGATCGGGATCGCCAAATTGAGCATCAGGCTGAATCCGAAATAGCTGATGGCGCGCGGGTTGAGCCAGGCGATGGCGAGCAGCACCAGCGCCAGCGACAGCGCCGGCAGCAGCCCGCGCAACAGACGGGCACGGGCCAGTGCGCCTCGCTCGGCGGACGTCCTGGCGGCGGTGTCGAGGCTGGCGGCCGTCATCTCAGGCCGCATCGCCGAAGGAGGACTGGATGATCTTCTCTTCGGTCAACTCGTCGCGGCGCAGATTGGCGACGATGCGGCCGTTCTTGAAGACATAGATGTGATCGCAATTGTCGAGCTCTTCGGTTTCCGTGGTGTACCAGAGGAAGGTGCGGCCTCGGGCAGCCTCTTCGCGCACGAGGTCGTAGACCTCCAGCTTTGTGCCGATGTCGACGCCGCGCATCGGGTCGTCCATCAGCACGATCTGCGCGTCCGAGCCGAGCGCGCGGGCAAACAGCGCCTTCTGCTGGTTGCCGCCCGACAGCGAGAAGATGTTGTTGTTCATATCGGGCGTGCGGATGCCGATCTTCTTCTGCCAGAATGCAGCGAGTTCGGCCTCGCGCTGCGGCGAGATCAGCAGCCCGCTGCGCAGCCGCGCCAGCGAGCGGATGCCGATATTCTGCGCGATCGACCATTGCGGAAAAATGCCGTCCGACTGACGGTCGCCGGCGACCAGCGCCACCGGCGCCGTCACCTCGATGCCTGCCTTGGCGCGCGATGCAGCAGTGAAGATCGCCAGCAGCAGGTCGGTCTGGCCATGGCCAGCCAGCCCGGCAAGGCCGATGATCTCCCCGGCACAGGCGACAAGGTCGGTGCCGTCCTTCTGCGCGGCGGGCCGCGCCCGGACCCGCAGCGGACTGGCGGCGGGCTTGGCAGCCGTGATTTGCGCCGCGATCTTCTGGCGCGCCTCCGCTCCGCCCATCGCCGTCACCAGCCGGTCGCGGTCGAAGGCACTGGCGGCGTCGGCGACAACCACCTTGCCGTCGCGCATCACCACGATGCGATCGGCATTGCGCAGCACCTCACCCAGCACATGCGAGATCAGGATGCAGCTTTTGCCGCCGGCGACGAAGCGGCGCACGAAGGCCAGCAGCTGGCCCGCCGTATGCGCATCGAGCGACGATGTCGGCTCGTCGAGGATGACGAGGTCGAGACGATCCTGGGTGACGGTGAAGGCGCGCGCCACTTCCACCATCTGGCGCCGACCGATCGACAGGTCGCCGACAATATCGGACGCCGAAATGCTGTGGCCCGGAAAGATCTCGTCGAGCTTGGCAGCGATCAGCTCGGCCGCCTTGCGCCGCCAACTGAGCCCGCGCAGCGAAGCGTGGTTGATGCGCGTGTTCTCGGCGACGCTGAGATTGGGGCACAGCGACAGTTCCTGGAAGACGCAGCGTATGCCGAGTTGCTGCGCGCGCGACACCGAGTAATTGTCCTCGGTGTCGCCATGCACGCCGATCTTGCCGCTGTCGGGCACCAGCGTGCCCGCCACCATGTGCATCAGCGTCGATTTGCCGGCGCCATTGTGGCCGACGAGACCAACGCACTCGCCGGGGCCGACATGGAAATCCACGCCACCCAGTGCGCGAACGGCGCCGAAATGCTTTTCGGCGCCGTTCAGTCTGATGATGTCAGCGTTCCCTTCAGGCATGCTCAACGATATCCGCTCGATGATCCGGAGGGCAACGCTTGTTCAAGGCTCACTTGATGTTGGCTTTGATGGCCGCGATCGCGTCTTCCTGCGTGTATTCGTGGCTGGCGACGCCGCCCTTGGGGATCTTCGGCAGCTCGGCCTCGAAATCGTCCTGTGTGAAGGCCAGATACGGCACCAGCAGATCGTGCGGAATGTCGGTGCGGCCGTCGAGCACCTGCTGCGCCACCCAGAAGGCGAGCGACGACACGCCGGGCGCGATCGAAGCCGACCAGGTCTGGTAGCCGTCCTTGTCCTTCTGCTCCTTCCACCACTGCAGCTCGTCCTGGCGGTTGCCCATGATGATGGTCGGACGCGGCTTGCCGGCGGCGGCGAAGGCCTGGGCCGCACCGTAACCGTCACCGCCCTGGTCGACGACGCCTACGATGTCGGGCAGCGACGGCAGGATGGTCGCCACCGCCTTCTGCGCCGTCGTCTGGTCCCAGTCGCCGGTCACCGAACCGACGATCTTGAACTCGGGATGGGCGGCGACGCCTTCGAGGATGCCGGCATGGATGGCATCGTCGATCGAGGTCCCGGCAAGCCCACGGATTTCCAGAAGATTGCCGCCCTTGGGCTGGAACTTGGCCATCTGCTCGATTTCCTGCTTGCCCATGTCCTTGAAGTCGACGACGACACGGTAGGCGCAAGGTTCGGTCACGGTGCCGTCGAAGGAGACGACGACGATGCCGGCATCGCAGGCCTGTTTGATGGCGCCGTTGAGCGCATCCGGCGAGGCCGCGTTGATGACGATCGCGTCATAGCCCTGCAGGATCAGGTTCTGCACCTGTGCTGCCTGCGTCGGCACCTCCTTGTCGGCGGTGGTGAAGATGTCGGCCGCGCCGACGATCTTGTCGGCGACCGCCTTCTTGGTGACGATGCCATAGCTGTCGAGCATCGCCTGCCGCCAGGAATTGCCGGCATAATTGTTGGAAAAAGCGATCTTCTTGCCACTGGTGTCGGCCAGCGCCGTGCCCGAGGCGAGCATTGCCGCCAGAGCGCCCAGAACGAACAGTTTCTTCATGTCGTTATCCTCCCAGATGTGTTGACTGCTGCATTCCCACCGGCTTTGACCCCGGCCTCACTCCCAACTCTGATTTGAGCACGGATTGTCGCGAGCTCAAAACAGTCTCAATCCCGGCACGCGCACCCTGAGCCGGTACAGCGACGTCGACGCGGTGATGTAGAGGCTTTGCAGATCGTCGTCACCGAAGGTGAAATTCGCGCAATCCTCGGGCGTCCGGATGACGCCAAGAATGGCACCCGAGGCGTCGAAAATGTGGATGCCGCCGGGTCCGGTGCAGTAGAGATTGCCGCGGCTGTCGATCTTCATGCCGTCGGGCGCCCCCGGCCCCTCGCCCTCGGTCACCGCCCACACCGCGCCGCCATTGAGGTCGCCATTGGCTTCGACGCCGAACACCCTGACGTGCCCGCGTTCGGTGTCGTTGATGAACAGCCGCGACTCGTCCAGCGAAAAGCAAAGCCCGTTCGGCTGCCCGAAATCGTCAGCCAGCAATGTCAGCCGGGCGCCATCGCCATCGATGCGGTAGACGCCCTGGAACGGCAGGTCCTGAGAGCGTGGTACGCCATAGAACTCCCTCCGGCCATAGCCCGGATCGGTGAAGTAGATCGATCCGCCGGTGGCAACGACGATGTCGTTCGGGCTGTTGAGCTGCTTGCCCTGATGGTGCGTGGCAAGCACCGTCGCGCTGCCGTTGGGCTCGGCGCGGGTCACCCGGCTTGTTGCGTGCTCGCAGGTGACCAGCCGCCCCTGGCGGTCCAGCGTGTTGCCATTGGCCTTGTGGCTCGGCGCGCGGAACAGCTCGATCTCACCCTCGGCATTGCGGCGATAGATCCGGCTTTCCGGAATGTCGGAAAAGACCAGCCATTTTTCGTAGGGGTGCCAGACCGGCCCTTCGAGGAAGCCGAAGCCGCTCGCCAGCGTCTCAATGGTCGCATCGCCGACGACATCGTCGAAGCCGGAATGGCGCGCACGCGCCGACACCGACATCATCGGCTCCCGGCGCGAACAGCCGTGCTACTCCGCATGGTGACGAATGGCATGAGCGCTTCCCGTTATAGTCTTCTTGTTGGGGCAGAGCGTAGGCGCGGTACCGACGAGCCGATACGGGTCAAAGCGCACGGCCGACTGTGCGTTTGCACAGTCGGCCGTGCCTATAGAGCACAGGATAGCGACGACGTCAGATCAGGGCCGGCGACCACTCCGCAAAAGCGCGGTCAAGGTTGCGCTCGCGCACGCCACCGCCACGAGCACGACCACGCCGGCAGAGTTGGACTCCTGCCGTGCTCGAGCTCAGTCGTGCTGCGCGGGTAAAGGGCTGTCAACCAAGGTGCCCAGGTCGGACCGGCTGCCGTGCCGAACGGAATAGGCGCGCGTGAACTCGGCGCCGAGGAGGAAAATTTCCGACGAGTAGTAAACCCAGAGCAGTATAACGAGCAGGCCGCCAGCGGCGCCATACGAAGACGCAACCGCGCTGGTGCCGATATACCAGCCGATAAGCGATTTTCCCAATGTGAACAGGGCCGCGGTCCCGACAGCGCCAATTGCCACATCGCGCCATTCCAGGGTTCGATCGGGTAAAACCTTGTAGATGGCGGCAAACATCACGGAGATAAGTGCAAACGAAACGACGCCATTGATTCCGCTGAGTATGATCGTTCCGAACGGCAGATAGGCGTTGATGAAATCCCCCAGTGCCGAAATCGCGGCGCTTGCGATGAGAGAGACCAGCAACAGGAAACCGAGTGCGGCCACCAACCCCAGGCTGGCGGCCCGTGCCCGCACCAGACGCGACAGGGAATTGCCTTGCGGTTCGATCTTCCAGATTGTGTTCAACGACTGCTGCATTTCGCCGAAGACACCAGACGCGGCCACCAGCAAGGTGACCAGCCCTATGATCGCGGCCCAGGTGCCGTACAGGCTGTCGGATGCACTTTCCAGCGCAGTCTTCAGGAGATCGGCGCTTTCCGGCCCCATGAGCCCTGATATCTGCGCGGACAAGGCCAATTGTGCGGCATCGTGGCCGAAGACGAGACCAGCAATCGCAACCACGATCAGCAAGATCGGCGCCAGCGAGGTGGTGGCATAGAAAGCCATCGCAGCACCATGGCTAAGCGCATTGTCGTTGATGAAGCCGACTATGCTTTCACGCACCAGATGCCATGAATCTGTGATTGAGGGTCGCACTTCGGGTCCGCAGGCATTGAGTTGGCGTTCACTAGCAATGCGCCTGACCTTCCGAAGTTCCGGGGCGTGGCCGCCGCTGTTTCAGTGCTCCGCCAGCCAGGCATCGAGCCGGTCCTGTTCGCGGCGCAGTGCGTCGATGTTGATCAGGCCACGCGCCATGGCGAGATAGATCGCCCGTGTCCGCGAGTTGAACACGGAAGCATCGCCGGCGCCGTCCTCCGCCGGCACGATGCCGAGCTTGTCGTAGCAGTGCTTGATGCGGCTCTGCGCACCACGGATCGACAGGCCGCGCCGCGCCGCGATCGCCCGGTCGGTCAGGCCGAGCGCGATGTCGATCAGGCTCTCATATTCGCCGTCGGTGATGCCCTCGAACTTGTCCTGCACGCGGTGCTGGATGCCGCGGATTTCGCGGTCGATGATGCAGTGGCCTTCGCGGAAAACCCCGCGCAGCGCGGACCGCATGCCCTCCTCCGTCGCCGATTTGAGCACATAGCCGTAGACCGAACCGGGCGGGACGATGCGCGCCACGCCGCGCACATAGGCTTCGTCGGCGAAATTCGACCAGAACAGGATGTGCGTGCCGGCGCGACGGTTCCAGATCGCCTTGGCAACTTCGATTCCCGTCGCCTTGGGCATCTGCAAATCGAGCACGACATGCAGTGGCTCGCGCTCAGTCGCCAGGTTGATGGCGTCCTCGCCGTCGCTCGCCTCGATCACCTCGACGTCGCCGGGCCACAGCTGCTCCACCGTCCGCCGCGCGAAGCTACGGTGCAGCCCGTCATTCTCGGCGATCATCACAAGCATCACATGGCCTCCGATACGGCGAACTCGCCAGGCACCGCTGCAGCCGCCGCCAATTCTCGCGACGGCTGGCGGTCGATCTCGACGACGACACGGGTGCCGCCGTTCTTGCGGCCGGCCTGGCCGATGCGCAGCCGCGCCCCGATAAGGGCTGCCCGCGTGTGCATATGGCCGATGCCGCCATACGCAGCCGGGTCGACGGTGCCGCAGCCCTGGCCGTCATCCGTCACGATCACCCGCAGCACACTCGCGGTCGACGCCAGCAGCACGTCGATGCGGTGCGGCGCGGCATGGCGAACGGCATTGTTGATCGCTTCCTGCACGATCCGGTAGAGCGCGGTCCGCACTGGCTCCGGCAAACTGTCGGCGCCGCCGTCGCTGGTGTCGGCGATGCGCACGGCGATCGGCGGCTTGGCCTTGCTGACACTGCGGTTGAGATGCGCTTCGACCGCATCGCGCAGGCCGAACAGTTCGAGCACGCTCGGCCGCATGGCGTCGACGATGTGGCGCAGTTCCGTCAGACAGCCGGCGACCTCCTGCTCGAGGTCGGCAAGCTGCGCGGCCCGCGCCACGCCCTGGCCGCGCAAGGCCGAAAGCTGGCGCGCGATGCGGGCGAGATCGGCAAGCGTCTGGTCGTGCAGGTCCATGGCCATGCGGCGGCGTTCGCGCTCCATGCCCTCGGTCAGTTGCGAGGCGCCGACCCGCAGCAGTTCGACGCGGTTGCGCGCCTCGCTCTCGGCCAGCATGGCGCGGCGCGCCTCCTCGGTCTGGATCAGCGCGAAGATATAGGGCGCGATCAGATCGGCGCATTGCTGGGCGACCGCGACATCGGCAAGCGTGTAGCAGCCGATTTCGTGCCGACTGATATTGAGCGCGCCGATGACGCTACCGCGCGCCCTGAGCGGCACGATGATGCGGCTGCGCAGCTTGGCCGCGAAAATCGGCTCGTCGAAAGCGCCGGCAAAATGAAAACGGTCGTCGACAAGCGCGTTGTCCGACAACAGGTAAGGTGTCTTGCCCCACAACACGAAGCGAATCGGACTGCCTTCCACCGGATGCTGGGCGAGCTCGCTCCAGCTGGTGTGGAAACCGGCTTCGTAGCAGGCATGCATGCGCCCATCGTGAGACAGCACAGCCAGATCGATATGGTCGTGCGGAATGAGCGTGCCGATCTCGATGGCGGTCGCGCGGAACGCCGTGCCGGGATCGATATGGCCGGCAAGCGCCCGCGATATCGCCAGCAGCCGGTCGATCAGGACCAGGGACACTTCCGCCATTGCTTTCACGATCCTCCCGTGCCGCGAAATAGTGGACGCATGCCGCCGCCGCTGTCAACGACGGCGCCGTTGACTATAGGAATTTTTTCTTGACTCGGTGACCTCAGCTATGGTACATTTTTGTCCATGGTGCTGATTTGCGCCAGTGACCCGCCGCACAGGCGGGTTGTTCGCTTGATGCTCCGTCAGCCAATGGCGGGCGAAGGCTCCGAAGAAACCCGTCAGCCCGAGTTCGTTGCCCTGCCGTTGGACCGGCCGATCAACTTGCGGTGCAATGATTGTAAAGGGTTCGCGTCCTGGTCTAGGGAGGAGGCCAGGAGACCGAACAGAATGCCAGTGACGCAAAACGTTGCTCCGGGCGCCCCGGGAATCCCGGCGCGCTGGACATCAAGCGCCAAGAGTGGCGTCGGAACGTCGCTTTCGCCGGCCGGCCGGATTTGGTTCACGATCAGTCACGGCATCCTCAACGAAATCTACTATCCGCGCGTCGACAGCGCCTGCACCCGCGACCTCGGCTTGATCGTCACCGGTCCCGGCGGCTATTTTTCGGAAGAGAAACGCGATGCCGTGCATACGATCGAACCGTTCGAGGACGGCGTGCCCGCCTACAGGCTGGTCAACACGGCTGATGACGGCGCCTGGCGGATCGAAAAGCGCATCCTCGCCGACCCGGCGCGCCCGGCTCTGCTGCAGGAAATCACCTTCACGGCGCTGAAAGGGGTGCCCGGTGGCTACCGCGTCTACGCGCTTCTGGCGCCGCATCTGGTCAATGCCGGCATGGGCAACACCGCCTGGGTCGGCGAGCACGAGGGAAAGCCCGTGCTGTTCGCCTCGGGGCGCGGCTCTTGCCTGGCGCTGGCCTCGTCGCAGCCCTGGCGCACCGGCTCGGCCGGTTATGTCGGTTTTTCCGACGGTTGGCAGCAACTCCACGACACCGGTGAGCTCGACGCTGCATACCAGCGGGCCGAGGACGGCAATGTCGCGCTGACGGGCGAGATCGGCTTTTCCGCCACAGAGACCAAGGCCTTGCTGGCGCTTGGGTTCGGCGCGACATCGGACGAGGCCGCGGAACATGCTTTCGCCAGCCTGAAGCAGGGTTTTGAACCCGCGGCGAAATCCTATCTTCAGAACTGGCGCAATTGGCAAAAGGGCTTGCTGCCGCTGGACGACCGGCACGCGGTGCCCGGGATCAACTTCTATCGCGTCTCGACGGCGGTACTGGCGACGCACCGGTCGATCGCGACGCCAGGCGCCGCGGTCGCCAGCCTGTCGATCCCGTGGGGGTTCAACAAGGGCGACGACGACCTCGGCGGCTACCATCTGGTCTGGCCGCGCGATCTGGTCGAGACGGCGGGCGGCTTTCTTGCTGCCGGCGATGCTGCCTCGGCCCTTCAAATCCTCGATTACCTCAGCTCCATCCAGCAGCCGGACGGCCATTGGCCGCAGAACGCCTGGCTTGACGGATCGGCCTATTGGCCCGGCATCCAGATGGACGAATGCGCCTTTCCGCTGTTGCTGGCCGATGCTTTGCGCCGCGCCGGCCATTTGCCGCGCGCCAGGCTCATGACCTTCCTGCCGATGATCGAGCGCGCCGCCGGCTATGTCGTGCGCAACGGACCCGTCACCGGCGAGGACCGCTGGGAAGAAGATGCCGGCTACAGCCCGTTCACGCTCGCCGTCGAAATCGCCGCACTGCTTGCCGCGGCAGACCTGCTCGACGCCTGCGGCAAGACAGACGCCGCGACCTATCTGCGCGAGACATCAGACGTCTGGAACGACCAGGTCGAGCGCTGGACCTACGTCACCGGCACGGCGATCTGCAGTCAAGTCGGCGTCGAAGGCTACTATGTCCGCATAGCACCACCCGACAGCGCCGAAGCGGGTTCGCCGAAGGACGGCTATGTCCCGATCAAGAACCGGCCGCCCGGCGACACCGACCGGCCGCCCGAGGAAATCGTCAGCCCGGATGCACTGGCACTTGTCCGCTTCGGTCTGCGGGCGGCTGACGATCCGCGCATGACAGACACGGTCAAGGTCATCGACGCGCAATTGCGCTGCGATCTGCCGCAAGGGCCGCTCTGGTACCGCTACAACGGCGATGGCTACGGCGAGCATGAAGATGGCGCGCCTTTCGATGGCACCGGCCAGGGTCGCCCCTGGCCGCTGCTGGCCGGCGAACGCGCCCACTACGAGCTGGCGGCGGGGCGCAGGGAAAAGGCGGCAAGCCTGCTGGCTGCGCTGGAAGGCTCGGCCGGATCGGGCGGCCTGTTGCCGGAGCAGGTCTGGGACGGCGCCGATCTGCCGGAACGCGAACTGCTGCACGGCCGCCCCTCGGGCAGCGCCATGCCGCTGGTCTGGGCGCATTCGGAGCATATCAAGCTGCTGCGCTCGCTGCGCGACGGCGCGGTCTTCGACATGCCGCCGCAAGGCGTCAAGCGCTATATCGAGGACAAGACCGTATCGCCGTTCAGAACCTGGCGGTTCAACAACAAGATCCGCACCATGCCGGAGGGCAAGACGTTGCGCGTCGAATTGTTGGACCCGGCTACAGTCCACTGGAGCACCGACAACTGGGCGACCGCCCACGACAGCCATACGGTGGAGAACGCCTTCGGCATCCATCTTGCCGATCTGCCTGCGGCAAGCCTCCCCGAGGGAAGCACGCTGCTCTTCACTTTTTTCTGGCCCGGGACCGGCGATTGGGAGAATGTCGACTTCTCCGTCATATCGGGCGACCAAGATGGCCAGTAGATCACAGCCAGTAGACCTTCCCTCAATAACCCCGCAAATCTCTTAGAAAACAGGGACGAAACCATGCAGATCGGAATGATGGGACTGGGCCGGATGGGCGCCAACATGGTCCGGCGCCTGATGCGCGACGGCCACGAATGCGTCGTCTACGACATCAACCCGGCCAGCGTCGCGGCCCTGGTGACCGACGGCGCGTCAGGGGCGGCCTCGCTGGAAGAATTCGTCGGCAAGCTGGCCAAGCCGCGCTGCGTGTGGCTGATGCTGCCGGCCGCGATCACCGGCAGGATCATCGACCAGGTGGCGGCCTTGATGGAGCCCGGCGACATCGTCATCGACGGCGGCAATTCCTATTACCACGACGCCGTCGACCAGGCGGCGAAACTGGCCGGCAAGGGTATCCATCTTGTCGATGTCGGCACCAGCGGCGGCGTCTGGGGCCTGGAGCGTGGCTACTGCCTGATGATCGGCGGCCCAGACGTGGCGGTGCAGCACCTCGATTCGATCTTCGCCACGCTGGCGCCGGGCGCCGATGCCGGCTCCAATCCGCCTGGGGATGCCGGCACCGCGCCCTTCGGCTATCTGCATTGCGGACCGAGCGGTGCCGGCCACTTCGTCAAGATGGTGCACAACGGCATCGAATACGGCGTCATGGCCGCCTATGCCGAAGGCATGAACATCCTGAAGTCGGCCAATGCCGGCAAGCGGCAACGGACGGCGGACGCCGAGACCAGTCCGCTGGAAAACCCGCAATACTACCAGTTCGACATCGACCTTCCGCAGGTGGCCGAGGTCTGGCGGCATGGCAGCGTTATCGGCTCCTGGCTGCTCGACTTAACGGCTGGCGCCTTGAAAAGCGATCCGGGCCTGGTGAATTTCGGCGGCCGCGTCTCGGATTCCGGCGAAGGCCGCTGGACGCTGAAGGCGGCGATCGACACCGGCGTGCCGGCTCCGGTGCTGTCCTCGGCGCTGTTCGACCGCTTCTCCTCGCAGGGCGAATCCGAATTCGCCGACAAGCTGCTCTCCGCCATGCGCTATGCCTTTGGCGGCCATGTCGAGAAGCCGAAGGCCGGCAAGTGACGACACCGGGGGAGACACGCGCATGAGCCAGGAACGGTCCGACACGCTGGTGCTCTTCGGGGCAACCGGCGACCTCGCCCACAAGAAGATATTTCCAGCCCTTTACCAGATGGTCGCCAAGGGCACGCTCACCGAACCGGTGATCGGCGTCGCCTTCGACGCCTGGGACCTCAAGCAGTTGCAGGCGCGCGCCCGCGACGGCATCGTCAATGCGCTCGGCAAGATCGACGAGAAAGCGTTCGCCAAGTTCGCTTCGCTGCTGCGCTACGTCAGCGGCGACTACCGCGATGGAGCGACGTTCGAGAAACTGAAAAACGCCCTCGGCACCGCGCAGCGGCCGCTGCATTACATGGCGGTGCCGCCGACCATGTTCGAGACCGTCGTCCAGGGGCTGGAGCAATCAGGCACCGCGCATGGCGCGCGGCTGATGGTGGAAAAGCCCTTCGGCCACGACCTGCAATCGGCGCGCTGGCTGAACCGGGTCCTGCATCTGGTGTTCGACGAGCAGTCGATCTTCCGTATCGACCATTATCTGGGCAAGGAAGCGATCCAGAACCTGCTCTATTTCCGCTTCGCCAATTCGCTGCTCGAGCCGATCTGGAACCGCAACTACGTCGAAAGCGTGCAGATCACCATGGCCGAGGATTTCGGCGTCGAGGGACGTGGCCGCTTCTATGACGATGTCGGCTGCATAAGGGACGTCATCGAGAACCACCTGCTCAACATCCTGTTGCTGCTTGCCATGGAGCCGCCTGTCGGCCGGTCCGCCGACGACCTGATCGATGAGAAGGTGCAAGTGCTGCGCGCGATCAGGACGCTGACCAAAGACGATGTCGTGCGTGGCCAGTTCACCGGCTATCTCGCCGAACCGGGCGTGGCGCCGAACTCGCCCGTCGAGACCTTCGCGGCGGTGCGTTTCTTCGTCGACACCTGGCGCTGGCAGGACGTGCCGTTCTTCATCCGCGCCGGCAAGAACATGCCGGTGCATGTCACCGAAGTGGTGGTGCGGCTGAAGCGGCCGCCGCTCGATGTCTTCGATCCGATCAAGCCCGCTGACCAGAACTACGTCCGCTTCCGCATCGACCCACAGGTGGTGATCGCCATCGGAGCACAGCGCAAGGCGCCGGGCGACGACATGATCGGCGAGCAGGTCGAACTGACGGCGCTCGACGATTCAAAGGGCGACATGCCGCCCTATGAGCGTTTGATCGGCGACGCCATGAACGGCAACGGCCAGCTCTTCACCCGCCAGGACGCCAGCGAACTGGCCTGGCGCATCGTCGGCCCGGTGCTTGGCGACACCACGCCGCCGCATCTCTACGAGCCGCTCACATGGGGACCGGCGGACGTCATGGCCGGGTTCGGGCCGCCCAATGGCTGGATCGATCCGGTGAAGTGAGAGGACCACACGATGGCCAAGGCGGTGAAGCAACCTGCATCGGGCACCGAGAAGCCGGACACTGAAAAGATCGTGCTCACGATCGACATCGGCGGCTCGCACGTCAAGATCCTCACCAGCGCCGGCGGCGAGGAGCGCCGCGCCGATTCGGGGCCGGGCCTGACGCCGCAGCAGATGATCGACGTGGTCAACAAGCTCGCCGAAGGCCTGTCCTACGACGTCGTCTCGATGGGCTATCCCGGCCCGGTCAATCACAACAGGCCGCTCGCCGACCCCGCCAATCTCGGCAAGGGCTGGGCTGGATTCGACTTTGCGGGCGCGTTCGGCAAACCGGTGAAAGTGGTCAATGATGCGCTGATGCAAGCCATCGGCAGCTACGAGGGCGGGCGCATGCTGTTCCTCGGGCTCGGCACCGGTCTCGGTGCGGCGATGATTGCCGACAACGTCGCCCAACCGATGGAACTCGCGCATTTGCCCTACAAGAAGGGCAGGAGTTTCGAGGATTATGTCGGCGAACGCGGCCTGGAAAAGCGCGGCAAGAAGAAATGGCGCAAATACGTCTTCGACGTCGTCGACCGGCTCCGTGCCGCCATGCAGCCGGACTATGTCGTGATTGGCGGCGGCAACGTCGACAAGCTCGATGAATTGCCCACCGACTCCAGGCGCGGCGACAACACACGCGCCTTCGAAGGCGGGTTTCGTTTGTGGCGCGACAAAGCGCTGATAGTCTGATACTGTTATTGTTTAATATAGTTGTTCAAAATAACGTGTGACCTGACATCAAGTCGTTGCAATACGCAGATTTGCCGACTAGGAATCCCGCGCTACACCAACGCCATTCGTCCCGTGGACGCACGAAGGACGCCATAGCATTTTGATTTCGCGCATGATCCTTTCCGGAAGTCGAATCCGATTTTCAGGTCATTCGCTGTAGACGGAGAAATAGAGTGACCGACGATAGCAACAGTGCCCGTAAAGACATCGATCTGCTCGAGCTGACCGCCCACATCGTGTCCGCTTACGTCGAGAAGAACCGCTTGCCCGCCTCCGGCCTGGCCGACCTCATCGCCAGCGTCAGCGCCTCGATAAACGCGCTCGGCAAGCCTGCGGTCCCGGTGGCTGCCCCCCTGGTCCCGGCGGTCAACCCCAAGAAGTCGGTGACACCCGATTTCATCATCTGCCTCGAAGACGGCAAGAAGTTCAAATCGCTGAAGCGTCACCTGGGCGTGCATTTCGGCCTGACACCGGACGCCTATCGCGCCAAATGGGGCTTGCCGTCGGACTATCCGATGGTCGCTCCCAACTACGCGGCCTCGCGTTCGCTGCTGGCGAAATCCATCGGCCTCGGCCGCAAGGCTGCCCCCGTGAAGGCACCCGCCAAGGGCAGGAAGGCCAAGGCCTCGGCCTGAATATTCAGTCCTGAGCCAACAGTTAGGACGACTGGAACAGAAGCCTGCCGGCGAATCCGCCTTGGCAGGCTTCCTATTTTTATGGCTTGGATGGGCCGGGCAAGGTCTTTGGGGGAAGCCATGAACTACACCAGGATGGTGATCGAGAAAGAAGCGCCGGAAGAATATGGCTATGACCGTATCCGCTACAATCTTTCGGAAAGTTCGATCGCCGACCAGAAGCTCTCCGACATCGGCCTGTCGCTGCCTGATCTCACGCTTTTCTATGGCGAGCATCGCGGCGACAATCAGTTGCGAGCCCTGATCTCGGCGCAGGATGCCGGCATTTCGCCGGATGATGTCCTGGTCACTGCCGGTGCCGCGGGCGCGCTGTTCATCATCTCGACCTCGCTCTTGTCGGCCAATGACCATCTCGTCGTCATCAGGCCCAACTACGCCACCAACATCGAAACCCCAAGGGCGATCGGCTGCGCCATCAGCTTTGTCGACCTGGCCTTCGAGGAAGGCTTCGCCGTTGATGTCGAACGCGTCAAGGCGGAGCTGCGGCCGGACACGAAGCTGATCAGCGTCACCTGCCCGCACAACCCGACCGGCACGATGATGAGCCGAACCGAGCTCAATGCGCTGGTTGCGCTTGCCGAAAGCAGCAACGGCCGTCTGCTGGTCGACGAGACCTATCGCGACCTTTCCTACGGCCGGCGGCTGCCGACGGCTGCCTCACTCAGCCCGAAGGCGATCAGCGTCTCGTCATTGTCCAAGGCCTTCGGCATTCCCGGCATCCGCATCGGCTGGCTGATCACCCGGGACGCTGAGCTTCAAGAGAAATTCCTCGCCGCCAAGGAGCAGATCGGCATTTGCGGCAGCGTCATCGACGAAGGCATTGCCCGCGGCATGCTCGAACGCCGGGACGCTTTCCTGGCGACGCTGCTGCCCGAAATGGCCAAGCGCCGCGACATCGTCCAGGCCTGGATCGATCGCGAACCGCTGGTCGACTGGGTGCGGCCCGAAGGTGGCGTCGTCGGCTTCCCGCGCCTCAATGTCGAACCCGGCTTCGACCTCGACCGGTTCTATGCGAACCTGCTGGAAAACCATGGCGCCTATGTCGGACCCGGCCACTGGTTCGAGATGGAGAAGCGCTTCTTCCGCGTCGGCTTTGGCTGGCCGACGGAAGCCGAATTGCGCGGCGGCCTCGACGCCATCTCCGCCGCGCTGCGGCAGTAAGTTTCCCGTGCCAGCGACCGGCTGATGCTACTGCGTCACAGCGACCGTTCATAGTGGCCAGCGTCTGCGCCGCCCCTCACCTGCCTGCCGGCATCCTCTCCCCGTATAGTGACGGGGAGAGGGGCGCTATTATCACCGGTTTCGCCAATGACCAGCATTGCAAGAAGAGCACAGTCGTTGCGGCCAGCCCCTTCTCCCCGTCACTATACGGGGAGAAGTGCCCGGCAGGGC
>NZ_RZTE01000023.1:69859-98615 GCF_003997415.1 Mesorhizobium sp. M7A.F.Ca.MR.245.00.0.0 | reverse complement strand
AAGCCGAGCGCGAGGCCGTGCGCGCCATGTTTCGCAGCGGCGAGATCAACGACCATACGTCGCAGGCGCTGTTTGCCGAAATCACGCTTACCGAGGCACTGCTGAAAGGCCGGAAGGCTCGGAAATAGCGACCCGCGGGCCAGGCTGGCGCAATCCGGCCAGCAAATTTCGCGCCGCAAACGTGGCGGGGTGAAAACAACTGTGTTAATGGCGCGGCAAATGCAAGTCGCCAAAAAGTGTGCAGCGGTTTTGGGACAACGACTTGCATAATTCAAAAATTGCCCCGAACCCCGAGGATTTCAGGCCATGGCAACAGCAGCGGCAGTGTCGAACAAATTCGAATCCTTCTTCGAAACCACGCTGGCCGACGCCGATCCGGAGATTTTCGGGGCCATCCGCAACGAACTCGGCCGCCAGCGCCACGAGATCGAACTGATCGCCTCGGAAAACATTGTTTCCCGCGCCGTGCTTGAGGCGCAGGGCTCGATCATGACCAACAAATATGCCGAGGGCTATCCCGGCAAGCGCTATTATGGCGGCTGCCAGTTCGTCGACGTGGCCGAGGAACTGGCCATCGAGCGCGCCAAGAAGCTGTTCGGCTGCAACTTCGCCAACGTCCAGCCGAATTCCGGCAGCCAGATGAACCAGGCGGTGTTCCTGGCGCTCTTGCAGCCGGGCGACACGTTCATGGGCCTCGACCTCAATTCCGGCGGCCATCTGACCCACGGTTCGCCGGTCAACATGAGCGGCAAATGGTTCAAGGTCGTCTCCTATGGCGTGCGCCAGGACGACCATCTGCTCGACATGGACGCCATCGAGAAGACCGCGCATGAGACCAAGCCGAAGCTGATCCTGGCCGGCGGCACCGCCTATTCGCGCGTCTGGGACTGGAAGCGGTTTCGCGAGATCGCCGATGCGGTCGGCGCCTATCTTATGGTCGACATGGCGCACATCGCCGGCCTCGTCGCCGGCGGCGTGCATCCGTCGCCGCTGCCGCATGCCCATGTCGTGACCACTACGACGCACAAGTCGCTGCGCGGCCCGCGCGGCGGCATGATCCTGTGTAATGACGAGGACATCGCCAAGAAGATGAATTCGGCGGTGTTCCCCGGCCTACAGGGCGGCCCGCTGATGCATGTCATCGCCGCCAAGGCTGTCGCCTTCGGCGAAGCGCTGAAGCCGAGCTTCAAGGTCTATGCCGAGAGCGTCGCCGCCAACGCCAAGGCGCTCGCCTCCAGCCTCAAGGAAACCGGTCTCGACATCGTCTCCGGCGGCACCGACAACCATCTCATGCTGGTCGACCTCAGGCCCAAGAACGCCACCGGCAAGCGCGCCGAGGCGGCGCTCGGCCGCGCCAACATTACTTGCAACAAGAACGGCATCCCGTTCGATCCGGAAAAGCCTTTCGTCACCTCGGGCGTGCGTCTCGGCACCCCGGCCGGCACCACGCGCGGCTTCGGCCAGGCCGAATTCCGCGAGATCGGCAAGCTGATCGCCGAAGTGCTGGACGGTCTCAAGGTTGCGAATTCCGACGAGGGCAATGCCGCTGTCGAAGCTGCGGTCAAGGCCAAGGTCGTGGCGCTGACCGATCGCTTCCCGCTCTATCCCTATCTCGGCTGACGCGATAGGAAGGCTTACCGCCTGCTGCAACGACAAGCGTCGTTTCAGCAGGCCGGGGCGACCGGCAGGAGCCTTGATGATGCGACCATTTCGTTTCGCCGACCTTGGTGCCGTTGGCGCTCTGGCCGCTTTGATCGCCGTGCCTTTCCCCGGCATCGCCTTGGCGCAGACCGCCTCTGCTCAACCCGCGCCCGCGCAACCCGCACCTCAGGCCGAGCCGGCGGCGCCCGCCCAGGCGGCACCCAAGCTCGAAACGTTCGGCAGATGGTCGACCCTGGTCGACGAGGTCGACACCGGTGAGGATCTGCGCAAGACCTGCGCGGCCTCGACCGCCTTTATCGGCGCGGGCGGCGTGCCCGGTACCTTGACGCTCGTCATCACGAACGGCGATGCACTGCCGCCGGATGCCTACCCCTCCATAACCATCGCCGTCGACAACAAGGGTCTGCCGGCCGGCAAGTCGATTGCCGCCACCTTCGGCGACGACAAGGGCCGTGTCGCCGCCAAACTCCATTCCGATGGCGCCCTCAACGGCCGGCTCAGCTGGACCGTGGACAATCAGGCCAAGATCAGCCTGGCGCTCTTGCGCGCCATGCGCCGGGCATCGGTACTTGATGTCTCCTTTGGCGACGCACCTGTTGGAAGCATATCCATGGATGGCTTCACCAAGGCCTATCGCAGCCTCGGTGCATCGTGCGGATTCCCGACCGCCGACGTAGCTCCCTGAAGACATCGGTACGCGGTGCGGCTGCCTGGCGAGGCTGGCAATCCTGCTTGCGCCTCGCTATCTCTGAAGGGCAAGGGGCTGTTGGCGACACTTTGCCATCGCTGCAAAAACCTCTAAGCCTTTCGCTTCACCAGATTCGCCAACCAAAGGCTTCTCCATGCGCTGTCCCTATTGCCAGTCAGAAGATACGCAGGTGAAGGATTCGCGCCCCGCCGAGGATGGCGCGGCGATCCGCAGGCGGCGCGTCTGCCCCGATTGCGGCGGTCGCTTCACCACCTTCGAGCGCGTGCAGTTGCGCGACCTCGTCGTGGTCAAGAAATCGGGCCGCAAAGTGCCCTTCGACCGCGACAAGCTGCTGCGTTCGGTGGAGATCGCCGTGCGCAAACGCAATGTCGATCCCGAGCGCATCGACCGCGCGGTGACCGGCATCGTGCGCCAGCTCGAAAGTTCCGGCGAGACTGAGGTTGCTTCGGGAGAAGTCGGCCGGCTGGTCATGGAAGCGCTGAAATCGCTCGACGATGTCGCCTATGTGCGTTTCGCCTCGGTCTACCGCAATTTTCGCGAAGCCAAGGATTTCCACGAATTGCTGGGCGAGCTCAAGGGCGACGAAATCAAGGGTGAAGAGGAAGCCAGCTGAGCATGACTGCAAGCGAACAGGCCGCCCTTGATCGCCGCTTCATGGCGGCGGCACTCAGACTGTCGCGAAAAAATGCCGGGCGCACCGCGACCAATCCGTCCGTCGGCACGCTGATCGTGCGCGATGACGGCAACGGTCCGATGATCGTCGGCACCGGCGTCACCGCTGTCGGCGGCCGCCCGCATGCCGAGACCGAGGCCCTGGCCGAGGCCGGCGACCTCGCGCGCGGCGCCACCGCTTACGTCACGCTGGAGCCTTGCGCCCATCACGGCCGCACGCCGCCTTGCGCCAATGCGCTGGTCAATGCCGGTGTAGCGCGCGTCGTCGGTGCGGCCAGCGATCCCGATTCGCGCGTGTCCGGCAAGGGCTACGCTATCCTGCGTGCCGCCGGTGTCGAGGTGGTCGAGAAGGTGTTGGCCGAGCAAGCCGCCGAGCAGATGGCCGGCTATTTGATCCGATCATTAAGAAAACGCCCGGAAGTGATTCTCAAGCTTGCGCTTTCCAGCGACGGAAATATCGGCAGGGAAGGCGGTGGGCAGGTGTCGATCACCGGCGATATTGCGCGCCGCGAAGTGTATCTGATGCGGGCCGAGGCGGACGGCATACTGGTTGGTATCGGCACGGCCCTTGAGGACGATCCGGCCCTGACGGTGCGTTTGCCGGGGCTGGAGAACCGTTCGCCTGCCCGCATCGTGCTCGACCGGCAGATCCGGTTGCCGGAGGCCTCGAAGCTGGTTTCGGGCGTCGACCGGGTGCCGCTCTATATCGCCGCCTGCCTGGAGGCCGATCCGCTGCGGCGCGCAGCACTCGAGCGCGCCGGCGTGCGCTTCATCGGCACCGAGACGCACGAGGGCGGCGTAGCCTTGCCGGAATTGCTCGAGGATCTGGCCGCGCTCGGCATGGCCAGCGTGCTGGTCGAGGGCGGCGCCAGGGTGGCGAGCGCCTTCCTGGCTGACGAACTGGTCGACCGCATCGTGCTGTTCCAGGGATCGGAAGCGATCGGCGATGATGGCATTGCATCGCCTGTTGACGCTGACCATATCCCGGCAGGTTTTCGCAAGCTGCGCGAGATGCGCTTTGGCGAAGACAGCTACGCCGAGTGGATAAGAGATTTTTAGGATCAGCACCGATGTTCACCGGAATTGTCACCGATATCGGCACTGTCGCTTCCGTCAAGCCGCTCAGGGAAGGGGTGGGGCTGCGCATCGACACAGCCTATGACCCGCAGACCATCGCCATCGGCGCCTCGATCTCCTGCGGCGGCGTCTGCCTGACGGTGACGGCCTTGCCCGACAGCGGCTCGAATGCGCGCTGGTTCGAGGTCGAGGCCTGGGAAGAGGCGCTCAGGCTGACGACGGCCTCGGGCTGGAAATCCGGCACCAAGGTCAATCTGGAGCGAGCGCTGAAGATCGGCGACGAACTCGGCGGCCACATCGTTTCGGGCCATGTCGACGGCATGACCGAAATCGTCGAGCGCAAGGATGAGGGCGACGCGGTGCGCTTCACGCTGGAGGCGCCGCGCGATCTGGCGAAGTTCATCGCGCCCAAGGGTTCGGTTGCGCTCGACGGCACCTCGCTCACCGTCAACAAGGTCGAAGGCGCGCGCTTCGACGTGCTTTTGATCCACCATTCGCTGACCGTGACCACTTGGGGTGAGCGCAAGGTCGGTGACCGCGTCAATCTCGAGATCGACACCATGGCCCGTTACGCGGCGCGGCTGGTGGAGGCGACAAAAGAGGGGCTTTGATGGTCAGGAATAGACGGATCTCGGCTGTACCGGAAGAGGAATACCGGCGACGGACGCTCGAGGCCTTGGCCGATGTGGACGCTGGTCGTGTGATTGATCATCAGGCCGTGCTGGCTTGGGTTGAGAGCCTGGACGGCCATCTCAAAAACGAGGTTGGTGAACCTGAATAGGTCGGCAAACCGGGCGTGCGCAACATCTTCGCTTGCGATGAACCCGGCTTCGGCCTAAGTCACCGGCAACTCCCCGGAGACTTTTATGGCTGGTACATCCCAACACGGCAAAGCCTTCATTCGTCCGAAGGCGAAGGCGCATCTGCTCATTGTCGAAGCGCGCTTTCACGACGACCTTGCCGACGCGCTGCTCGATGGCGCGACAAGCGCGCTCGATGAAGCGGGCGCGACTTATGACGTCGTCACCGTTCCAGGTTCGCTCGAGATCCCCGCGGTGATCACCTTTGCACTGGACGGCGCAACGGAAGGCGGCACACATTATGACGGCTTTGTCGCGCTCGGCACCGTCGTCCGCGGCGACACCTATCATTTCGACATTGTCGCCAATGAATCCAGCCGCGCGCTCATGGATTTGAGCGTGCAGGACTCTGTCTGCATCGGCAACGGCATCCTCACCACCGAGAATGACGCCCAGGCCTGGACTCGCGCCAAGCGCTCGGAAGGCGACAAGGGCGGCTTTGCCGCGCGTGCGGCGCTGACCATGATTGCCCTCAAGGAACAATTGGGAGCGCGATCGTGAGCGAACCCGCTTCGCCCGGCCAGCCCACGGTGCGCCACGCCAACAAGCGCGGCGCTGCCCGTCTGGCCGCCGTGCAGGCGCTCTATCAGATGGATGTCGCCGGCAGCGGTGTCTTCGAGATCACCGCCGAATATGAGGCCTTTCGTCTCGGCAAGGAAGTCGACGGCGCGCTCTATCGCGAGGCCGATGCGCAATGGTTTCGCGCCATCCTGGCGGGTGTCGTCGAGAACCAGAAGACCATCGATCCGATCATCCGCCAGGCGCTGACCGAGGACTGGCCGCTGTCGCGGCTGGATTCGACGCTGCGCGCCATCCTGCGCGCCGGCGTCTACGAACTGATGAAGCGCGAGGATGTCCCCGTCGCCGTCATCGTCTCCGAATATGTCGACATCGCCAAGGCCTTCTACGAGGAAGACGAGCCGAAGCTGGTCAATGCCGTGCTCGACCGTGTGTCTCGCCGGGTGCGTGGCGAGGGGCGCGGCAAGGACGCATCATGACGGCGATCGCCCTCGAGACCGGTCAGGAGGCGCGCCGCACCGCGCTGATCCTCGCCGCCTCGCAGGCGATCATCGGCTCGGCGGCCCCCATCGCCATCTCCGTGGGCGCGCTGGCCGGGCAATATCTGCTTGGTCCCGACAAGTCATTGGCGACAGCGCCGATCACCGGCTTCAACATCGGCGTGGCGCTTGGCGCGCTGCCTGCAGCGGCCATCATCCGCAGCATGGGCCAGCGAAGCGGCTTCATGACCGGCACGATCGTCACCGCGCTTGGTGGCCTGATCGCCACCTTGGCGCTTTTTCAGGGCGGCTTCTGGCTGTTTGCCTTCGGCTTGCTCACAATCGGTGTCGGCGGCGCCTTCGTCCAGCAGTTCCGCTTTGCCGCCGCCGACAACGCACCGCCTGAATTCAAGGCGCGCGCCATCTCCTTCGTGCTGGCCGGCGGCGTCGTCACCGCCATCCTCGGGCCGCAGATCGTCATCTTCACCCGCGAATTGCTTGCGCCGGTCATGTTTGCCGGTTCGTTCATCTCCATCCTGCCGCTGGCCGCCGTCGGCGCCATCATCCTGTCGTTCCTGCGGCTGCCGGCGAAAGCATCCGGCAAGGTGGAGATCGCCGACAGCGACGCCAGACCACTGGCTGAAATCATCACGCAGCCGCGTTTCGTCGCCGCGCTTTTCTGCGCGGTCGGCAGCTATGCGCTGATGAGCTTCGTCATGACGGGCGCACCGCTGGCCATGGTCGGTTGCGGCCTTTCGGAAAACGACGCGACGCTCGGCATCTCCTGGCACGTCATGGCGATGTTCGCGCCAAGCTTCTTCACCGGCTCGCTGATCCATCGCTTCGGCGCCGAACGCATTGTGGCCACCGGCCTGATCCTGCTCATCGGCTGCGCCATTGTCGCTCTGTCGGGCCTGGCGCTGTGGCAGTTCTGGACGTCGCTGATCCTGCTGGGCCTTGGCTGGAACTTCGGCTTCATCGGCGCGACCGCGATGGTTGCCGCCACCTACCGGCCGTCGGAAAAGGGCAAGGTGCAAGGCTTCCACGACTTCGTCCTGTTCGGCTCCGTCGCCTGCGCCTCGCTGATGTCGGGCATGGTCTACAACGCCTGGGGCTGGGAGATGCTGAACTGGATAGTCTTTCCGGTTACCGTCCTGTGCTTCGTGGCGCTCGGCGCGCTCAAGCTGACGAGCTTGCGCAAAGCCGAAGCCTGATCCATCCGCCGTTTCACCTGACACGGCGCTGTCAGCACGATGTCGGCCGAATTTACCGCTTCGGAACAAAATTATTGCGTCTGTACCTATTGTTATGAAACCGTGTGCCCCGACTGGCCGTTGAAGCCATGCTCATATGCGGTCACCGCGTTTCGGTTCATAGCAAGGGGTTTCACAATGTTTTCAGTCAAGTTTCTGGCCGGCGCGGCATTGGCGCTCGGCATCACGGTGGCTTCCGCCAATGCCCAGGTGGTTGTCTCTTCCAAGATCGACACAGAGGGCGGCGTGCTCGGTAACATCATCCAGCTCTTGCTCAACGCCAACAACATCAAGACATCGGACCGTATCCAGCTCGGTGGCACGCCGGTGGTGCGCAAGGCGATCACCGCCGGCGAGGTCGACATCTATCCCGAATATACCGGCAACGCCGCTTTCTTCTTCGAAAAGGCCGACGACCCGGTCTGGAAAGACGCCGCCAAGGCCTATGAAACGGCCAAGAAGCTCGACTACGACGCCAACAAGATCGTCTGGCTGTCGCCGTCGCCCGCAAACAACACCTGGGCGATCGCGCTTCGCAAGGAAGTCGCCGAGACCAACAAGCTCGCCACGCTTACCGACTTCGGCAAATATGTCGCGGGCGGCGGTCAGGTGGTGCTGGCGGCTTCCGCCGAGTTCGTCAATTCGGCGGCCGCACTTCCGGCTTTCCAGACCACCTATGGCTTCACGCTGAAGCCTGAGCAATTGATCACCCTCTCGGGCGGCGACACGGCGGCAACCATCGCAGCGGCCGCCAACCAGACCAATGGCGCCAATGCGGCCATGGTCTACGGCACCGATGGCGGCATCGCACCGTCCGGGCTCGTCGTGCTCGACGACGACAAGGGCGTGCAGCCAGTCTACCAGCCGGCGCCGATCATCCGCGAAGCGGTACTGAAGGAACATCCCGAGATCGAGACGCTGCTGAAGCCGGTTTTTGCCAAGCTCGACCTCGTCACCCTGCAGGAACTGAACGGTCGCGTGCAGGTCGGCGGCGAGCCGGTCAAGGGCGTCGCCGAGGACTTCCTGAAGAAGAACGGCTTCCTGAAGTAGGACGATTCCGGCGCGCCGCTTTCGTGGCGCGCCGGATCGACTGACGGGGCAGGGCGTGAACATCCGCTTCGACAAGCTCGGCGTGGTCATCGCCGCGATATCAGCCTATGCGGCCTTCGCCGCCCCCTTTGCCACGTTCCGTGCCAACCGCATCGTCCCCGGCCAGGCGCGCTCGATTCTCGAGGCGCTGCCGGCAACGACCGGGACGCTGCTGCTCGCCATCATTGCCGCCGCGGCACTCATCGCGCTGTTCAGGACACCACTTGTGCTGCGCCTTGCCGCCAGCGTGATGGCGCTTGCCGCGCTCGCGCTGCTGATCGGTGTCGCCGGAACATTTCTCACGCCGGCGGGCAACACCTTCGCCAGAGTTTCGCCAGCCTCCGGTTTCTGGATTCTGATCTTTGCCTTCACGCTTTTGCTCGCCGACGTGCTGACAAGGCTGAACCTGTCGCCATTGGCGCGGGTTGGCGTGCTTGTGGTCGCGGCTTTGGCGATCGGGCTGCTGTTGATTTCGGGAAGCTGGGACAATCTGTCGATCCTGAAGGAATATTTCAACCGCGCCGACAGTTTCTGGGCAGAAGGCTCCAAGCATGTAACGCTGGCGCTAGGGTCGCTGCTTGCGGCGGTGGTCGTCGGCCTGCCACTCGGCATTCTCTGCCATCGTGTCGAAAGTCTGCGCGCCGGCGTTCTCAACGTGCTCAACATCATCCAGACCATTCCCTCGATCGCGCTGTTCGGCCTTTTGATCGCGCCGCTCGGCTGGGTTGCCACGCATGTGCCGGGAGCTGCCGCGCTCGGCATTCGCGGCATCGGCACCGCACCGGCTTTTGTGGCGCTGTTCCTTTACTCGCTGCTGCCGGTGGTGGCCAACACCGTGGTCGGTCTGGCCGGCGTGCCGCGCGCGGCCAACGACGCGGCGCGCGGCATGGGCATGACCGACAGGCAGCGCCTGTTCGGCGTCGAGTTTCCGCTGGCTTTTCCTGTCATCCTCACCGGCATCCGCATCGTCTTGGTGCAGAACATCGGCCTCGCCACCATTGCCGCGCTGATCGGCGGCGGCGGTTTCGGCGTGTTCGTCTTCCAGGGTGTGGGCCAGACGGCGATGGACCTTGTGCTGCTTGGCGCGGTGCCAACGGTCGCGCTCGCCTTTGCCGCCGCCATCATCCTCGATGCGGTGATCGAAATGACCGCCACCAGGCGCAGGGTTGAAACGGCATGATCGAGATCGAAGGCATCACCAAGCGCTATGACGCGACGACCGTGGTCGATGACGTGTCGATGGTTATCGAGCCGCGCACCATCGCCGTCATTGTCGGCACGTCCGGTTCCGGCAAGACGACGCTGCTGCGCATGATCAACCGGCTGGTCGAGCCGACCTCGGGCATCATCAAGCTCGACGGCGCCGACAATCGTTCGCTGCCCGGCTACGAGCTGCGCCGCAGCATCGGCTACGCTATCCAGGGGCACGGCCTGTTTCCGCATCGCACGGTGGCACAGAACATTGCCACCGTGCCGGTGCTGCTTGGCTGGGACAAGGACCGTATCAAGGCCCGGGTCGATGAGCTGATGACGCTCTATCAGCTCGATCCCGAAGCCTTCGGGCCTCGCTACCCGCACGAACTGTCCGGCGGCCAGCAGCAGCGCGTCGGTGTTGCCCGCGCACTCGCCGCCGAACCCAACGTGCTGTTGATGGACGAACCGTTCGGCGCCCTCGACCCGATCATCCGCACCAAGGCGCAGGAAGATCTGCTGGCGATCCAGAAGCGCTTCGGCACCACCATCATCCTCGTCACCCACGACATGGAAGAGGCCGTGCATATGGGCGACAAGATCGCGGTCATGGATGCCGGCAAGCTGGTGCAATACGCCAAGCCGGCCGAGATCCTTGCAAAGCCGGCAAGCGCCTTCGTCGAGACCCTGGTTGGCGCCAGCGAAAGGCCGTTCCGGTTGCTGTCGCTCGGCCGGGTCCGCGATGCCGTGGAGAAGGGCTCCGCCGAAGGTGAGGCGATCCCCGGCGATGCGAGCCAGCGCGACGCGCTGGCCGAATTGTTGTGGTCGGGCCGGCCGGCGCTGCCGGTCAAAGGCGCCGACGGCAAGCCGCTTGGCCGCGTGACCGTCGAAGGGCTGGTGAAGCGTGCGGCGAGGCCGGCATGAAGGCCTGGCTTCCATCGCTGCTCAGGCTAGCATTGGTGGTGCTGCTTGTCGCCTTCGTCACCAATCCCGGGTGGTTCGTGCCGCTGCTGAAGCCGCTGACCGAAAACAACGCGCCGGTGATCTACAACCAGGGCAGCCTGCTGACGCTGACCCTGCTGCACTTACGCACGGTTCTGATCGCCACCGTGGCGGCAACCATCGTTGCGGTGGCGCTTGCCATCCTGGTCACCAGGCCGGCCGGCGCCGAATTCCTGCCGCTATCGCGCAGCCTCGTCAACATCGGTCAGACCTTTCCGCCGGTGGCGGTCCTGGCGCTTGCCGTACCGGCCGTCGGCTTCGGCGAGAAGCCGACACTGATCGCCCTGTTTCTCTATGGCCTGCTGCCGATTTTCGAGAATGCACTGACCGGCCTGACGACGCTGCCGGCCAATGTCGTCGAGGCGGCGCGCGGCGCCGGCATGACCGGTTGGCAAAGGCTCACCAAGGTCGAGCTGCCGCTCAGCGCCCCGATCATTCTCGGCGGCATCAGGCTGTCGGTGGTGATCAGTCTTGCCACCGCGACCATCGGTTCGACAGTCGCCGCAAAGACGCTCGGCGAAGTGATCATCGCCGGGCTATTGTCCAACAATCTCGCCTTCATCCTGCAAGGCGGCCTGATCGTGGCAGCGCTTGCCGTGCTGATCTATGACGGTCTGTCGGCGATCGAGCGCTACACGGCGCGCCGCATGGGCAGAGAGGCCGAATAGTCGACAGTATCTCAGATATCGCGCTCGTTCATTTCAGCCAGCGCTAGGAGATGTCGTAGAAAGTCCGGTTTTGAGCGGTTTATTGGCATGAATAGGGATTGAAAGCCGAACAATGCTTCCCTGCTTGCCATAGATGTGGTGGCTTCCGGCGATGCGCAAAAGCTTCCAGCCTTGCCGTTCGACGGCACGCGCAAATTCCTTGCCGGAAATGGACTTCAAACAGCGATTTCCACGATCCGCCCAGGCTCCGACGTGAATGACAGCGGCTCTACTGAGAGGCAGCCTTCGATCGCTTCACGCAAATTCTGGACAAGTTCTTCCATGGTTTCGCCCTGGGTCGCGCAACCCGGAATTGCCGGCACCTCTGCCCAGAACCCGCCTTCGTCGGCTTCGTGGATAATAGCTTTGAAATTCATGGGCTAGCTCCGGTTCGATCCTGAAGATGGGCTACCCTACAGGTCTTTGCAAAGAAGCATAGGCGCCGGCGGACGCGTTCACGCTCCACGTGGCTAGCGGATCGGGTGGGAGGAGCTGACAGCTCAGTGCCGCAGCGTCATTTCAATCGATCTAATCAGGCGACATCATTGCCAAGCACGCCGCCGTCTAAACCATTTAGGCGAAAGCCGGGCACAAACCGAACAATATCTTGACGTTCGCAGCCCTGTTTCGCATACACCGATGCGAAGAGGCGGATTCCGTGCGCGGAATCCGGTCTTTGTCTCAACGGCCCAGGGAGGGGTTCTTTTGGGCCATCAATCGAGGAAAATCCGGCAATGACAATTATTTCCGCCGTCATCGCCTGCGGCCTGCTTTCAATCCTTTACGCCATCTGGGCGACACGTTCGGTCCTTGCGGCCGATCAAGGCAATGCACGCATGCAGGAAATCTCCGCGGCTATCCGCGAGGGCGCACAAGCCTATCTGGCGCGTCAGTACACCACCATCGCCATCGTTGGCGTCGTCGTCCTCGTGCTCGCCTGGTGGCTGCTGTCCATCACCGCCGCGATCGGCTTCCTGATCGGTGCGGTGCTTTCGGGCGCCGCCGGCTTCATCGGCATGCATGTCTCCGTTCGCGCCAACGTTCGTACGGCGCAAGCCGCATCGAACAGCCTCGCTGCCGGCCTCGACATCGCGTTCAAATCGGGCGCCATCACCGGCATGCTGGTTGCTGGCTTGGCCCTGCTCGGCGTGTCGATCTACTACCTTATCCTGACCCACTTCATGGGCCTCCAGCCCAATGACCGCATCGTCATCGACTCGCTGGTCTCGCTCGGCTTCGGCGCATCGCTGATCTCGATCTTCGCTCGTCTCGGTGGCGGCATCTTCACCAAGGGCGCCGACGTCGGCGGCGATCTCGTCGGCAAGGTCGAAGCCGGTATTCCCGAAGACGATCCGCGCAACCCGGCCACGATCGCCGACAATGTCGGCGACAATGTCGGCGACTGCGCCGGCATGGCCGCTGACCTGTTCGAAACCTATGCGGTGACTGTCGTCGCCACCATGGTTCTGGCTGCCATCTTCTTTGGCGGCACCGCCGTGCTGGGTGCGGCCATGCTTTATCCGCTCGCTATCTGCGGCGCCTGCATCCTGACCTCGATCGTCGGCACCTTCTTCGTCAAGCTCGGTTCCAACGGCTCGATCATGGGCGCGCTCTACAAGGGCCTGATCGTCACCGGCCTGCTGTCCATCGTCGGCCTCGGCGTCGCCACCCAGGTCACCCTCGGCTGGGGCGAGATCGGCACGGTCGCCGGCATGGTCATCACCGGCAAGAACCTGTTCATATGCGGCCTGATCGGCCTCGTGGTGACCGGTCTCATCGTGGTGATCACCGAGTACTACACCGGCACCAACAAGCGCCCGGTCAACTCCATCGCTCAGGCGTCGGTCACCGGTCACGGCACCAACGTCATCCAGGGCCTTGCGGTCTCGCTGGAATCGACGGCGCTGCCGGCGATCGTCATCGTCGGCGGCATCATCTCGACCTATCAGCTTGCCGGCCTCTTCGGTACGGCGATCGCGGTCACGACGATGCTCGGTCTTGCCGGCATGATCGTTGCGCTCGACGCCTTCGGCCCGGTCACCGACAATGCCGGCGGCATTGCCGAAATGGCCGGCCTGCCCAAGGAAGTGCGCCACTCCACCGACGCGCTCGACGCGGTCGGCAACACCACCAAGGCGGTGACCAAGGGCTACGCCATCGGCTCGGCCGGTCTCGGCGCACTGGTGCTGTTTGCCGCGTACTCGAACGACCTGAAGTTCTTTGCCGCCAATGGCGACAAATATCCGTACTTCCAGGGCATGGGCGAGATCTCCTTCGATCTTTCCAACCCCTACGTCGTCGCCGGCCTGATCTTCGGCGGCCTGATTCCGTATCTGTTCGGCGGCATCGCCATGACGGCCGTCGGCCGTGCGGCGGGCGCCATCGTCGAGGAAGTGCGCAAGCAGTTCCGCGAGGATCCGGGCATCATGGGCCGGCACCTCGAAGCCGAATTACGCACGCGCGGTCGATCTGCTGACCAAGGCGGCGATCCGCGAGATGATCATCCCGTCGCTGCTGCCGGTGCTGGCACCGCTCGTCGTCTATTTCGGCGTGCTGTTGATCTCGGGCTCGAAGGCGTCCGCCTTTGCAGCGCTGGGTGCCTCGTTGCTCGGCGTCATCGTCAATGGCCTGTTCGTCGCCATCTCGATGACCTCTGGCGGCGGTGCCTGGGACAACGCCAAGAAGTCCTTCGAAGACGGCTTTGTCGACAAGGACGGCGTCAAGCATCTCAAGGGTTCCGAGGCGCACAAGGCTTCGGTGACAGGCGACACGGTCGGCGATCCCTATAAGGACACCGCTGGCCCAGCCGTCAACCCGGCGATCAAGATCACCAACATCGTGGCGCTCTTGCTGCTGGCCGTGCTCGCGCACGGCTGATCAAGGCTTCAGCCCGAAAAAACCCGCGGGAGCGATCCCGCGGGTTTTTTGTTGAGGCAAAGCCAAACTATCCTTCAGCGCTCGCTTTCGCCCGGTCTTTGCAATGCGTGCGCTGGCACCTTATGCCGGACCCAGCGTCGTGTTTTCAGTGGTGGCCACTGCAGCATGCCAGTGGCCGTGCCCTGACTGGTGACCCATAACAAAAACCCGCAGGATCGCTCCCGCGGGTTTTTGGTCGCCTGAGATGACGAGGCTTCCGGGAATGGAAGCCGAAGGGAATTAGACGCCGCCGCCGGGAATGCCGGGCGCCAGCTTGCTGGCACCGTTGATGACCTGGCTGAGGAAGTTCTGGTCCTTGCCGCCGGTCGGTGTGGTGCGCGAGATGAAGTCGAACATCTTGCCATCCTTCTTCCCGTAATTGGCGATCTGGGTGACACGGCCATCGGCGCCGAAATAGACAGCCAGCACATGCTGGTCAATGAGCCGTGGCTTGTCGAAGGCGACGTAGCGCTTGCGCGTCTGCGAAATGTAATAGAATGCCTCGTTGTCGAAGGTCGCGGTCGTCGACGGCGTGCCGAGCGCCAGAAGCACCTGCTCGCGGCTCGAACCGACCGGCACCAGGTCGATTGCCTGCTGGTCTATGACGTAACCTTGCGTCAGCGTCTCGCTCGGGCTGAGATCGCCCATCATCTTGGAGGTGTGGCAGGCGGGCAGTGCCGAAACGATCATCAGCAGCGAGATCGCGCCGGCGGGCCTGGACGAGAAGGTCGACTTGAAATTCAGCGCGCGCAACAACAACTCCATTAGCTGGCCGCAACTTGCGCTGGGCCGCGAAACCGGTAAACCAGCTTGCTTGCCGATGCAACAAGCCCACTTCAACAAACGGTCCCCAGGAGACCATCCCCAATGTTCCAGCGCTTTTTTGGCCGCGAACGCTACGCCAACCGCGCTATCACCGAGGCGCTTTACGCACAAATCGTGGCGGCGGCGCGGCAGACTGTGTTTTATTCCCACTGGAATGTGCCAGATACGCCGCTTGGCCGTTTCGAGATGCTGTCGCTGCACATGTTCCTGTTCCAGCACAGGTTGCGCGGGGAGAGCGGTGCGGCGCAGGAGGTCGCCCAGGTGCTGATCGACGAGTTCTTCCTCGACGTCGACCATTCGTTACGGGAATTGGGCATTGGCGACGTTGGCGTGCCCAAACGCATGAAAAAGCTGGCAAAGATGTTTTATGGCCGTACCGCTGCCTATGACGATGCCCTGGAAAGAAACGACCATGACGGGCTGACCGCGGCTCTTGCCCGCAATGTCCGGCCCGACGCGGGCGCCTGGTTGGAAGCATCGCTGCTGGCCAACTATGTTACCGACGCGCGCAGTCATCTGGCCGCGCAGCCATCCGAATCGATTGTCTCCGGCACGCTGACCTTTCCCGCCGCCAAGGAGGTTGAACAATGAAGCATGTTGACCCGCAAAGCCCGGTTTCCTTCCGCGCCAACATTACGCGCCTGCCGCAGAAGGGCCTGCCGCTGGTTATCGAGGCCGATGCCGCGCAGCGTGGGGCACTGGCCGAGGAGCACGGGCTGATTTCGGTCGAATCCTATCGCGCCGAGCTTCTGGTGGCGTCGTGGAAGCGCAATGGCGTGAAGATCAGCGGCCGCGTCGAGGCCGACATCACTCAGGCCTGCATCGTCACGCTCGAGCCTGTCGAAGCGCATATCGACGAACCGGTCGAAGCGCTGCTGCTGCCCGAGGATTCCAAGCTCGGACGGCAGGGCTTCGATGGTGGCGGCGAGATCCTGCTCGATGCGGAAGGCCCTGACAGTCCAGAGACATTTTCCGGTGACACGATCGATGTCGGGGCACTCGCCGAACAGTATTTCGGGCTCGCCATCGACCCCTATCCGCGTAAGCAGGGCGCATCGCTCAATGCCGGCAGCGAGACCGAACCGGCGGAGAATGAATTTCAGCAAAAACTGCGATCCTTGCTGGGAAAATCCTGAAAAGCTTGCCCGCGACGGAAAAGTCGGTTGTGCAGCAGCCCAAAACCGTTATTTTCGCCGAACCTTCGCGGTCGCTAAAGCGACCTGCCGCCTAACCGTGAGATAAATACCGCGTGATCAGGATTTCCATCGATGCCATGGGCGGCGATCACGGACCAGCCGTGGTCATACCAGCGCTCATGACGGTCGCGACCCGTCGTCCCGACATCCGCTTCGTCATCTTCGGGCGTGAGGAGGTCGTGCGCCCCGAGCTTGCCAAATTTCCCAAGCTCGCCGAGATCAGCGAATTCTTCCATTGCGAAGTTGCGGTCAGGATGGACGACAAGCCGAGCCAGGCGCTGCGCCACGGCCGCTGGAAGTCATCGATGTGGAAGGCCGTCGAAGCGGTCAAGGCCGGCACGGCCGACGCCTGTATTTCCGCCGGCAACACCGGCGCGCTGATGGCGATGTCGAAATTTTGCCTGCGCACCATGGCCACCATCGATCGCCCAGCAATCGCAGCCCTTTGGCCGACATTGCGCGGCGAAAGCGTGGTGCTGGACGTCGGCGCGACCATTGGAGCCGATGCGCAACAGCTCATTGATTTTGCCATTCTCGGCACCGGCATGGCGCGCTCGGTCTTCGGCATAGCCCGGCCCAGCGTCGGCCTGCTCAATGTCGGCGTCGAGGAGATCAAGGGCCAGGAAGAGGTCAAGGAGGCCGGTCGCATGCTGCGCGAAGCCAACATGGCCTCGATGAACTATCACGGTTTCGTCGAGGGTGACGATATCGGCAAGGGCGTGGTCGACGTCGTCGTCACCGAAGGCTTTGCCGGCAACATCGCGCTGAAGACGGCGGAAGGCACGGTGCGCCAGATCGGTGGCTATCTGCGCGCGGCGATGAGCCGGACTCTGATGGCCAGGATCGGCTACATCTTCGCCAAGGGCGCCTTCGATCGCCTGCGCGAAAAGATGGATGTCGGCCGGTCCAACGGCGGCGTTTTCCTGGGGTTGAGCGGCATCGTCGTCAAAAGCCATGGCGGTGCTGATTCTGACGGGTTCGCCGCCGCGATCGAACTCGGCTATGACATGGTCCGCAACAACCTCCTCGACCGCATCGAGGCCGATCTGGACCTGTTTCATGCGCGCAACCCGCGTGCCCTGTCATCTAGGAAATCCGACGTCGTCACCGACGCAAAGGAATAGGAAAGAACTTTGATCAGATCAGTCGTGCGCGGCACGGGCGCCGCGCTGCCCCGCCGAATCATGAAGAATGCCGATTTCGAAGGCATGGTCGAGACCTCCGACGAGTGGATCGCCCAGCGTACCGGTATTCGCCAGCGCCATATCGCTGGTGACGACGAGACCACGGCTTCGCTGGGGGAAGCAGCGGCACGTGCCGCACTTGCCAATGCCGGCCTCACGCCCGCCGACATCGATCTGATCGTGCTGGCGACCTCGACGCCCAACAACACATTCCCGGCCACTGCCGTCGAGATCCAAAACCGGCTCGGCATGCATCACGGCTTTGCCTTCGACCTGCAGGCGGTCTGTTCGGGCTTCGTCTATGCCGTGACCACCGCCGATCTCTACATCCGCGGCGGCCTGGCCAAGCGTGTCCTGGTGATCGGTTCGGAAACATTCTCGCGCATCCTCGACTGGAGCGACCGCTCGACCTGTGTGCTGTTCGGCGACGGCGCCGGTGCCATGATCCTGGAAGCAGGCGAGGGGACGGGCGCGATCGCCGACCATGGCGTTCTGGCGGCCAGCCTGCGCTCCGACGGCACGCACAAGGACAAGCTTTTCGTCGACGGCGGGCCGTCGACCACGGGTACGGTCGGCCACCTCCGGATGGAGGGCCGCGAAGTCTTCAAGCATGCGGTCGGCATGATCACCGACGTCATCGAGGCGACGTTCGCGCAAGCCGGTATCTCAGCCGATGATCTCGACTGGTTCGTGCCCCACCAGGCCAATAAACGAATTATTGACGCTTCCGCCAAGAAGCTCGGGATAGCTGAGCAAAAGGTGGTGGTTACGGTCGATTTGCACGGTAACACCTCGGCTGCTTCCGTGCCGTTGGCGCTGTCGGTGGCCGTTGCCGACGGCCGCATCAAGAAGGGCGATCTCGTCCTCCTGGAAGCGATGGGCGGTGGCTTCACCTGGGGCGCTGTCCTGGTTCGCTGGTAAGTGCCGAACGGTCCAGTTTCGGTCCTTGACCTTGACGGATCAATTACTTAGGCTCTGCCGTTGTTGTGCCGAATTTTATGTTTTGAGCTGATGGGACGGTCGCATGGGGGGAAAGACACTTACGCGCGCCGACCTTGCCGAGGCAGTTTACCGGAAGGTCGGCCTGTCGCGCACTGAATCGGCCGAGCTCGTCGAAGCGGTGCTGGATGAAATCTGCGAAGCCATCGTGCGCGGCGAGACGGTGAAGCTGTCGTCCTTCGCGACATTCCACGTCCGCTCCAAGAACGAACGCATCGGCCGCAATCCCAAGACCGGCGAGGAAGTGCCGATCCTGCCGCGTCGGGTGATGACCTTCAAGTCGTCGAATGTGCTGAAGAGCCGTATCTTGCGCTCCCATCAGAGCGGCAAGGCCAAAAGCGGCAAGTAGTCCTACTGCGCGGTTGAAAACCGTCGCCGCCATGACGCCGGGCTTGAATATTGCTTCATAAACCGCTGAAATAAGCCCCGATTCGGCAGGTAGGCCGGATCATCGTCCAGCGTGAGGATTCGCCCATGGACAAGAGCCCCGACGCCTTTCGTACCATCAGCGAGGTCGCCGAAGATCTCGATCTGCCGCAGCATGTGCTGCGCTTCTGGGAAACGCGTTTCAACCAGATCAAGCCGATGAAGCGCGGCGGCGGCCGTCGTTACTACCGGCCGCAGGATGTCGAGCTGATCAAGGGCATCCGCCACATGCTCTACGACCAGGGCTACACCATCAAGGGCGTGCAGAAGCTGTTGCGCGAGAACGGCAACCATTTCCTGGTTGCCATCGGCAATGGCGACATGGCCGCCGTAGAGGCGATCTCGCAGCGAAAGCAGGCCGATCAGGTGCCGCTGACGCCTGCGGCCCAGCCGCGCGGCATGGACGACGAACTGGTTGGCCAGCCCCGCGTCAAACCCAGCCGCCGCTTTTTCGGCCTGGGCAAGAGCGACGAGGAGGGTCCGGTGCAGCCGGATGCGTCGAAACTCTCGCGCGACAACAGGGCCTTGCTGCAGGAGGCGCTGTTCGACCTCCTGGAATGCAAGCGCCTGCTTGACCAGGTGCGCTGACCGCGGCCCGACGCGACATCGACAGTTCGAAAGCCGGAACCCGTCTTCCGGTGAGGCGTTACGCTTCCTTCTGCAAGTGAAGGAAACATACCAATGGCATCATTTTCGACCCTCTCCGACATTGATCTCGACAGGCAGGTCGCTGCTCTTACCAAGGAACTGGCCAGCTTGAAGAGGGCCGTGGCAAGGCGAGGCGGCGCGTATTACGAGGACGGTCGCGATGCCGCGCTGGACACCTATTCCGATCTTGCCGGGCGCCTGCGCGACGCCATGCCGGCAATCCGTAAACAGGGCAGGGTGATCGAGAGGTCGGCCCGCGACCATCCGGCGGCTGCCGCGGCGGTGGGCCTTGTGGTGCTCGGTCTTGTCGCCAGTCTGCTGTTCAGCCGGCGCTGAATTCTAGAACCCAAATCCCAGGGATACGAGCATGAGAAGTGACGGCTCGCCTCAAGGTGATCCGTCATTTTCCTTGCGGTCGGCTATGTCTGTTGTCGCTGGAGGCGCCTGACACCTCTGTGCAGCCGGCGCAGGAAATGCGGATTGGTCGAGCCGCCAGAGCCGCTCGATTTCGCTGGCGAACGCCGGATTGGTCGTGGTGCCATACCAGCGCCGGGGATAGACGACGACGTCGCGCGTGGATTTGCGTGAATTGTCGATCCAGTCCGCGATCGAGCCTCGCGGGGCGGAGTAGCCGGCCTTGGACAGGAAGCCAAGGCCGGTCTTCTCGGTGGCGGTCTGCGGAGCTTAGGCCTTGTTTCCGATCACATGGTGGTGGTGGTGGCGGTGATGATGGTGGTGGCGGACATGGTGGCGGTGATGATGGTGGTGACGATGATGCTTGGCCATCGGGGCCGCATCCGCGCTCGTCGCGCCGATGACGGGCACCGTGAAAGCCAATGCAACTGCAAGCCCGAGGGCCGAGAGGAGGGACTTCTTCATGGATCGTTTCCTTTTGTTTCGCGGGCGCATATGGATCGGGGCGATAGCCCGGCCGCCGCGAATGGAATTACGCGCCTGAATTTTTTCGTCAGTATTTCCCGATTGTAGAATTTTGTTTCTGGACTGTTTCTACCCAATCCAGCCTCCCGTCACCATGCACGGCAAGATCGAGAGGCGGCCATCGGCCGCCTGTTCGACTACATCGGTGGCACGACGCCGTTGGTTCCGACCACGACGCGGCTGGCGCTCAGCGCGCCGTCGCTGCCCCGCTCAGCGGTGACGAAGACCGTCGCACCCGGCTTGAGGTCGGTCGGCGTCGCCGGCGCGAAGGTAACGACGGGCGTGGTGTCGGGGATCGAGATCTTCTTGGTCTGGCCATTGTCATAGGTCAGGGTGACGGATCGCCCGCTTATATCGGTAACGTCGGCGACGGTGCCGTTGGTCATCCGGCTGTTTGGCTGCAGGTCCCAGGGACGATCGCCTTCGCCAGTGCCTTTCAGCGCGGCCGGAAAGACCACCACCTCCAGGGCGCCGCTGCCGCCATCCGCTTTCGAAACAGAGGCAATGCCGAGGAAATCGCCCTGCTTGATGTCCTTTGCCGAGGCGTTGGCGACGCCCGAGATCTTCCAGCCAGCCTTGAGCTTGATCGCATCGGTATCGCCCTGACGCGTTTTCACGGTGAGCAGCGTGGGCTCGAAGCTGACCACCGTGCCGCGCACACGCAGCGCGTCTGCGGCCTGGGCGGCGCCCGCGCCGGCGACGGAAAGGCTGGAAATCGTGCCGAGCACGACCATGACTGTCTTCAGGTTCATTGCAAAAAATCCTTCCGGGAACGAACTGGCTGGAACCGGATGGTTTCACGCCAGCGACCCGGAGATAACGAACGAGCGCGGCGAAACTGCCGGCAAAAGGCTGATCGGACCTTCAAAACAACTTGATCGCGACGTGTGCGCGAGAGGGCCGCGCCAGGCACCTGGTTCACGATCCCGTGACGGCCCTTTTGGCTCTTGGCAAATCGCCGGCGAGAGGGCATCTTCCCGACCGTCTCAGGCAACACTCCTCATTTGATCAAACTCTTTCAGTCATGGAGTTGCCAATGCCCCATAATGCGAAAAGCGAAGCCCACTCCGAACCGGCAACCAACGGAAGCGGGCCAGATTACAATACCCTCAGAGCGATGCGGGAGACCCGCGGTTACAGCGTGGAAGAGCTCTCCCTGACATGCGGCCTGGCGGTGGACGAGATTGAGGATATCGAAAGCGGCAGAGTGACCGACCCGTCGAAGCTGCGTCGTATTGTGTCCGCGCTTCACCTTCCCCAGGAGGCTCTGATCACCCCGGCTGCGCCGAGGCCGGCGGCGCAAGGTCGATCGCTGGCTTAGATCCGCGCCACGCATTCCAGAGAACCCGCCAAGGCCCCTCTTGGCGGGTTTCTTTGTACCTGCCGGCGTCTGCTTCAGCCCGGGGCTTGCCGATTTGTATGCCGCACGTGCTTATACGCGCGGCGGCCCCCGGCTGCCGAACCGCAATCTGCCGTCCATCAAGCTTTTCGAGCCATGGGTTTTCGATATGAGCCTGGAATCCGTTCGTGCCTTCTTCGCCGCCCACGCGCCCGACATCGACGTCATCGTCACGCAGGCGAGCTCGGCGACGGTGATGTTGGCGGCCGAGGCGCATGGCGTGCTGCCGGCCCAGATCGCCAAGACAATCTGCCTGCGCGTCGGCGACCGCGCCATGCTGGTGGTGACCAGCGGCATCGCCAGGCTGGACAACCGCAAGTTCAAGGACCAGTTCGGCGGCAAGCCGCGGATGCTCGACGCCGCCGAGGTTGTCGAAGCGACAAGCCATCCGGTCGGCGGCGTCTGCCCGTTCGGCCTGCCGGCACCGCTTCCGGTCTATTGCGACGTGTCGCTGCGCGAGTTTGACGAGGTGGTGCCCGCGGCCGGGTCCACCAATGCGGCGGTGCGGATTGCGCCGCAGCGCATGGTTGAGATTACCGGCGCTGAGTGGGTGGATGTGTGCCAGAGGTAGCATTAGCACCAAGCCGGAGCTCAAGCGCACAGGACATGGTGCCCCGATCCGAGATTTGGCCGGGCTGACCGGGGCATCTGGAGGGGCGGACTTCGGGGGAAAGTCCTGCTTTGAATTGGTCGGAGTGGCCGGATTCGAACCGACGACCCCTTGACCCCCAGTCAAGTGCGCTACCGGGCTGCGCTACACTCCGGACCGGTCGCGATGTATCGTGATAACCCCGTGCGGGTCAACCGAATTCCGCGACTTTTATACCGCTGCGATTGCCGGTGCCGGCGAGCCCTGCAAGGCAGGCCGCAACAGCCGTTGGTGCCTGTATTCCAGCGCGATGGCGCCCCAGATCAGGCCGAGCAGCAGGTAGACATGGCGCCAGTGGTCGATGTCGATGAAGGTGCCGAGCCCGATATTGCCGATGAAGGCGACATAGGCACACAGGAGATAGGGCTGCCACGGCCGGTCGCGCAGCAGGATGCGGAAGCCGGCTGCTATCGTCCATAAGACGAGCGCCAGGAACGACACGAAGCCGAGCCAGCCATAATCCATCAGCATCTTCAACCAGATGTCGTGGGTGTCTTCACCGAAGATCGTGCCGAAGACCAGCGGGCCGATGCCGAACGGATGCTCCATCGCCATCTGGAAGCCGATGCCGTAGCGGGCGAAGCGGCCGAGGCGGGCGGTGTCGTAGCTCTGTTCGAGCTGGGCACGGTTGGAGAACATCTCCGACACGCCGGGCAGCTGCAGGATGACGATCATGGCGACGACCAGCAGCGCCAGTGCTGCAATCGTCATCACCACCACACGGAGCCGGAACTTGCCGCTGGCGCTCTGCAGGAACAGGCAGCCGGTGAGCAGGACGGCCGAGACGGTGAACATGCCCCAGGCGCCGCGCGAGAAGGAGAAGAAGATGCCGGCGGTGATGATCAGCAGCGGCACCGCCAGCAGCGGCATGCGTGTCGCCGGTCCGGTCAGAAGCAGATAGAGCAGATAGATGCCAGGCAGCACCAGGAACGGGCCGAACACGTTCGGGTCCTGGAAGGCGCCGGCGGCGCGATCGTATTTGGTGAACATCTCCGCGCCCGGAAAGGCATGGAAATAGCCTGCAATGCCAAGCAGCGAGGTGGCCACGGCCGAGACCACATAGGCAATGAAGATCAGCCGGTAGAGGCTCGGCTGTACGGCGGTGATCGATGCGAAGAACACCGCGCTGAAGGCGAGAAACAGCGACACGGCGAGATAGAGCGGCGTGTTGGCGAGGTCCGCCATCTGCGTCATGGAGATCATGCCGCCGATGTTCATCGTCACCAGCAGCACCAATAAGGGCGTGGCCGCGCGGGAAATCCTCAAGCCGAAAAGCGCCCAGATGGCGATCAGCCCGGCCATGTAGAGCTCATAGGGCGCCGGCTCGCTGATGACGAAGCCCGACAGCAGAATGCCGAGGAAGACCGCGCCCGACGAAATCAGCGCGACCAGCTTGGCGTTGACCGCCGCGCGCGGCAGATCATGGCTGATCGCACTCAATAGGCGTTTTCCGTATTGAGCAGCCGGAGCGGCGTCAGGAACAGGATCCGCAAATCGAACAGCAGCGACCAGTTCTCGATGTAGTAGAGATCATACTCGGTCCGCATGCGGATCTTCTCGTTGGTGTCCATCTCGCCGCGCCAGCCATTGATCTGCGCCCAGCCGGTGACGCCGGGCTTGACCTTGTGGCGGGCGAAATAGCCGTCGACAACCTCGTTGTAGAGCAGGTTGTGCGACTGCGCGGCGATGGCATGCGGACGCGGGCCGACCAGCGACAGCGAACCGAGCAGCGAGTTGAAGAACTGCGGCAGCTCGTCGATCGAGGTCTTGCGGATGAAGCGGCCGACGCGGGTGACGCGAGGATCGTTCTTGGTCACCGTCTGCTTGGCGGTCGGGTCGGCCTTGTCCGTATACATCGAACGGAACTTGTAGACCTCGATGATCTCGTTGTTGAAGCCGTGCCGCTTCTGATGGAACAGCACCGGCCCCTTGCTGTCGAGCTTGATGGCGATAGCGGTCGCCAGCATGACTGGCGAGAACACGACGATGCCGATCAGGCTGAAGACGATGTCGAAGGCGCGTTTGGCGACCGAATCCCAGTCGTTGATCGGCTTGTCGAAGATGTCGAGCATCGGCACCGCGCCGATGTAGGAATAGGCGCGCGGGCGAAATTGCAGCGCGTTGGAATGCGCCGAAAGCCGGATGTCGACCGGCAGCACCCACAGCTTCTTCAGCAGCTGCAGAACACGCGATTCGGCGGTCAGCGGCAGCGATACGATCAGCATGTCGATGCGGGCGATGCGGGCGAACTCGATCAGTTCCGAAATGGTGCCGAGCTTGGGGTAGCCGGCGACGATGGGCGGCGAGCGCTTGTCGCCGCGATCGTCGAAGATGCCGCAGATGCGGATATCGTTGTAGGGCTGCTTTTCGACCGAGCGGATCAGGATTTCCGCCGCCTTGCCGCCGCCGACGATGACGGCGCGCCGCTCCATGCGGCCATCGCGCGCCCAGGCCCGGATCAGCTTCGACATCACCAGCCTGAGGCCGAAGATGAGAACGAAGCCGATGACGAACCAACTGCCGAACAATAGGCGCGAATAGTCCTGCGACATCTTCATGACGAATGCCGTCAGCGCCATCAGGGCGAAAGTGCCGGCCCAGACGAGCAGCACGCGGCCGAAATTGGCGATGGGCCGCATCAGGGCGACGATCTGGTAGCAGTCGGTGACGTCGAGCAGCACCACGGCAAGGAATGAGCCGGCTGCGATCGTCACCGGATATTGCCAGGCGAGATAGTTGAAGAATCCGACATAGTGGAAATAGACGGCGAGTCCCGACAGGAACAGCAAGCCGAATTCGACCATGCGAAGGACACCGCTGACCATGATCGGCGACATCGTATCGCGTCGGTATTGCGAGGCGACCTGGCGGGCGACATCGTTCATGCCGCTTGGCGTGTCGCCATCGGCCGGGCCGTCGAATTTACGCACCGCCTCTGCTGAAAAGCGGCGCGCGGGGTCGATCTCGTTCATGAGGGCCTTCCGCAAACTTCCCCACGGTCATAGCAAAAGAGAGCTAAGAAACCCTTGAAACAACGTATGGCTTTGGAACGGCTTGGCCCTGTGCCTACCTGTCGAGCGCGGCGAAATAGGCCTTCTCGATGTCGGCGGCCATCACATCGGCGCCGAAGCGTGCCTTGAGGTTGGCGTTATCGGGCATCAGGTCGCGATAGGCGACCGGGTCGGCCAGCGCCTGGCTCATCCTGTCGGCGAGCTCGATCGGGTCAGGTCGGATCAGGGCAGGGGAACCGGTGTCGAATATCTCCGGGATGCCGCCGACCGCGGTTGCGATCATCGGCTTTCCCGCGGCAAGCGTTTCCAAGACGATATAGGGCATGGCTTCGGCGCGCGAGGGAACGATGATAAGCGCGGCAAGGGCAAAGGCCTCCCTGGCCGGCATCGGCGGCAGGAAGCGGACATGGCGCTCGAGCCCGAGGCGTTTCACTTGCCCGTGGTAACGCGCAAGGTCGTCGCCGTCGCCGACCATCACCGCGGTCAGTGCGCGGCCGAACTGTGGGCCGGCGAGGGCCAATGCGTCGATGAAGATATCCGGTCCCTTCAGGTCGCGCATCATGCCGATATAAAGCAGGTCGGCTGCGTCCGGCTCGGTGATCACCGGCTCGAATTCAGTGGCGCGCAGGCCGTTATAGACGAGGGTGTTGGGAATGGGCGGCTCGCCGACCTTGTGGCGATAGGTCCGCCGCTCATAGTCCGAGACAAACAGCAGATAGTCGGTGAAACGAGCCATGAAGCGCTCGAGCGCGAAGAACAGCTTTCCGATGACCGTGCTCTCGTCATAGTGGAGCGAACCGCCATGCGGCGAATAAAGGCGGGCTACGCGAGACCTTGATACCCGCAACAATGAGCCGAACAGACGGGCATAGGCGCCACCCTTGGCGCCGTGCCCATGCAGTACGTCCGGCCGCAATTCCTTGATGATCCTGTATGTGCGCCAAGCCGAGGCAAGGTCGCCGGGACCGACATGGCGCTGCATCGGCGTGCGATGAATGCCGAGCGCCAGCATGCCCTTCATCTGCTCGAACAAATGTTCCTCGAACGCGCCGCCCGTCGTCGAATCGCAGACGATGCCGACCGAATGCCCGGCGGCGACCTGCGCCTCGGCCAGGTCGCGCACATGCCGGAAAATTCCTCCGACGGGTGAGCGAAAGCAATGGACGATCCTGAGCCTGTCCGCCACGTGGTGTCTGTCAGAACAGACGTTCGCGGACGTAGACCGTATCGCCCGGCAGCAGCGGGTCGGAGGTGACCACGCGGCCGGTCATCACCTTGCCGTTGATGTCGCGGGTGATGTCGACGCTTTCCTGGTTGGCGCGCGGCGTGAAGCCGCCGGCAATGGCGATCGCCTTCTGCACCGTCAGGCCGGGAACATAGGAATATTGGCCGGCGGCACCCACTTCGCCCATGACGAAGATCGGCCGGTAGCGGTCGATCTCCACCGAAACGTCGGGATCGCGCAGATAGCCTTGCCGCAATTTGTCGGCGATCTCCTTTTCCATCTGCTGCGCGGTGTGGCCGCGCGCCGGTATGGCGCCGACAAGCGGGAAGGAGAGATAGCCGGATTGATCGACACTGTAGGTGTTGGTCAGCCCGTCCTGCTCGAACACGGTCACGCGGACGCGGTCGCCGGCGCCAAGACGGTAGGGCTGATCGAGCACCTCATGGAAGGCGGCCGGCGTCGGCCGGTAGCTGGAACAGCCAGCCAGCATCGATACGGCAAGCAGCGCGCGAAACAGGGAAGCAGTGCTTTTCATGACCGGACAAGTACCTTCGACTGGGCCACTGCGGCGTCGCAGCAAACATCAGGGATCGAGGCCCGTTATCATCCTGTTAGGGTTAATGGCCGGTAAAGGGAGCGGCCGGCACGTGGCGCATCGGCAAGAGTTTTTGTGATTCTTGGCGGTTTTGTTTGTCGCCCGCCAGTAAACCCTAACGGAAACTTACCACGATCTTAACGGCTGAGTTACCATAGTTGTTTACGGTGCGTGCTGACCCAGTATCGGAGTAGGGATGCATGTCCGTTCAGTCCGCGGCCGCAGATGTCGATGTCGATCTCAGGCAGCTCTTCGCCAGCCTGGCGAGGAACTGGCTGCGTATAGTCCTCGTCGTCCTGTTGGCAACCGGGCTGGCCTTTGCTTTCGCCTCGCTGGCAACCCGGCACTACAAGGCCGAGACGCAGGTGGAGATCGCGCCGCGCGAATCCATCTACACGCGGCCGGCCAGCAACAACAACGACACCGACAAGCCTATTCTCGACGAACAGGGCGTCGCCACCCAGGTCCAGATCATCTCCTCCAACGAAATCCTCAAGCAGGTCTCGCAAAAGCTTGGTCTGGAAAAACTGCCCGAGTTCAATGAAGCGCTCGACATGTCGGCGCTGAGCCGCGCTCTGGTCCTGGTCGGCCTGAAAAGCGACCCGATGGAAATTCCGACGGAAGAGCGCGTGCTCAAGAAAATGCACGAGAAGCTCAACGTCTATGGCGTCGAGAAGACCCGCATCATTGCCATTGAGTTCTCATCGGAAGATCCCAAGCTCGCGGCCGCCGTACCCGACGCCATCGCCGCCGCCTATATAGCGGGGCAAGGGGCGGCCAAGCTCGAATCGAACAGCGCCGCGGCAGACTTCCTGGCGCCCGAGATCGCCGACCTGCAGCGGCAGGTCAAGGATGCCGAGGCGAAGGTCGCCGCCTATCGCGCCCAGTCCGATCTCCTGATGGGTGGCAACAATTCGGTGCTGGCCACCCAGCAGCTTTCGGAACTGTCGAGCGAACTGTCGAAAGTGCGCGCCAACCGCGCCGCGGCCGAAGCGACCGCCGACGGTGTGCGCAGGGCGCTGCAGAATGGCGGTTCGCTGGATGCCGTGCCGGAGGTTCTGTCATCGGACCTGATCCAGCGCTTGCGCGAGCGACAAGTCGAATTGCGCTCCAACATCGCCGATCTGTCGACGACACTGCTTGGCAATCATCCGCGCATTCGCGCGCTGAAATCGCAACTGTCCGATCTCGACGCACAGATCCGCAGCGAGGCCCAGAAGATCATGAAAGGCCTGTTGATGCAGGCCGAGACGGCAAAGGCCCGCGAGAACCAGCTTGTCGCCGACGTCAACACGTTGAAGGCCGCTTCGGCGCAGGCCGGCGAACAACAGGTCGATCTCGACGCACTGCAGCGCGACGCGACCGCCAAGCGACAGCAACTCGAGCTGTACCTGACCAACTACCGCGAAGCCGCTTCGCGCCAGGATCGCAACTATCTGCCGGTCGACGCGCGGATCGCCTCGAAGGCTTCTGTTCCCTCCGAGGCCTATTTCCCGAAGGTCGGGCCGATCGTCGGCGACAAGC
>NZ_RZTE01000023.1:69029-69851 GCF_003997415.1 Mesorhizobium sp. M7A.F.Ca.MR.245.00.0.0 | reverse complement strand
CCGCATCGCTGCTGATCATGGCCATCGTGACGCTTCTGCGGGAGCTGTTTTCAGGTCGCGCGATGCGGCCGGCGAGCGGTTCCCGTTTCGAACGGATCGATGAGGTCGCGATGCCCCAGGTGGCGCAGACGCCGGTCGCCAAGCCATTTGTCCGCCACGAGCCTGCCGTCCTGCAGGACCCCTTGGTTGGCCAGGAGCTGCCTGAACGTGCGGATGAAGCAGATGCGGAGCCCTATGCCGCCGCGATGCCGGCCATGGCCGAGGCACCGGATGTGGTTGCAATGCCCGATACGACGGCGACAGAGCAGACGGCTGTCGAGCCCGAACCGGCGCGTTCCACCCTGGGCGAGATCGATATCGAGAAGGCTGCCGAAAAGCTGATCTCCAGCGGTGCGGCGCGCGCCATATTCGTCTCGCCGGAAGGCGACGAGGCGGCTGCATCCGCGATCCTGGTGGCGCGCGAGGTCGCCGACGCCGGGCTGCGCGTGCTGTTGCTGGACCTCACCGCGTCGGGGGCCGCCTCGCGGCCGATGCTGGACAGCGGGCTTTTTCCCGGCATCACCAACCTGCTCGCTTCGGAAGCGCAGTTCAGTGACGTCATCCATGCCGATCTCTACTCGGACTGTCACGTCATCCCGGTCGGAACCGCCGATCCGGTTCGTGCCATGCGTGCCGCCGACCGGCTGCCGATCATCATGCAGTCGCTGACGACAGCCTACGACCTGGTCGTGGTCGAGTGCGGACCGGCCGACGCACAAGGCATCGGCCGCCTGACCGGCGATGCCACCGAGGTCTTTCTCTCCATGCTGGAGGCCGACGATG
>NZ_RZTE01000023.1:38904-69019 GCF_003997415.1 Mesorhizobium sp. M7A.F.Ca.MR.245.00.0.0 | reverse complement strand
GCAGGCTGCGGTCAAGCTGATCGAGAACGGCTACCCCGACCTCACGCTGGTGACGCCGCTCGGCCACGAACCGCCCGGCAATCCGGTGCCGGGAAGGCGCACTGCCGCTGCCTGAGGGGAGCCCCGGATCGCCGGCGGGGCCGTTCTGCGGTTCGCCCGATCTATCCCAGTTCAAGCGTCGTTACGCCGAACACCCTTCGCAGGTCCAATTCCGGGGCAGGCCCCTTGTACATGCGCGTGGTGGTGAAGGTCGGCGCAAAGCCGGCCGCATCGAGCGCAGTTATGAAGCCGGCGTTATCGGCGGGGACGTCGATGTGCAGCTCGCCGCCCTCGCAGGCACCGGCCAGCCCCTCCAGGAGTTGCAAAGCGATCTCCGTGTCGTCGGCAAACAGCGGGCCGATCTTGAAGCCGGATCGACAGCGGCGCGCCACGCCAAAACCGGTCACGCCGCGCGAACCGATCGCCGCCAGCCCATGATGCGGCTCCTGCAGCCATCGCTTCAGAAAGGTGCCTCGCGGCGCCGGAAAGCAATGGGCGTCATAGGCGACGATGCCGGACAGGAGCTGCGTCGTAATCATCCGCAACCCATCGGCCCTGACCGGCTGGCCTGCCATGCGCCCGGTGAAGCGGATGGTCTCATAGGCCGGCGCGAAGCCCTTGCGCCGGTAATTGGCCTGCTGCTCGGCGACGCCGTCGAGGCCGACAGTCCGGCCCGAGAGTCTTTTCATGCCGGCGTCCCACACGGCCTTGCCGTAGCTCATGCCGCGCATGTCAGGCCGGCAGATGTAGAGGCCGATGAAACCGAATTCGCTTCCATAGGCCACGGCCGAAATTGCCGCGACCATGTCGTCGCCGACAAAGGCGCCGATGAAGCCTTCGGGGTCCGCGGCCTGGAACATCGCCGGGTCTTCATGACCTGGGTTCCAGCCTTCCGCGGCCGCCCAGTCGACGAGAAGCGCCAGTTCCTGCGGGGACAGGGTGCGGATGATCGGCTTCATGGCGTCAGCTATCTTCTTCCGCGGGCGCTGCCTGGCCGGCGGCTTTGCGGCGCAGCACTTTGGTCAGCTTCCAGATCGTCGGGCTGTTCTTGACGAAGGCCTTCAGCCGTGCGCCTTGCCGAAGCGTCAGCGCCAGCATGCGGCCCTTCACGGTCAAGGGGACCAGCACTTCGAAATGCCGCGTTTCGATATCGCACCACAGCCGCTTGTAAGGCTCATCTCCGACCGAAAAGTCATAGACCTCGAAACCGGTCTCGCAGGCTTCCTGGATGTTGTCGAAGAACAGGAAGTCGCCGGGGCTGGCGTGCCCAAGATCGTCCTCGGCGATCGCTCCGAATTCGCAGATCAGGCGTTTGCCCAAGCGGCTTGAACCGGTGATGGCGCGCAGCTTGCCGGCAACCTCGAGCCCGTGCAGCACGAAGGAAGGCCTGTCCTCGGCAAGCGCCTGCATGAACAGCGCGCGGAAGAAGCCGCGTACCTGCGCGTCGCCAAAAACATTGGCGATGCCCATCTTGCGGAAGCGGAGTTCCTTCATCTCGAAGAAGGCGTCGAGCAGCCTGTCCACCCCCTCGGGGGTGCGGGCCTCGATGCGCCGATAGCTGCCCACGGCCTCGAATTTCCGGATTTGCGACCGGTGCTTCTTGCGTTTGCGTTTGCCGCTGGCGCGGGAAAGCAGCGCATCGAAGCCGCCGTCGAGATCGACGGCCAGCGACAGATTGGGGCTGGAAAAATGGTCAAACGATGCGAGCGGATTAGCGACGCCGTCGAGATCGGGCAGCAACCGCTCGAGCGCGACCAGATCGATGTCCGGGCGTGCCTTGGCGATGGCCGCCAGCACCGATCGGAGAGCCGGTATATCCGCCTTGGCCAGCCAGTTCGGGTCCGCGGCGACGAAGTTGCCGTTGGCGTGGCGCCCACCCATGAAGCGGGCGATCCGGAACGGCCGCTTGGCGGCAACCTCCAGCGCCAGCGAGAAAACCGGTTTGCCCTCGGCACTCAGCGTCGCGACGAGCAGGTCCGGTCGTGTCTCGGCTGCCCAGTTCTGGACCCAGGCAGCACTCTGCGCCGGCCCAAACAGAGCCGAGCGGCAGAACTCGGCATAGGCCGCGAGTCCGTCCGTGGACGCCACTGAAATCGACAGGCCGGCATGGTCCCGTGGCAAGGCGCGCGACGATGCCTCGGTGGCCGCAAGCCGATTGCCGTCAAATGACGCGGTTGCGTCAACCATACCTCAATCCTTAGGACGTATTGATCGCGATTTGGGGGTTCGCATAGGCGCATTCCGTGCTTGGATCAGCCTAGGCGCAAAAGGTGAATGAATGATCGACGGCGGGGAGGCAATCCGGAAACTGGCGCTGAACGTCGCCCGCTATACCGGCCTTGCACCGCTGGCCAAGCCGTTCATCGGCGGCATCGGCGCCATCCTGATGCTGCACCGTGTTACCGCGACGCCGGAAAAGCCGGACAGCGTCAACCGGCATCTGAATATCGCGCCCGGCTTCCTTGACGCCATGATCGCGGACATGAAGGCGCATGGCTATGCCTTCGTCTCCATGGACGAAGCCGTTGAGCGCATCAAAGCAGGTGGCAAGGGCGGTCAGTTTGCCGCCATCACCGCCGACGACGCCTATCGCGACAACATGGTCGAGGCACTGCCGGTGTTGGAGAAGCATGGCGCGCCGATCACCATCTATGTCGCACCCGGGCTGATCAACGGCACAGCCGACCTGTGGTGGGACGTTGTCGAGGACATCGTCAACGCGCGCGATACCTTGACGCTGACGCGGCCGAATGGTCCGCTGACGATCGATTGCTCGACCCCCGCGAAGAAGCTGCAGGCCAATGCACGCCTGCACGCCTATCTCACCTCGGAAATGCGCGAGGAGGACCTGCAGGCCGTGTTGCGTGACCTGGCTCGCGCAAACGGCATCGACGCCGACGGCCCACGCTTGCGCACATTGATGAGCTGGGATGAAATCCGTCGCATCGCCGCGCATCCGCTGGTGACGATCGGCGCCCATACGATCAACCACAGCAATCTGAAGCGGCTCTCCGAAGCCGATGCCTGGCACGAGGTTGGCGCCGTGCGCGCCATGTTGCAGGCCGAACTGGGCGAAATGCCCCGCCATTTCGCTTATCCCTATGGCTATGCCAGCGCTGTCGGCTGCCGCGAAGTGGGCTTTGCCCGCGACGCAGGCTATACCTCCGCCGTGACGACGCGCCACGGCGTGCTGCGCGCCGAGCATGCCGGGTTCCTGCACGCCTTGCCGCGCATTTCCGTCAACGGCCGCTACCAGAGCCTCGCCCACATCCGCACCATGCTGTCGGGCGTGACGACGCCGCTCGCCAACGCCGGCAAGATGGTCGTCACCATCTGACGCTGGCGGTTTCGCCTAGCGCTTGGCCCTCGGCTCCAGCATCAGCCATTTGATGATGCCCATCGCCGGCAGCACCCAGAGCAGGCCGCTGAGCAGGAAGAACAGGAAATGCACCCACGGACCCGACTCCGAGAGCCGGGCGACCGCGAAGATCGATGCGACCAGCGCATAGATGATGACCAGCGCCACCAGCAGAAACATTCCGATCAGCTTTTTCAGGCGCAGGGGCATGGTTGGTCTCCTGATCGAGCATGCCGGAATTCGCACAGGCGGCATGGCAGGCTCAAAGGGTATTGGCCTCGCATAGGCCTTGAGGCGAGACTGTGCAACCGGTGAGACGCGGCGCGACGGCGTGCCGCGCCGTATGGTCTTGCCAGCACGGGTGCGATGGTCCACCAATCCGCCAAATCAACCTGGACAAGATCATGGCTGCCATATCAGCTGCCGCGCCACACGTCGCCCGCGACCTCGACCTGCATAACCGGGCGCTGCTGCGCGGCTGGCTCTATGTGGTGCTTCTGGTACTGTTTGCGCTGGTGCTGGTCGGCGGCGCCACCAGGCTCACCGATTCCGGCCTGTCGATTACGCAGTGGAAGCCGATCCATGGCGTGATCCCGCCGCTCAACGATGCCGAGTGGCAAGAGGAATTCCAGCTCTATCAGCAGATCCCGCAATATGCCGAGCTCAACAAGGGCATGAGCATCGAGGCGTTCAAGTCGATCTTCTGGTGGGAATGGGCGCACCGCATCCTGGCGCGCAGCGTCGGCCTGGTCTTTGCCCTGCCGCTGCTGTTCTTCTGGGCGACGCGCCGCATCGAACGCGGCCTGGGAGCGAAGCTGGTGGGCATTCTCCTGCTCGGCGGCCTGCAAGGCGCCATCGGCTGGTGGATGGTGGCTTCAGGATTGGTCGACCGGGTCTCCGTCAGCCAGTACCGGCTGGCGACCCACTTGACACTCGCCGCGCTGATCTTCACCGCCACCATGGTGGTCGCGCGAGGATTGGCGCCGCATTCCGAACCCGCCGCCGATCGGTCGACGCAGAGGCTGGCCGGCTTCATCGTGCTGCTGGCGCTGATCCAGATCTATCTCGGCGGCCTGGTCGCCGGGCTCGATGCGGGCCTGAGCTACAACACCTGGCCGTTGATGGACGGCAAGATCATCCCTGGCGATCTGCTGATCCTCGAGCCGGCATGGCGCAACTTCTTCGAGAGCCCAAAGACGGTGCAGTTCGTCCATCGGCTTGGCGCTTACACGGTATTCGTCGTGGCCTTGTGGCACATGATCGCCACGCGCCGACGGCTGCCTGGCTCGACACATGCGCGCCGCGCGACGCTGCTGTTTGGGGCTGTGCTGGTGCAGGCCTCGATCGGCATCGGCACGCTGCTGATGCATGTGCCGCTGCATATGGCGCTGACCCATCAGGGATTTGCGCTGATCGTGCTGGGTTTTGCCGCCGCACACTGGCGCGGCACCAAGGGTGCTTATCCCTTGCCGGCGGGAATAGCGCTCAGGGGCTGATCTTGAGCTGATCTACCGGGTCCGGATCAGAAGCTTGCCCGTACCGCCCGGATCGCCTTGACGACCGACAATTCGCGGTTCTCCTCGACCGCATTGTCGTCCTCATGATGCCATGACGCCGAGAGGCAACCATAGGCGATGGCATGATCAAGGATGGCGGGTGGTGTCTGGCCCAGCGTTTTGGCAAAAATCCCGGCCATATGCGCGATCCGCTCCGGATCGAGGCAAAGGTCATCCCGGTCGAGCGGGTTGTAGAGCATGTTCGCGGCGTCGAAGCCAGGGTCGCCGACAACGCCCTTCGGATCGATAGCCAGCCAGCCGCGCGGTCCGTGCAGGATATTCTCGTGATGCAGGTCGCCATGCAGAGGCCTGATATCGTGCGGATCGGCCAGCAGCCGGTCGGCAATAGTGGCGGCCTCGACATAGAGGCTCTCATGGCCGGCGTCGCGATCGGCATTTGCCTTGTTGAACAGGCTGGCGAAGCGTTCCCGGAGCGGCTGAAGTTCGGGCGGGAAGGGGTCTTTCCCCTGTGAAAACAGTTTCGCCATCACCTCGGCCGCGATTATGGTCGCGGCAAAGTCGCCCTGTTCTTCGAGAACCTGTTGAAGCAGCGTTTCACCGGCATATTCCAGCAGCATGCTGTGGCCATCGCGGCCGAGCAGGCGCACCGCGCCGTCGCCGCTCCGCCAGGCGAGATAATGTTCGCCGCGCAACTCGTCGGCGACGTCGTCGAAAGGCTTGAGCGCCTTGACGATCGCCGGCGACCCGTCTTCGCGCAAAACCTTCCAGATGCGGCTCGAAAAGGTCTCGGCAATGAGTTCGGGCGCGCTGACTTTCCAGCGCGCCGGAAAGGCTGGCGTGTCCATCAGAGGCCGAGCATCAGGTCCATGTTCTGCACGGCGGCACCGGAGGCGCCCTTGCCAAGATTGTCATAGACCGCCAGCAGCAGGGCCTGCGCCCGTTTGTCGTTGGCAAAGACGTAGACCTTCATCCGGTTGGTGCCGTTGTAGACCTCGGGATTGATCTCCGGCATGCGCTCCGAATGCGCATAGGGCGCCACCTCGACCACACCGCCCTTGATGGCGGCGAAATGGTCGGCAATCGCCGCATGCAGCTCCGCACCGGTCGGCACATGGTCGAGGCCGCCGAGTTGCAACGGCACCACGGTGATCATGCCTTGCGCGAAATTGCCGACCGCCGGCTGCATGATCGGATCATGCGACAGCCTGGCATAGGCCCTCAATTCCGGCACGTGCTTGTGCTGAAGCGTGAGGCCGTAGGGCAGGAATTCCGAGGCTTCCTCGCCCTTGGCGACATAGTCCTCGATCATCGGCCGTCCGCCGCCCGAATAGCCCGAAATGCCGTTGACGGTGATCGGGAAATCCGCCGGCAGCAGGCCTGACGTGACCAGCGGCCGTAGCGTGGCGATCGGTCCCTGCGGCCAGCAGCCTGGGTTGGCGACGCGTTTTGCCGAGGCAATCGCCTTTGCCTGGTCCTTGTCCATCTCGGCGAAACCATACGCCCAGCCTTCCGCCACGCGATGCGCGGTCGACGCATCGATGACCTTGGTGGTGTCGTTGGCGATCAGCGAGACGCTTTCCTTCGCCGCGTCGTCAGGCAGGCACAGGATCGCGACATCGGCGGCGTTGAGAAACTCGGCGCGCGCCGCCGTTTCCTTGCGGCGTTCGGTCGGGATGGAAATGATCTCCAGATCACTGCGCTCGGCAAGCAGCGCCCTGATCTGCAGGCCGGTGGTGCCGTGTTCGCCGTCGATGAAGATTTTCGGTTTCATGGGTTGATCAAATTCCCTGACATTTCAAGATTATATACCCTGCCCTTGAATCACTGCGGCACCATTGTGGTTGCCGTTGTTCAACTCTTCAAGCCGGGCCTTTCGCTCAGCCAGCAGGCCGAGATATTGCATGGCCACCATAGAGCCGGCGATCGCCGTTATATCGGCGTGATCATAGGCCGGCGCAACCTCTACGACGTCGGCACCGACAATATCGATCTGGTTGAGTTGGCGCAGCGTCGACAGGATCTTCGCCGAGGACGGCCCGCCGGCAACTGGCGTGCCTGTGCCAGGCGCGTAGGCCGGATCGAGGCAGTCGATGTCGAAGGTGAGGTAGGTCTTCTTGCCGCCGGTGCGGTCGACGATGGCGTAGGCGATATCGGACGCCCGCATCTCCTCGATTTCATGGCCATGGAGGATCTTGATGCCGAACGTGTCGGGTGCATGGGTGCGGATGCCGATCTGGATCGAGCGGTCGGGGTCGATGATGCCTTCCTTGACGGCACGGCCGACGAAGGATCCGTGGTCGATGCGCTTGCCGTCGTCCGGCCAGGTGTCCTGATGGGCGTCGAACTGCACCAAGGCGAGCGGACCATGGATGGCGGCATGCGCCTTGAGCAGCGGCCAGGTGACGAAATGATCGCCGCCGAGCGTCAGCAGGAAGGCGCCGGACTTCAGGATCTTGGCCGCTTCACGTTCGATCGTGCCGGGTGTCTTCTGGTGATTGCCTGAATCGAGCAGGCAATCGCCATAGTCGACCACCGCCAGATGCTCGAACAAATCGCGTGAGAACGGATATTGCGGGTCGTTATCGAGGATCGCCGAGGCGCGGCGGATCGCCTGCGGCCCGAAGCGGGCGCCCGGCCGGTTGGTGACGGCGGCATCGAAGGGAATACCCCACACCACCGCGTCCGCGCCCTTCACGTCTTTTGTGTATTTGCGGCGCATGAACGACAGCGCGCCGGAATAGGTCGGCTCGAACGCGGCGCCCGTTTTGGAACGGGCGGTGAAGGCGTTGTCGATGTTGTTGTTCGCCATTACGGATCCTCGTTTTTCATCGGGGTGCAACAACTACAGAACCGGCACGGAAGATGCCAGTCACAGCTTGGCGAGACGGAATGGCGCTGCCCGAGTGCCACGGCAAGACAGGATTGTATCATCATGACGCAGACCGCGTTTCTCAACCCCACCCGTGTCGTGGCGTCGGCCCGCACCGGCACGGTCGCCGGCGAACGCTTCCTGGTGCTCGATTCGTGGCGCGGCATCTGCGCGCTTCTGGTGGCGCTGTTTCACTTTCCGACCGCTTCGACGATTTCGCAAAGCGCCTTCATCGGTTCGTCCTACCTGTTCGTCGATTTCTTCTTCGTCCTTTCCGGTTTCGTCATCGCCAGCAGCTACGGCGATCGGCTGAACCAGCCGGAACAGGTCGCGCGCTTCGCACTGGTCCGTTTCGGCCGCATCTACCCGCTGCATCTGCTCATGCTTGCCGCCTTCGCCGGCTTCGAGTTGCTGCGGCTGATGCTGCCGCAATTGCACGGCACCGGGGCTGCCCCCTTCAGCGGAGGCTTCGACCTCGGCAGCCTGCTTGCCAATCTTCTTCTGCTCCAGGGTGTCGGTTTCGAGGATCAATTGACCTGGAATGCGCCAAGCTGGAGCATTTCGGCCGAGTTCTTCGCCTATCTCCTGTTTGCCGGCGTGGTCTTCGTCGCCGGCGCGCGCGCCTGGATATGGTTCGTCGCCGCCGCGGTCACCGCGCCGTTGTTCCTGCTCGGCTTCTCGACCCATCATATGGATGTGTCCTTCGATTTCGGCTTCATCCGCTGCCTGTACGGCTTCTCGCTCGGCGCCTTGCTGGCCTGGTTTCAGCATGATTCCATTGCAGGGGCGCGACAGGCCCTCGTGAGGAGCGGCCCGCGGATGGACTGGACCCTTGCCGAAATCGTCATGGTGACCGTCATCGTGCTTTTCGTCTCGCTGGCGGGCGGCAATGATTTCGGCATCGCGGCACCTCTGGTGTTCGCGCTGGCGCTGTTCCTCTTCGCCCATGAGGGCGGCTGGATCAGTGCCTTGCTGAGAACCCCGTTCATATTGACGCTCGGCGCGCTGTCCTACTCGATCTACATGGTCCACATTTTCGTCCAGGCGCGCCTGATCAACATCGCCGGGCTCGTCGAGCGCAAGCTCGGCCTCGGCCTGATGGGCGATTTCATGCTGCGCGGCCAGCCTGCCACCGGCTTCGGCGCCGGCTGGACGGGAGCATTGGCGATCGTCGTCATGCTCGCGGCCATCATTGCCGCCTCCTGGATCACCTGGCGTTTTGTCGAGATGCCGGCCATGGCGTGGTTCCGCCGGCTCTCGAAACGCATCTGACGCGCACTCCCCGCGAACAACCGCTAGCCGGCTTCGTTCACCTGGATGTCACGAGGGTCGCCTAGATCTCGATCCGGCAAGGAGCGATTCTCGATGCGGACCATCTGGCTGAGCCTTCTGTTTTCCTCGGCACTTGCGGCCTTTTCTGGCCAGTCATTGGCCGGCGAGACCCGCGCCAGGCAGATTCTTGATCGCTTCGAGCACGCCAACCAGTGGCGCGACCACGTCATGGTGGCCGCGCATCGCGCCGGCAGCATGCAGGCGGGCAAGACGCTTTACGCGGAAAATTCGATCGCCGCCGTGGAGGGGTCGATCGCCATGGGCGCAGAAATCGTCGAGGTCGATATCAGGCGCTCGAAGGACGGTGAGTTCGTCGTCATGCATGACAGCTGGCTCGACCGTACCACCACCTGCAAAGGGGAGGTGGTCAAGCGCACGCTGGCCGAACTCAAGACCTGCAAGCTGGTGGTCGAAGGCACCGGTGCGGTGACGGGCGAAACGGTTTCGACGCTGCGCGAGATGCTGAAGGCGACCAGGGACAGAATTCTCATCAACCTGGACAACAAGCTCGAAGTCGGCGACCTACCGGGCATGATCGCGGTCGCTCGCGATCTCGGCATGGCCGAACAGGTCATCGTCAAGGAGAATTTGTGGAACCAGGACAGGATCACAATGGTCAAGGCCGCAATGGCCGCCATCGGCGACGGCTTCGAGTTCATGCCGATCATCGCCGATGACGCGGTGCGTGATGCCGGCTTCGCCCGGACGGTCGGCCATACCTTTTCGCCGCGCGCAATCGAGCTGATCAACTGGCGGGCAGGCGCCGAGACGCTGACCGAGACCGGCGGACCGTTGTTCAGCATGCGCATGCGCGCGGCCGCGGTCAGGGGCAACTGGCACATCTGGGCCGACACCTACGCCATCGCCAACAAGCCGGGCGGCTTCCTGGCCGGCGGCCGCGGCGACGAACTGGCGGTGCAGGCCAGCCTGCCGCGCGAAGTCTGGGGTTTTTGGGCCGATCGCGGCGCCACAATCATCCAGACGGACGAGCCGAAGGCAGCCATCGTATGGCTAACGGCGAATGGTTTTCGCGTGCCTTATGCCAATGAGGCGCGGCCGGCCGAGCCGGCGAATACGGCGAGCATCAATTAGAGGCTCGCCGCTGGAACAGCGATCTCCGCCCTTGAGGGGGAGATGGCCGGCAGGCCAGAGGGGTCGCTGCGCACAGAGCGCCAACCTTCATCTGCCGCAGGAGGTCGCGCCCGGTCGTGCCGACCCCCTCTGTCGCCTTTGGCGACATCTCCCCCTCAAGGGGGGAGATTGGCTAGCTTCAAGCCGCTATCGCCATCCCATCCAACTCCTGAAGCACATCATCCGAAAGCTCCAGTTCGGCAGCCGCGAGGTTCTCCCTGAGATGTCCGACCGACGATGTGCCGGGAATCAGCAGGATGTTGGGCGCGCGGCGCAGCAGCCAGGCGAGCGCAACCTGCATTGGCGTGGCGCCGAGGCGCGTTGCGACGTCCGACAGGGTGGAGGATTGCAGCGGGTTGAAGCCGCCGAGCGGGAAGAACGGCACATAGGCGATGCCGTCGCGGGCAAGGTCGTCGATCAGGGCGTCGTCGCCGCGGTGCGCAAGATTGTACTGGTTCTGCACGCAGACGATCTCGGTGATCCCGCGTCCTTGCGCGATCTGCGCCGGTGTCACGTTGCTCAGTCCTATGTGCCTGACCAGGCCCTGTTCTTGAAGCTTAGCCAAGACGGCGAGCGGCGCTTCGATCGATCCCTCGGCGGGGCCATGGGTATCGAACATGATGCGCAGGTTGACGACGTCGAGCACATCGAGCCCAAGATTGCTTAGATTGTCGTGCACCGCCTGGGTCAGCGCCTCGGGAGAGAAAGCCGGCAGCCAAGAGCCATCGGGCCCGCGCCGCGCGCCGATCTTGGTGACGATGACGAGATCGTCGGGGTAGGGTGCCAGTGCTTCGCGGATCAGCCGGTTGGTGACGTGCGGACCATAGAAGTCGCTGGTATCGATATGGTCGACGCCTTGCGTCACGGCCTCGCGCAGCACGGCCAGTGCCGCGTCATGGTCCTTGGGCGGCCCGAACACGCCGGGTCCGGCGAGTTGCATGGCACCGTAGCCGAGCCGCTTCACGGTGCGGCTGCCAAGCTTGAAGGTGGCGGGGGCGAAGGTGCCGGATTGTTGGATGTTGGACATGATTGATCTCCTTTGAGGAGGCAGAGATAGGCGCTGCCCAACCTCGTGATAATCCGGTACAATCCACACAGGCCGTGCGGAATGGCGAACAATGATGGACCTCAGCGATCTGAACGCCTTCGTGGCGGTGGCGCGCGCCGGCGGTTTTCGCGATGGCGCGCGTGCGAGCGGCGGCAGCGCCTCCGGCTTGAGTGAGGCGGTGCGTCGCCTGGAAGCGCAGCTTGGCGTCAGGCTGTTCAATCGCACGACGCGCAGCGTTGTACCCACCGAGGCGGGCCTTAGCCTTCTGGAGCGGCTCGGCCCGGCGCTGTCGGAGGTGGAGGCGGCGCTGGACGTGGTGAACGGCTTTCGCGACAGGCCGGCGGGCTCGCTGCGTCTCAATGTGCCGGTCAGCGCCGCGCGGTTGATCTTGCCCGATATCGTGCCGGGTTTCCTCGCCGCCTATCCCGGCATCCGTCTGGAAGTGATCGCCGATGAGAACTTTGTCGATGTGCTGGCGGCCGGGTGTGACGCCGGCATCCGCTATGACGAGCGGCTGGAGCAGGACATGATCGCGGTGCCGATCGGACCGCGCGTGCAGCGCTTCGCCACCGCTGCCAGCCCTGCCTATCTTGCTCGTCATGGGCGGCCGCAACACCCGAGCGACCTGCTTGGCCACTCTTGCGTGCGCGGGCGCTTTGCCAGCGGTGCGATGCTGCCTTGGGAGTTCGAGCGCGACGGTGAGGTGGTGCGGGTCGATCCGACAGGGCCGCTGATCGTGCGGATCGGCGGCGCGACCGATCTTGCCGTCGATGCGGCCATCGCCGGCACCGGCATCATCGGCCTCTTCGAGGGCTGGCTTCGCCCTTACTTCGAAAGCGGCGCGCTTGAGCCCATTCTCGAACCGTGGTGGCCGAGTTTTCCCGGACCGTTCCTCTATTATCCCGGCCGGCGGCTGGTGCCGGCCCCTCTGCGGGCGTTCATCGACTATATCAAGGGCGGCAAGGCCTGACCTGTTTATGCCGGCGCCTTCACCCCACCCGGCGCTACGCGCCGACCTCCCCATCGAGGGGAGGTAGGGCGTCGCGCTCTTCTACCTCCCCTTAATGGGGAGGTCGCGCCGCAGGCGCGGGTGGGGTGACTGCCGAGCCGCAAACAAAAAGGCCGCCCGGGAGGCGGCCTTTTCGATTGTCTGAAGCTGCGAAGTGTTTAGCGCTTCGAGAACTGGAACGAACGACGGGCTTTCGCCTTGCCGTACTTCTTGCGCTCGACGACGCGGCTGTCGCGGGTCAGGAAGCCGCCCTTCTTGAGCACGGCGCGCAGCGTCGGCTCGTAATAGGTCAGCGCCTTGGAGATGCCGTGACGCACGGCGCCAGCCTGGCCGGAGAGACCGCCGCCGACAACGGTCGCGACGATGTCGTACTGGCCGGCGCGGTTGGAGGCGATGATCGGCTGGTTGAGGATCATCTGCAGGACCGGACGCGCGAAATAGGTCGCGAATTCCTTGTCGTTGACGATGATCTTGCCGGAACCCGGCTTCACCCAGACGCGCGCAATGGCGTTCTTGCGCTTGCCGGTGGCATAGGCGCGGCCCGACTTGTCGAGCTTCTGGACGTGGACGGGGGCTGCCGGCTGGGTATTGGTGTTGCCGGTGGCGGCGCCCAGTTCTGCGAGCGAGGAAAGCTCAGCCATCTTATGCGACCTTCTTGTTCTTGGCGTTCAGCTTGGCCACGTCGAGCACGACGGGCTGCTGTGCGACATGCGGATGCTCGGCACCTGCATAGACGCGCAGGTTCTTCATCTGGCGACGGCCGAGCGGGCCACGCGGGACCATGCGCTCAACGGCCTTCTCGACGACACGCTCGGGGAAACGACCCTCGAGCAGCTGGCGCGCGGTGCGCTCCTTGATGCCGCCTGGGTGGCCGGTGTGCCAGTAATAGACCTTGTCGGTGAACTTCTTGCCGGTGAACACCACCTTGTCGGCATTGATGACGATGACGTTGTCGCCGTCGTCGACATGCGGGGTGAAGGTCGGCTTGTGCTTGCCGCGAAGATGATTGGCGATGACAGTGGCCAGACGACCGACGACGAGACCTTCGGCGTCGATCAGGATCCACTTCTTCACCACATCCGCAGGCTTCTGCGAAAAGGTTGTCATGTTTTCTGCTCTCGGTTCTGACCTTCATAAGAGAAGGCGTTTCTTGTTGCTTGGATTGTCGGAAGGACGCTGCCCGCCGCCAATAACAAAACGGCGGCCTTTGCGGGCCGCTGCTTCGTGAGGGCTTATAGGCGAGGGTGGTGATCGCGTCAAGGCGCGCGAGAAAGCGGACGGTGAGCAAAGATCATTGAAAACAATGCTTTAAGTGAAAGGTATTATTTTACCACACTGATCTGGCGCGCCGCTGACCAGCTCAGTCCGGAACCAAGACCAAATAGCTACCTTCGGAGAGCGCTGTCCGTACGTCGGGGAGTGCGGCAATCGCTTCGCGGCCGGACGGCTCGGGAAGGGGCATATCTTCCGCCCACAATTGCAATGCTTTAACTGCATTCGGTACGATGTCTTCCGCCCCGTCCGCAGCCGAAAAGCAGCCGGGAATGTCTGGAAAGCGGATACCGAATGCGCTGTCGGGATCTTTGTCGACCAAGGCGAAATAGTTCTTCATTGCGGTTTCCTTACCGCTTCGGCGGGATCGAATAGGTGCCGGTGGCGTGCGCCACCGTTTGCCCGTCCGGGCCGGCAACGATGTCGATGTCGAACACCATCAGGCTCTTGCCCAGCTTCAGGATGCGGCAGTGGCCGTCGATCGGCCCAGCCTCGGCCTTGCGCACGAAGTTAATGTCGAGGTTGACGGTAACGGAAAGCGCATCCGGCCCGGCATGGCTGAGCACGCAGACGTAGCCGCCAATGTCAGCCAGCGTGAACAGCGACGGGCCGGACACCGTGCCGCCCGGACGCAAGTGCCGCTCGCCGGCGTTGAGCCGCACGGTGCAGCCGCCGGGGAACACGTCGATCGCCTCGAAATATTTGAACTGCTCGTTGAGCTGCGGATAGACGGTCTCCATCAGCGCATTGACTTGTTGCGCGGTCAGAACCGGCTTCAAATTGGTTTGGGCGGGCATGTCGGTCTCTCGTTCTGGTCAACCTGTATGGGCGCGGCGCGGCATTTCTGACAACCTTCGTCCCCTGGCGCAAGCGATCGGTGTTGGACGAAACCTGATCCGGTATTAGATACTCTGGCAGCCCCAGGCGGAATCGCGGAGACCTTATCCATGGCCGAAATCCTTGCCATCAAGCCTGCCGCCGTTGAAGGTCCGGTTGTTGCACAACTGGACAAGGGCGTGCTGCGCCTGATGCTCGCCAATCCGCCCGCCAACGCGCTGTCGCTGGCGGTGATGGCGGCGCTGACGGCCGAACTCGAGCGCGCCAAGGCCGACAAGGCCGTTCGCGTCATCGTTTTGTCGGCGGCCGGCAAGGTGTTCTGCGCCGGCCATGACCTCAAGGAAATGACGGCGCGCCGCACTGACGCCGATCATGGCAAGGCCTTCTTCGCAGAGACGTTTGCCGCTTGTGCGACGCTGATGCAGGCCATCGTGCGGCATCCCTTGCCTGTCATCGCGGAAGTCGACGGCCTGGCCACCGCCGCCGGGCTGCAACTGGTCGCCAGCTGCGATCTGGCGATCGCCTCGCACGAAGCGACCTTCTGCACGCCGGGCGTCAACATCGGCCTGTTCTGCTCGACGCCGATGGTGGCGCTGTCGCGCAACGTTTCGCGCAAGCATGCCATGGAGATGCTGCTGACCGGAGAGACGATCGATGCGGCGACCGCCAAGGAGTTCGGCCTGGTCAACCGCGTCGTGCCGCGCGAATACCTGAATCAGATCGTCACCAAATACGCGCAAACCATTGCTTCCAAATCATCTTTGGTGGTCAAGACCGGCAAGGAAGCCTTTTACGCCCAGGCTGAAATGGGCCTCGCGGACGCCTATGCCTATACCGGCCGGATCATGGTCGAGAACATGCTTGCGCGCGACGCGGAGGAGGGCATCGGCGCCTTCATCGGCAAGCGCAAGCCGGAATGGAAAGACGAGTAAGGAGAACGTCATGGAACCGCGCATCTCCATCATCACCATTGCTACCGATGATCTCGACCGCGCCGTGCGCTTCTACGAAGAGATGGGCTTGAAGCGGCATGCCGGCATCACCGATGGGGTCGCCTTCTTCCAGATGGGCGGCGTCATCCTCGGCCTGTTCCCGCGCGCCAGCGCAGAAGAGGATTCCGGCATCGCCTTCGCCGCGGCGCCATCGGCGGTCTACCTCGCCTACAACACTCGTTCCGACGCCGAAGTCGACGACGTGCTCGCCAGGGCGGAAAAAGCCGGCGGCCGCATCGTCAAGCCGGCCGGCCGGGCCTTTTGGGGCGGCTGGTACGGCTATTTCGCCGACGCCGACGGGCATGTCTGGGAAGTGGCGCACAATCCTGCCTTTCCGATCGCGGAAGACGGCACGATTTCGCTACCCGGCTGATGGCCCATCGCAAGCAGCTGACGCGGCTAAAGGCTCCCTATCTGAAGCGCATCCTGCTCGACGCCGAGCGCGTGGCGGACTGGGAGAAATATCCCTGGAACCTGCCGCTGTTTCGCGGCCATGAGTTCGAGCTCGAATTCACCACGCCGATCACCATCATTGTCGGCGAGAACGGCACCGGCAAATCGACGCTGCTCGAGGCGATCGGCGCACTGGCCGGCTATGACGAAGCCGGCGGCGGCAAGGGATATATGCCAGTCGACCATTCCAGCGCCATCGACAAGAGTGGTGCTGCGTTGGCCAACGCATTCCGTGGTCACTGGCTGCCGAAAGTCACCGCCGGCTGGTTCTTTCGCGCCGAATCCTTCTACTCCGTGGCCCGCTATCTCGATCAGGCAGCGCTGGAGTCTGGCGGGGCGCCGCCGGACTTCCTGTCCTGGTCGCATGGCGAGGGCTTTATCCGATTTTTCGAGGAGCGCTGCCGCAGGCAAGGCATCTACATCCTCGACGAACCCGAGAGCGCACTGTCGCCGACGCGACAGATCGAGCTGCTCAAGATGCTGCGGCGCATGGACCAGTCGGGCACCGCGCAAGTGATCATGGCGACGCATTCGCCGCTGCTGATGGCTTGTCCCGGCGCGCGGCTGTTCCGCATCAGCCGCTTCGGGCTCGACCCGACCGATTTCAGCGATACCGATCATTTTCGCATGATGCGCGACTTCTGTACCGATCCGCAGGCGTTCATGGAGGAAGCGCTGCGGGAGGATGACGCGTGAGCGCCGGCGACGATGATCTCAACTGGCGCGTCGAGCAGGCATGCCGCGAAGGCTGGCCGGCGGCGACCGGGGCGGTCTTTGATGGCTGGCTCCTGCGGCGCTCCGGCGGACGGATCCGGCGCCCCAATTCGGCCAATCCCTTGCGCGGCCAGCGTGGCGCGCCTGATGCAGTCATCGACGCCGCCGAGTCCTTCTACATCGGCCACGGCCAGACGCCCTTGTTTCGGGTTCCCGACATCGCCGGCGAGCTCGAAGCCGCACTCGACCATCGCGGCTACCAGCCGGAAGGCGGCACGATCCATCTCCATGCCGGGATCGGCGACCTGGCTGAAGTCCGCGATGAGCAGGTCACCGTTTCGAAAGTGCCGGGCGAGGACTGGCTCGCGGCGCGGTTCCGCATGGGGACCTTTGACGACGCCGAGTGCCGCATCTTTCGCGAGATGGCCGGGCTGATCGTCGGCGACCGGGCGTTCGTATCCTGTGAACGCGACAGCGAAATTGCCGCCTTGGCCTATGGCGTCATCCGCAATGGCCTGCTTGTGGTGGAATCGGTTGAAACCGATGGCCGTTTCAGGCAGCAAGGCCTGGGCCGCAAGACTGTCGGCGGCCTCATCGGCTGGGCGCGGCGGGCAGGGGTTCACGCCGCATGCTTGCAGGTGGTGGTCGACAACACGCCGGCTCGCGCTCTCTATACCTCGCTTGGGTTCAGCCGTGAACTTTACCGATACCACTACCGCAGGAAGCCGCATGAACCACGATAGCTACGACAACACTTACATCGCCGGCATCCTCAATTCGGTGAAGACCATCGCCATGGTCGGCGCGTCCGCCAACGATGTGCGGCCAAGCTATTTCGTGCTGAAATATCTGCTGGCCAAAGGATTTTCGGTGTTTCCGATCAATCCTGGCCAGGCCGGCAAGGAGATCCTCGGCCGGATGACCTATGCGAGGCTCGCCGATATTTCCGAGCCGATCGACATGGTCGATGTCTTTCGCGCGCCGGCGGCGGTGCCCGGCATCGTCGACGAGGCGTTGCGTCTCGATCCCTTGCCGAAAGTCATCTGGATGCAGCTTGGCGTTCGCCATGACGAGGCCGCCGCGCGCGCCGAGGCCGCCGGCATCAAGGTGGTGATGAACCGCTGCCCCAAGATCGAATACGGCAAGCTGTCCGGCGAGATCGGCTGGACCGGCGTCAATTCCGGCGTGCTGTCGTCGAAGAAGCCGCTGATGCGGTCGGGATTCCAGAGTTTCGGCGTGCGCCAGAAGTAGGGCAGTCGCTCAAAAGTGCGCGGCGGTTTTTGGATAACGACGTGCACCAAAAGCAAGGCCTGATGCGCAATGCGCCTTGGGCGCAAAATTATTCCTTAGACCAGTGCATTTTCTCGGGCCTCGGCCGCAGATCGTTCGCCGAAGGGCATTTTCTTCTTTGCATTCGCGCTCATGCTTCGCCAAGAATGCCCGGCGATTTCAAGAGTTTCAAAAGGGAGGTTTTCAGTGACCCGCACGCCAGGTTTCAACACGCTCGCCGTCCATGCCGGTGCCAAGCCCGATCCGGCGACCGGCGCGCGTGCCACGCCGATCTACCAGACGACCTCCTTCGTCTTCGACGATGCCGACCATGCCGCGTCGCTGTTCGGGCTCAAGGCCTTCGGCAACATCTACACCCGCATCATGAATCCGACGCAGGCGGTGCTGGAAGAGCGCATGGCGGCCCTCGAAGGCGGCACGGCGGCACTCGCGGTCGCTTCCGGCCACGCCGCGCAGGTGATCGTGTTCCACAATCTGATGCAGCCGGGCGACAATTTCGTTGCCGCCAACAAGCTTTATGGCGGTTCGATCAACCAGTTCGGCCATGCCTTCAAGAATTATGGCTGGGGGGTGCGCTGGGCCGACACCAACGACATCTCGACCTTCGAGAGCCAGATCGACGACAGGACCAAGGCGATCTTCATCGAAAGCCTGGCCAATCCGGGCGGCACTTTCGTCGACATCGAGAAGATCGGCGACATCGCGCGCAAGCATGGCCTGCCGCTGATCGTCGACAACACGCTGGCTTCGCCCTACCTGATCCGGCCGATCGAGCATGGCGCCGACATCGTCGTCCATTCGCTGACCAAGTTCATCGGCGGCCACGGCAATTCGATCGGTGGCGCCATCATCGATGGCGGCACCTTCGACTGGTCGAAGTCGGGCAAATACCCGATGCTGTCGGAACCGCGTCCCGAATATGGCGGTCTTGTCCTGCACGAAACCTTCGGCAATTTCGCCTTCGCCATTGCCGCGCGCGTGCTCGGCCTGCGCGACCTCGGCCCGGCGATCTCTCCGTTCAACGCCTTCCTCATCCTGACCGGCCTGGAAACCTTGCCGCTTCGCATGCAGCGCCACTGCGACAACGCCGTGACGGTCGCCGCCTGGCTATCCAACCACCCCAAGGTCGCTTCGGTGAACTATCCAGGCCTGCCGACCGACAGGAACAATGCGCTACAGAAGAAATACTCGCCGCAGGGCGCCGGTGCCGTGTTCACCTTCGCGCTGAAGGGCGGCTATGACGCCGGCGTCAAATTCGTCGAGGCGCTCGAGTTGTTCTCGCACCTGGCCAATGTCGGCGACACCAAGTCGCTGGTCATCCACCCGGCCTCGACCACGCACCGCCAGCTTTCCGACGAGCAGAAGGTCAAGGCCGGCGCAGGACCGGACACGGTGCGGCTTTCGATCGGCATCGAGGACGTCAACGACATCGTCGCCGACCTCGAACAGGCGCTAGCCAAGGTCTGACCGATCATGAGCGAGTCAAAATTTCTTGCCATCGGCGTCGACAGTGTCGACGCCGAACAGGGCGCGCCGGCGCCGGATCGGCTGATCTCGGGCGATCCCAAATTCCGCACCTGGAATGTCGAGGAGCGCGACGGCGGCCTTTACGCCGGCATCTGGGAATCGACCCCGGGCAAATGGCGTATCGTCTATGACGAGTGGGAGTTCTGCCATATCCTGTCCGGCGTTTCGGTGATCGCGGAAGACGGTGGGCAGGCGCGCACCGTCAAGACCGGCGACAGCTTCGTGCTCAGGCCCGGCTTCAAAGGCAGCTGGGAAGTGCTTGAAACGACTCGCAAGGAGTATGTGATCAGGCTCTGATGCATGTCGCCCAAAGTGGCCCGGTTTTGGGAGAACGACATGCATAGAAACAAGGGCCTAAAGCGCGTCGCGCTTTAGGCATCGACGCTGATCAGACGATGCGGTCGATATCGCTGTCCGAGAATCCGTATCGCGCCATCATCCGTCGGTGCCAGTCGCTGCCCACCAATTCATCGAGGCAAGCATCGATGCGCCGGAGCAGGGCTGAATTGCCTTTGGCGATCGCGAAGGCACCGGCCGACGGCTGCTTTTCAATCGGGGGAACCTCGACAAGCCCAAGCGGCATATCGGGCCCCCGGGTCAGATAGCCTCGGTGCGCCATCGCAACGCTGGCGTAGGCGTGCACCGCGCCGCTGGCCACTGCGTCCGCCGCATCCGCCTGCGTTGCAAACGTCCTGACCTGCTCGGGCGCGATTCCGTTGTGCAACGCCGTAAGATGCTGAACCTGATCGGTTATGACACCAATCAACGCTGTCCGGTCCTCGGCAATGGATTGGTAGCCGCGAAAGCCACGCGGATTGTGTTTCGCGACCAGCAACCCGTCCTGCAGCGCCCAGATCGGCCGTGTGAAGTCGACAAGCTGCCTGCGCTCTTCGGAGACGAACAGGCCGGTCGTCATGGTCCAACGGCCCTCGACCAATCCCGGCAGCAGTTCAGCGAATTCGGTTTCGATCGGCTTAAAGCTCGCCAATCCGAGCATGTCACCGAGCCTGCGCGCAAGCTCGACGTCACAGCCTGAGACCTCGCCCAATGCACCTGCAAAGCAGAATGGCGGCTCTTCCAGGAAGGCGAATTTCAACTCAGTCAGGTCAGGCAAACCGGCGCCACCTATTTCCCCGGGCACAGTCTGAGGCAGCCCCGGCTTGTGGCCGTCAGAAGCCGACGGCGAGCGTTTCCAGCCCATGGAAATGGTAAGTGTCCCGAAAGCGCGCCTCTTCGGCAAGATGCAGCTTCGGATGCCGTTCGAACAAGGTTTTCAGCGACACCTGCAATTCGAGCCGGGCGAGCGGCGCGCCGATGCAGAAATGGATACCGGCGCCGAAGGAGACGTTCTTCTGGTCGGCACGGTCGGGCCGGAAGGCGAGAGGATCGGCGAAGGCGCGTGGGTCATGATTGGCCATGCCCAGCAGCAGCCCGATCGTCTGGCCCGGCTGCACGACGATGCCGGGCGCGACCTCGATCTCCTGATAGGCATAGCGCGCGAACATGTGCAGCGGCGCGTCGAAGCGCAGGCATTCCTCGACCGTTGCCGCGGTCGTTTCGGGCGAACCGAAGAAGCGGCTGACATCGCCACCTTGCATAAGAATCGCGCGGACGGCATTGCCGGTCTGATGCACGGTCGCTTCATGGCCGGCATTGAGCAGCAGGATCGCCGAGGACACCATCTCGTCCTCCGACAGCCTCTCACCGTCCTCCTGCGCCGAGATCAGCAGCGACAACAGGTCGTCGCCGGGATTCCGGCGTCGCTCGGTGACGTAGCCTCGCAGGAAATCGGCAAATTCGCTCGCCGCGCGGTTGGCCGTCTCTTCGATCGCGCGTGTGCGGCCATGCATGTACATGGCAACCATCTGGTGCGACCAGTCGAGCAGTTGCGGCCCCATTTCGACCGGCACGCCGAGCATTTCGGCAATGATGGTGATCGGCAAGGGCGCCGCGAAAGCAGGCAACAGGTCGACCGTCTTGCCTGGTTCGAAACGGTCGATCAACTCGTTGGCCAAAGCCTCGACACGCGGCCGCAGCCTTTCGACCTGGCGCGAGACGAAGGCGCGGTTGACCAGTGTTCTCAGACGCGTGTGCACCGGCGGCTCCAGTTCCAGCATCGAATTGGCTTCGATGCCGTCGAAGGCCCTGAGATGGCTGCGGTCCTGTCCAATGCCGCGGCTGTCTGGAATGCCGGCCGGGTTCTGCCGGCCGAAGCGGCGATCGCGCAGCAGCCGGTTGACGTCGTCGAAACCGCCAAAGCACCAGAAGCCGAATTCTTCCCAGAAGAATGCATTCGATACGCCGTGCAGGAAAGCATAGGCATCATAAGGGTTTTGAAAAAAGGCCGGCTCGTGCGGGTCGAGCCGCAGATGTCGAGTGGCTGGATCAAAGGCCAGGGCGGTAGGCGTCAATTTGCTCATGCCAGACCAATAGCGCGGCTTGCCAGCCTGGTTCCAGACCGTATGTTGGCGCCCGCAATCCAATATGTTGAGCCAGCCGACCGGCTGCGGAAAGTCTGATTTGATGAAGGTGATCGTTGTCGGTGCGGGTATTGCCGGTCTCTCGACGGCGTGGTCGCTGGTTAAGGCCGGCCACAGCGTTTCGATCGTCGAGCAAGGGCCGATCCCAAACCCGATGGCCGCGTCGGGCGACCATCATCGCATCATCCGCCGCGCCTACCGCGCGGGGACCGGCTACGGCCGGCTGATCACCGAGGCCTACCAGGCCTGGGACGAGATGTGGGCCGATCTCGGCGAAAACCATCTCGATCCCAGAGGATTTGTCTGCATTTCGCGCGAGCCGGGCGACGAGGCCGAGGAATATCGCGAGGGTCTGGAAGAAGGCAATTTTCCGTTCGAATTGCTGGAGCCGGATGCAGCCGTGATGCGCTGGCCGTTTCTGGAAGCCGGGTCGTTTCGCTACGCCTATTTCTCGACCGAAGGCGGCGCCCTGCATTGCCGCAAGATCGCGTCGGGCCTGGCAAAGTGGCTGCGCGCCAACGGCGCCAATGTCTACGAAAATAGCAAGGTCGTCGAAGTCGACGCCGAAGCCGGCCACATCGTGCTCGAAAACGGTGAGACCATGCAGGCCGACCGCATCGTTGTCGCCGCCGGCGCCTGGGTGCTGAAACTGTTTCCGGAGCTGGACGGCGAGCTGAAGACCTATCGAACCGCACTTGCCTATGTCGAACCGCCGGCCGACCTCAAGGCGGCCTGGCAGGCGGCACCGGTCGTCCTCGATGTCGGCGGCGCGATCGACGGCTATGTGATCCCGCCCTCCGGCGGCGCCGGCATGAAATTCGGGTCCGGGCTGCACAGGGTGCCGACCAGCGACGCCGATTGGAACCGTCAGCCGGTGGCGGGCGAGGGCGAGGCGATCCGCAACCTGTTTTCGCCGCCGATCGCCCGCATCGCGGAGTATCGGGTTACCGAGGTCGTCACCTGCGCCTACACCTTCACATCAGACGAAAAATTCATGGCGCATGAAAAGGGCAAATGCCTTGTTGTCTCGGCATGCTCCGGCCATGGCTACAAGTTCGGCGCGGCAGTCGGCCGGCGTGTTGCCGCTGCTGTCGGCGATGGGGATATCGCCGGCTTGAAGGCATGGCTGCGGGCGGAGGTCGCCTGACCGCCGCGGGGGATGGCCTAATCCCGGCAATGCCTGGGAATATGCACCCGCCGCCAGCCCGATGAACCCTCGCGAACCAGCACACGACGCGCGACGGTCTGGTAGGAGGCGGGAACATCGATGATGCGCCTTTGCTCCGGCCGCACCAGCACCTCCTGGGCGATCCTGTCGTATTGTGCGGGGATGACCACGCGCCGCGTGCGTTCGGGCTGGGTCACCACGGTTTTGGCAACACGTTCGTAGCGCGCCTTGTGCCAGACCTTGCACAGCACCTTGCGGCCATGGATGACGCGCCATTCCCAGGAATAGCCGCCGCCATCGATCCGGACCGTACGGTAGACCGTGCGGGTGACGGCCGGCACGACCTGGTAGGTCACTTGCGCCGGAACGGTCATCACGACGCGCTCGCGCGTGCCATAGATAGGGGCGATATAGTCGACCTGCTGACCGGGCGGACTGATCATCACGTCTTCATAGACCGTGTCGTAGACAGCCGGACTGCGGACCGGCTCATAACATTCGACGGCGCGGCCGCCGGCCGCCGTCTGCGAAATCGTGCCGAGCATGGTCAGCCCGGCAATGGTGAAGCATGCGGTTTTCCCGGGCATGACACTTCCCCTGTTGAACTCTACGCATAAGTTCAACGCTGAATTGTAGAGGAAGCCGTCTCGGAAAAAAGCGGTTTCGGCGCATTTCGTTAAGTGACGCGGTTAAGAAACTGCTACCTTGCGCGGCCGGCCATGCGGCTCCGGACCCGCGGAAGCATCCGCCGCCGCGAATCCTTGGTCAGAAACCTTGATTCGACTTACCCAGATGGCTAGGAGGGGTCGGCCTTGCACAAGGATGAGCCGGCATCCTATTTACGGAATAACGATCCAGAACCGATTCTGCCCGATCTGCCGGCATTCCCGGCGCCGGAATCCCAGCGCGAGATAAGAGATATCTGATGAAGAACCCCGTCGAAACCTACATGAACCTCGTTCCGATGGTGGTCGAACAGACCAATCGCGGCGAGCGGGCCTACGACATTTTCTCGCGCCTCCTCAAGGAGCGCATCATTTTCATCACCGGTCCGGTCGAGGACGGCATGGCGACGCTGGTCTGCGCGCAGCTTTTGTTCCTCGAAGCCGAAAATCCGAAGAAGGAAATCAACCTCTACATCAACTCGCCGGGCGGCGTCGTCACCTCCGGCATGGCGATCTACGACACCATGCAGTTCATCAAGCCGGCCGTGTCGACGCTCTGCATCGGCCAGGCGGCTTCGATGGGTTCGCTGCTCCTGACCGCCGGTCACAAGGACATGCGCTTTGCCACGCCGAACGCCCGCATCATGGTTCACCAGCCTTCCGGCGGCTTCCAGGGCCAGGCGTCCGACATCGAGCGCCATGCCCTGGATATCATCAAGCTGAAGCGTCGCCTCAACGAGGTCTACGTCAAGCACACCGGCAAGAGCTACGAAGAGATCGAGAAAACGCTCGACCGCGACCATTTCATGACCGCCGACGAAGCCAAGGATTTCGGCCTCATCGACAAGGTCATTTCGTCGCGCGAGGCGGCCGAAGGGGCGCTGGCATAAAGGCAAGTTGGCAGTTGGATGGCACCATCACGCGCTTTTGGCGCGTCTTGCGGCATTTCGGCCACAATTGGCTGTTCCCTCGGGGGACAGGATTGCCTACGTTAAGGCTATGTTGAGTTTCGGCGGCTTAGCTTTATGCGGGGTTGTCGCGAATCATTGCCACGTTTTCTGATTTGTGTTTCGTACGGAATGCGTTGCGGGAGCCGGGACACACTGGCGGCGGCGGATTCCCGCGATAGATAGAGTATGCGCCCTTTCAGCCAGACCATCGGCGGGCGGCCATGAAAGGACATGAAAATGAGCAAGGTCGGCAACAACAGCGGCGATTCCAAGAACACGCTTTACTGCTCGTTTTGCGGCAAGAGCCAGCACGAAGTGCGCAAGCTGATCGCCGGTCCGACGGTCTTCATCTGCGACGAGTGCGTCGAACTCTGCATGGACATCATCCGTGAAGAGAACAAGACCTCGATGGTGAAGTCGCGCGAAGGCGTGCCGACACCGCAGGAGATCCTCAAGGTTCTCGACGACTATGTCATCGGTCAGCCCTACGCTAAGCGCGTGCTGTCGGTGGCGGTCCACAACCACTACAAGCGCCTCGCGCATGCCGGCAAGAACAACGATGTCGAACTGGCGAAGTCCAACATCCTGCTGATCGGTCCGACCGGTTGCGGCAAGACGCTGCTTGCGCAGACGCTGGCCCGCATCATCGATGTGCCCTTCACCATGGCTGACGCGACGACGCTGACCGAAGCCGGCTATGTCGGCGAGGACGTCGAGAACATCATCCTGAAGCTGTTGCAATCGGCCGACTACAATGTCGAGCGCGCCCAGCGCGGCATCGTCTACATCGACGAGATCGACAAGATTTCGCGCAAGTCGGACAATCCCTCGATCACCCGCGACGTGTCGGGCGAGGGCGTGCAGCAGGCGCTCCTGAAGATCATGGAAGGCACCGTCGCCTCCGTGCCGCCGCAGGGCGGCAGGAAGCACCCGCAGCAGGAGTTCCTGCAGGTCGATACAGCCAACATCCTGTTCATCTGCGGCGGCGCCTTCGCCGGGCTGGACAAGATCATCTCGGATCGCGGCCGCAAGACCTCGATCGGTTTCGGCGCGGTCGTCGCTTCGCCGGAGGATCGCCGCACTGGCGATGTCTTCCGCCTGGTCGAGCCCGAGGATCTGTTGAAGTTCGGTCTTATCCCCGAATTTGTCGGCCGTCTGCCGGTTCTGGCGACGCTGGAAGACCTCGACGAACCGGCGCTGATCCAGATTCTGACCGAGCCGAAGAACGCGCTGGTCAAGCAGTATCAGCGGCTGTTCGAAATGGAGAATGTCGACCTGACCTTCCACGAGAACGCTCTTTCGGCGATCGCCAAGCGCGCCATCGAGCGCAAGACCGGCGCGCGCGGCCTGCGTTCGATCATGGAGGCGATCCTGCTCGACACGATGTTCGAGCTTCCCGCGCTCGAAGGCGTGCGCGAAGTGGTGATTTCGGAGGAGGTGGTGACCGGCAGTGCCCGGCCGCTCTACATCTACTCCGAGCAGAAGGAAAAGAAGGGCAATGTCAGCGCCTGACATGATGAGCCCGCAGCGAAATTCTGAAACGGCGCCGCAAGGCGCCGTTTTGCTGTCACACAGGGCTTTTGCGCGGCGTACGGCTTGGCGTCGCAAATGTGTCACTCGCGGACGGGTTGGAAGTGCGGATTTGGACACGCCCCTTGATCTTTGGGGGTCGTGCATCCAACTAACTGGAGAAGGCCGAGGTGCCCGATTTCTGTGCTGTAAAACTCCCGTCATAAACGGTGGTAGGCGGAACGATCCCCGGTCGTTAATATAAGATTCGCGGTTGGCTGATTGGCGGCCGCGACATGAAAGGTTGGACAATGGCCAAAGTATCCAAGGCACCCAGCGACGGCGTCTTCGCAGTTCTCCCACTGCGCGACATCGTGGTGTTCCCGCACATGATCGTGCCGCTCTTCGTCGGGCGTGAGAAGTCGATCAAGGCGCTGGAAGAGGTGATGGGTCAGGAAAAGCAGATCCTGCTTGCCACCCAGATGAATGCCGCCGACGACGATCCCGAGCCCGATGCCATCTTCGACATCGGCACGCTCGCCAATGTGCTGCAATTGCTCAAGCTGCCCGACGGCACCGTCAAGGTTCTGGTCGAAGGCGCTTCGCGTGCGAAAATCGTCTCGTTCACCGACCGTCCCGACTTCCACGAGGCCCGCGCCGCGGCGCTGGTCGAGCCGGAAGAGGAAGAGGTCGAGGTTGAGGCGCTGGCGCGTTCGGTCGTCACCGACTTCGAGAACTACGTCAAGCTGAACAAGAAGATCTCGCCCGAAGTGGTGGGTGCAGCCAGCCAGATCGACGACTATTCCAAGCTCGCCGACACTGTTGCCTCGCATCTCGCCATCAAGATCCCTGAGAAGCAGGAAATGCTGGCCACGCTCTCGGTCAAGGAGCGGCTGGAAAAGGCTATGGGCTTCATGGAAGCCGAAATCTCCGTCCTGCAGGTGGAGAAGCGCATCCGCTCGCGCGTCAAGCGCCAGATGGAGAAGACTCAGCGCGAATACTACCTCAACGAGCAGATGAAGGCGATCCAGAAGGAGCTCGGCGAAGGCGAGGACGGCCGCGACGAGGCCGCCGAGATCGAGGCGCGCATCAAGAAGACCAAGCTCTCCAAGGAGGCCCGCGAAAAGGCGGAAGCCGAGTTGAAGAAGCTCCGGACGATGTCGCCGATGTCGGCTGAATCGACCGTCGTGCGCAACTATCTCGACTGGATCCTGTCTATTCCGTGGGGCAAGAACTCCAAGGTCAAGCAGGACCTGGCTTTCGCGCAGAACGTGCTCGACACCGATCATTTCGGCCTCGACAAGGTCAAGGAGCGCATTGTCGAGTATCTCGCCGTGCAAAGCCGCCAGAAGAAGCTGAAGGGGCCGATCCTGTGCCTCGTCGGCCCTCCCGGCGTCGGCAAGACCTCGCTCGGCAAGTCGATCGCCAAGGCGACTGGTCGCGAATTCATCCGCATGGCGCTTGGCGGCGTGCGTGACGAGGCCGAGATCCGTGGCCACCGGCGCACCTATATCGGCTCGATGCCCGGCAAGGTCATCCAGTCGATGAAGAAGGCCAAGAAGTCCAACCCGCTCTTCCTGCTCGACGAGATTGACAAGATGGGCCAGGACTTCCGTGGCGATCCGTCATCGGCGTTGCTCGAGGTCCTCGATCCGGAACAGAACTCGACGTTCATGGACCACTACCTCGAGGTCGAATACGACCTGTCGAGCGTCATGTTCGTGACGACGGCGAACACGCTGAACATCCCGGCGCCCTTGATGGACCGCATGGAGATCATCCGTATCGCCGGCTACACTGAGGATGAGAAGATCGAGATCGCCAAGCGGCACCTGATGCCGAAGGTGATCCGCGATCACGCGCTGCAGCCGAAGGAGTTTTCCGTCGGTGAGGACGCGATCCGCGCCATCGTCCAGACCTACACCCGTGAAGCGGGCGTCAGGAGCCTGGAGCGCGAGCTGATGAAGCTTGGGCGCAAGGCGGTGACCGAGATCCTGAAGACGAAGAAGAAGACGGTGAGCATCACGGCGGAGAACCTCTCCGATTACCTTGGTGTCCAGCGCTACCGCTTCGGTCAGGTCGAGGCTGACGATCAGGTCGGTGTTGTTACAGGTCTTGCCTGGACGGAAGTCGGCGGCGAACTGCTGACGGTCGAAGGCGTCATGATGCCCGGCAAGGGCCGCATGACGGTGACCGGCAACCTGCGCGACGTGATGAAGGAATCGATTTCGGCGGCGGCCTCCTATGTCCGCTCGCGCGCCGTCGATTTCGGCATCGAGCCGCCGCTGTTCGACAAGCGCGACATCCACGTGCACCTGCCGGAAGGCGCCACGCCGAAGGACGGCCCGTCTGCGGGTGCTGCCATGGCGACAGCCATTGTGTCGGTACTGACGGGTATTCCGGTCCGGGCGGATGTGGCGATGACCGGCGAGATAACGCTTCGCGGCCGCATCTTGCCGATCGGCGGGCTCAAGGAGAAGCTGCTCGCCGCACTGCGCGGCGGCATCAAGAAGGTGCTGATCCCGGAAGACAATGCCAAGGACCTGGCGGAGATTCCGGACAATGTGAAGAACGGCATGGAGATCATTCCGGTCTCACGTGTCGGCGAGGTGTTGCGCCACGCACTGGTGCGTATGCCGGAGCCGATCGAATGGGTCGAACCGGTCAATCCGCCGGCCTCGACAGACAGTGCCGACGACGCTGGAAAGTCCCTGGCGCATTAGAGCGCCGGGCGTCCATCTGGACGCACAAAGGACGCTCTAACGCTCGGACTTGCGCATGGCCCTTTCCGAAAACCGGCGACGGTTTTCGAGGCCATGCGTTGGTTTTCGTCAAGGTTGCAGCGCACAAACGGAGAGCCGGGCCTAGAGCCCGGCTTTTTCATGTGAAAAACCCAGCATTTCCGGGCTTTTTCCGCTTTTTTCCTGCCTTTTCGACTTGGTTGCGGGAGCGCTTCTTTCTAAAGTCCGTTTCCTGCCGGATGAGTCGATAGTTCCGGTGTTCTCATGGAAGGGAATTGTTATGAACAAGAACGAACTGGTGTCCGCTGTCGCCGACGCCGCGAGCATTTCGAAGGGTGACGCGCAGTCGGCGGTCGATGCGGTATTTTCCGTGATCACCGGCGAACTGAAGAAGGGCGGCGATGTCCGGCTTGTCGGCTTTGGCAATTTCTCCGTGTCAAAGCGTGCGGCGTCGACCGGCCGCAATCCTCAGACCGGCGCCGAAGTGAAGATCCCGGCGCGCACCGTGCCGAAGTTCTCGGCCGGTAAAGGCCTCAAGGACGCAGTCAACTAAGCGTTTTTTCTTTTCAGAGACCAGAAAAGCCGGGCTTGCCCGGCTTTTCATTTTTTATAGCCTACGCAGGTACACGCGACCAGAAAAGCCGGGCTTGCCCGGCTTTTCATTTTTTGTGCCCGACGCTGACGCGACGGCGGCCGGCTTACGCGGTCGGCGCCTCGGTGCGCATAAGACCTTCCTTCTTGAGATCGGCCCAAAGCGCTGGGGGCAGTTTCGCATCGAGCAGCGAGCGATTGCTCTCGACTTCGCTCGGCCGCTGGCCACCGGGGACCACTGAGACGACCGAGGGGTGCAGCAGCGGGAATTGCAGGGCGGCCTCGATCAGCCTGACACCATGACGCTTGCAGACGTTTTCGATCCCGGCGACCCGATCGAGTATGTCCTTCGGCGCTTCCGAGTAGTTGTAGTAGGCGCCGGGCTTCGGTCCGGTCGCCAGGATGCCGGAGTTGTAGGGGCCGCCCAGAACGATGCCGATGCCGCGTGCCTGGCAGAGCGGCAGGAAAGAGGTCAGCGCCTCCTGTTCCAGGAGCGTATAGCGTCCGGCCAGCAGGAACAGGTCGAAGTCGCCGCGCTCGGCCAGCGTCTGTGCGACCTGCCACTCGTTGATGCCGCCACCGAACGCCTTGATCACGCCCTGGTCGCGCAGCGACAGCAAGCC